>JBPCNA010000092.1:0-12205 GCA_051001735.1 Solirubrobacteraceae bacterium
GAGACCACGTCGTCTCCTCTCGCAAACAGCGCCCCAGCCAGAGCGACGCTGCGCACGCCGCAAACCCCGGCGGCGGCCCCGCCCGCGCGCAGTGCGGTGAACTCGGCCTCGGCCAGCAGCGGACCGGCGACGGCCAGCCAGGTCCCGGCCGCCGCGGTCGGGCCGGCGGCCGCGACGAAGCGGCGGAGCAGCGGACCGCCGTCGACCCCGCCGCCGGTGGTGGCCACGATCAGCGGCGCCGGACCCCGCGCCTGGCGGGGAAGCTTGCCCGTCGGAGCCTCGACGAGGTAGCCGGCGTAGTGCAGGTGCGGGTGGTCATCGGGAAGGCCGTATTCGGCGAAGTCGCTGACCGCGGGGGTCCCGTAGACGCAGACGGCGGCGTAGTGCTCGCGCAGAACCTCATAGACCCCCGTCTGCTCCCAAAGCCCGCGGACGAAGGACGGCTCGTCGATGATGTCGCGAAACCCGGCGACGGCCACGCCGCGGCGCCGGCGCAGCTCCTCCAGCGCCGGCAGCAGCTCGCCGTAGGGGCCGGCGGGCATGAAGTCGGCGACCAGGAGGTGGGGGCGGAAGCGACGCACCGCGTCGCGTATCAGCTCGCCGCGCATCCTGGTCAGGGTCGCCATGTCGACGCCCACGTCGCGCGGCTCCCAGGTCCGGTAGCGGTCGATCATCCTGATCGACGGCAGCTTGAGGTAGTCGACCCCCTCGGGGAAGTGCAGCGACCCGACGGCGTGCGATCCGGTGACCACGAGCACGCCGATGTCGGGATGGCGGCGCCGGTAGGCGGCGGCCAGGCGCAGCTGACGGTGGACATGGCCGAGACCGACACCGTTGTGGGAGTAGAAGAGCAGACGTCGGCCGGCGCTCATGCCGCGCGCCCCATGCTCATGCCGTGCGCTCCATGATCGAGCGAGCGAGCAGCTGGAAGTCCTCGGAGCCGTGCTCGAGCTCCTCCCAGGTGCCCTGGGCGCGGATCGCTCCGTCGACGAGCAGGACGATCTCGTCGGCTTGGCGCGCCAGCTCGAGATCATGCGTGACGATCAACGCCGTCCGGCCTTCCACGAGGTGCAGCAGCGCCCGCATGACCTCGCGCTTGGTGACCGGGTCGAGGCCGGTGGTGGGCTCGTCCAGCAGCAGGATCGGCGTCTGGCGGATGAGCGCCCGGGCGATTGCGACGCGCTGACGCTCGCCGCCGGAGATCGACGCCCCCCGCTCGGCCACGACCGTCTCGAGGCCGTCCGGCCGGGTGGCTACGAAGGCGTCGAGCCCGGCGGCGGCGATCGCCGCGTCGACCTCCTCGTCGGTCGCATCCGGGCGCCCGTAGCGGACGTTCTCCCTCAACGACATGCTCATCAGGACCGACTCCTGCTCGACGACCGAGATCTGCGATCTGAGGCTCTCGAGCGTCACGCCGCGCAGGTCGCGCCCGTCGATCGTGACCCGACCGCCGGTCGGGTCATACAGGCGCGGCAGCAGCCGCACGAGCGTCGACTTGCCCGAGCCGCTCGGCCCGATCACCGCGACCCGGCGGCCGGCCGGCAGCTCGAGATCGATCCCATGCAGCACCTCCTCGCCGTCGACGTATTCGAAGCTCACGGCCTCGAACCGCAGCGCGCCCGTGAACGGCGGCGCCGGCACGGCATCCGGCGCGTCGCGGACGGACGGGCGGATCGCGAGCACCTCGACGATCCGCTCGGCCGCGGCCAGCGCCTTCGCCGAGCGCTGGATCGCCTTCGAGCCCCGCCGGAGCGGACGGTAGGCAGCGCGCAGGTATGAGGTGAAGACGATCAGGTCGCCCGGCGAGATGTGCCCGTGGATCGCGCGGAACGTGCCCACCCAGAGCACCACGACCCCGCCGAAGGCGAGGGCGATCTGCACGGCGCGATTCATCTTCGCCTCCAGTCGCACCGTCTTGGTGCCCTGGCGGAGGCTCATCTTGTTGGCGGCGGCGAAGCGCGCGAGCTCGCGGGCCTCGGCGCCGTGGAGCTGCACGACGCTCATCGCCGAGAGCGACTCGTGCATCAGCGCGGCGACCTCGCCCTCGCGGCGGCGCTGCTTGCGCGACCGGGCGCGGATCTGGTCGCCGTAGACGTAGGTGATGACGAACGCCAGCGGCATCGTCGCGGCGGCCAGCGCCGTCAGCACGGGATCGATCAGCAGCATCACGGTGATCATGAGCGCGATCATCACGATCCCGGCGGCGACGGTGACGATGAAGTCGATCAGCACGTCGCGCAGGACGACGATGTCCGAGGAGAGCCGGACCAGCGTGTCCCCGACCGGGCGGCTCATGTGGAAGGACATCGGCAGCAGCTGCAGGTGGCGGTAGAGGCGCGTGCGGATCGCGTAGACGATCTCCTGTGCGGACGAGGCGAGCAGGAAGTCCTGCTGGTAGTAGGACATTCCCTGGATCACGCCCACGCCGATCAGCGCCACGGCCGCGGCGGCGAGGATGTTCGTGGGCGTGTTGCCGAAGACCACGAACAGGCGCGTCGCCGCCCCGGTCGCCGGCCTGTGGAAGAGCACCTGGTCGAAGACGATCTTCAGCGGCCAGGGCTCGGCCACCCGCGCCACGGCGAGCAGCAGCGAGAACCCGATGCCGGCGCTGATCTTGCCGCGGCGGCGGCGGACGTCGCGGCCGAAGTAGGTCCACATCAGCCGCAAGCGGGCGCGCGCCCGGGCTCGCTCGGCGGCGGCCTCGGTCATACGGTGGCCAGCACCCTGCGCGCCGTGTCCTGCCAGGAGGGGCCGGCCGTCGCGTGCCGTCGCGCGCTTGCGCCCAGGCGGCGCAGGCGGTCGCGGTCCCGGTCGAGTCCCAGGAGCGCTTCGCCGAGGGCCCGCGGATCGTCGGGCGCGACGAGCACTCCGCTGCGGCCGTCCTCGACGGCGGCGCGCAGGGGCGGGAGGTCCGATACGACCGGGCACAGGCCCGCCGCCATGTACTCGCCGAGCTTCAAGGGCGAGAAGTAGAAGCCCGGCAGGGCGGTGAACGGAGCCACGCCGATGTCCCAGCCGGCGAGCATCCGCAGCATCGTCGCGTGCTCGAGATGCCCGTGCCAGCGGAAGTGCTCCGGGGCCAGCGAGAGGCCGTCGAGCAGGTCGCCGCACGGGCCGGCGCCGGCGATCTCCAGGCGCATGCGGGCACCCCCATCGAGCGCCGCGCGGAAGCCGGCGAGCAGTGTGGCGATCCCGTGCCACGGTTTGAGCCCGCCGGCGAAGCCGACGACCGCCAGCTCGTCCGGCCCCAGGGGCTCCTTCTCGCCGGGCGACGGCGGCGGGAAGGCGTTCGGGGTGACCTCGATGCGCTCGGCCGGCACACCCTCGGTGTGCAGCCACCCGGCGAGCGGCTCGGACACCGCGAACACGCGGGCCGCCGCGGCCAGCACCTCGCGCTCGTCGGCGGCCGCCGCGTCGGGATGGGGCAGCGTCCGAAATCGCCGTGCCTCCTCGCGCAGGGGCGCGTTGACCTCCAGGAGCAGCGGCACGCCGAGGGCCCGGGCGAGCCGGGCGCCGGCCACCCCGTGCAGTGAGTAGCGCTCGTAGATCACGTCGATCGCCGTCGCCCCGACGAGCCGAGACAGCGCCTCGGTCTGCGCGCGCTTGAGCTCGTCCAGAGCCTCGCCGTCGAGCGCCAGCTTGGGCGCGACGGCCGGGATCGCGATCGTCTGCACCCCCTCGGGCAGGGGCGAGTCGCCGGGCTCCAGACGCGGCGAGGCGACGGTCACCCGATGGCCGAGCTCGTGCAATGCCCCGACGAGCGCCCGGACGTGGACCGATGCCCCCTTGGCCCCGTGCACGGGAACCCCGGGATCGGCGCTGAGATAGAGCACCGAGGTCACCCGAGGAGCCCCGCCGCGACCAGCGCCTCGTGCACGCGTGGCCCGCACTCTCGCCGGTCGAACTGCGCCGCGACCCGTGCGCGTCCGGCTGCGCCCAGGCCGTCGCGCAGCCGGCGGTCGCCGAGCAGCCGCTCGAGCGCGTCGGCGAGCGCGACCGGGTCGCGCTCGGGCACCAGCAGTCCGGTCTCGCCGTCGAGCACCGCTTCGGCCACGCTCGGCAACGTCGTCGAGACGACCGGCAGCTCCCTGGCCATGGCCTCGAGCACCGTGTTCGGAATCCCGTCCCGGTTGCCGTCCGGCATCCGCTCGCAGGCGAGGGCGAAGACGCTCGCCGACCGATACTCGCGGTCCATCTCGACGTCATTCAGGGGCCCGAGGAAACGCACCAGCGACCCGAGCCCGAGGTCGTTGACCCGCCGCTGCAGCGCCGCCCACTCCGGGCCCTCCCCGGCGATCCGCAGGGCCACCGCGACGTTGCGGTCGCGCAGCAGGCCGACGGCCTCCAGCAGCGTCGGATAGCCCTTCTTGGGTACCAGGCGCCCGACCGAAAGCACGACCGGCGGCGACTGCTCGTCGCGTTCGCGCGGCGGGGGCAGCTCGACGCCGTGGTGCACCAGCGCGATCGGCGTCCGGGCCCCGGCGAGCTGCTGGAGATAGTCGCGCGCCTCCTTGTAGCAGCAGAGCACCGTCTCGGCATCGCGGACCTTCGCCCGGAGCTCCTTGACCGGCGGCGTCCAGACATCGACGGCGTGGGCCGAGATCGCGTAGGGGATGTCGAGCATCAGCGCCGCGAAGCGTCCGATCGTCCCTGCCCGATGGGCGAAGTGCACGTACAGCGCCGGGCACCGGTCGCGCTCGAGCTCGCCGGCGAGCAGCACGGCCTGCTGGAGCCGGTTGCGCTTGTAATCCGACGAGGCGTAGACACGCGCCAGACCGCGCAGATGAGCCACCGGATCGCGCGCCAGCAGCATGCCCTGCACCGCGCGGACGGCCAGACGTTGCTGGCGGCCGGCGATCTCGGGCAGGTAACGCACCTCGGCCCTCAGCCGACCGGCCGCCTCGTGGCTGACATCGCCCGCCGTCTTCAGCACCGAGTAGACCGTCAGCCGCACTCCGGACGCCTCGAGCGCCAGCAGATCGTGCAGCACGAACGTCTCTGACAGCTTCGCGAACTCGTAGACGAGCACCCCGAGATCGACGCGTCGCTGGACCCGGCGCCGTGCTCCCAAGCGCTTCGCCATCCTGGTCACCGTCGTCCAGCTTGACTAATCTCAGCGGCCGACGCGCTTTCGGCGACCGGGCGTTGGACCGCAGCCATCACGATTGGGAGTGGCAGTTCATGAGCAGACCGACCGAGACCGACGATCCGCCGCTCCACGCGCGTGTGCTTGTGACCGGTTGCGCCGGCTTCATCGGCTCGCACCTGACCGAGTATCTACTGAGCCGGGGCATCGCCGTGCGCGGCGTCGACGCGTTCACCGTGTTCTACGCGAGGGAGACCAAGAAGCGCAACGTCAACGCCGTGCGCGACCATCCGGCGTTCGAGTTGCACCGCGTCGACCTCAGCCGCGACCCGCTCGACACGCTGCTCAACGGCATCGACGCCGTCTATCACTTGGCCGGCCAGCCCGGCGTGCGACCGAGCTTCGGCGCCGGTTTCTCCAAGTACGTGCGCCACAACGTCGAGGCGACCCAGCGCTTGCTCGAGGAATGCGTCGACCGGCCGATTCAAGCCTTCGTCTACGCGTCGTCCTCGTCGGTTTACGGCGAGCGGCCCTCCTTCCCGACCAGCGAGGACGCGCCGCGGGAACCGGTGTCGCCCTACGGCATGACCAAGAAGGCGACCGAGGATCTGGCCGGCGTCTACTTCCGCACCCACGGGATCCCGGTCGTCGGCCTGCGCTACTTCACCGTCTATGGGCCCCGCCAGCGGCCCGACATGGCCTTCAACCGCTTCATCGGCCAGTTGATCGCCGGACATCCGGTGACCGTGTACGGCGACGGGCGCCAGCAGCGGGACTTCACCTACGTCGACGATGTCGTCCGCGCGACGACGATCGCCGCACGACGCGGCTCTCCTGGCGAGGTGTACAACATCGGCGGCGGCCGCCAAGTTGTGCTGCTCGAGGCCCTCAACCTGCTCGGAGAGATTCTCGAGCGCCCCGTCAAGATCCAGTATCTCCCGGCTGCCCCCGGCGACGTGCGGGCCACGGGGGCCGACGGCACCCGGGCTCGCAAGATCCTCGGCTTCGCGCCGGAGACCTCGCTGCACGACGGCCTCATCGCTCAGGTCGCGGCAGTCCAGCGCGAGGAGCCCCGCCGCCGCCGGCGGATCCAACGTGCCTTCGCGGTCGCCGATCCGGACGCCCAGGGCACGCGCGCTCACGGTACTTGAGCGCTGCCTTTGCGCCGCCCGCGCCGACACACCTCAACGCGTGACGGCGAAGTATGTCTTTCGGCTGCGCTGCCCGTTGACGGTTGCCCGGGCGTAGAAGTAGCCGGTCCTCGCGTGCCGGCCGCGGCCGATACGCGGCGCCCGGACGAAGACCTTGAACTTACCCGACTTCTTGCCCGTGGCGCTATACCTGGCCACGGTCACGAAGCGGCCGTGCACGCAGCGCTTAACCTGGATCGCGACCGCGAAGTGCCGCCCAGTCGCCGGGGTCAACGAGCCGCGGTACTCGATAACCTGGTGGCGGTGAAAGAAGCGGACCCGCTGGTGCTTGCCGCAGAAGCTTGCCGAGCGGTGGGCGAACTCGTGCTTGGTCTTCAGGCTGACCGGACTCGTACTCGACGCGGCGCCGGCGCCGACCGGGAGCGCGATGATCGCCACGGCCAGGGGCAGGATGATCGCGAGCGAAACGCGGCGGGCGGAAGCGGCGAGGTTTAAGGAAATGTTCATCGTACGGATGATATGGGAGGGCGCACGGGCAGGGACGCACTCCGGCGATGTCTGGACGGATGACCGAGACCGCCGATGCGATCACCGAGACCGCCGCTGCGGGCGCGCGCCGCCAGCCCCGCACGCCGCGACGGTGAGCTTTTCAGTCGGCGTCTCTGGCGGTTGGGTCGCCGCGGTCTGGGCACGCGCCGGCAGGCTGAAGGGCCCGCACGAGCGCCCTGACCGCGCAAGTGCTGGCTTCTGGGTCGATCAACCTCGACGAAGCCGCCTCGCCCGGGACATGACCCCGTCCAGGGCGAAGTCCGTGCTCCGCTCGACCTGGCCAGCCGAGAAAGCAACTACAGCCGCTACCACCGCGGCTTCGCCAACAGCCTGCGGAATCTGGCCCGCGCTCTAACCTTCGTCACGACCGATCGCGTGGAGCCGACGAACAACGCCGAGCGCGCGCTCCGCGGACCCTTGAGCCACCGGCTACGGCAACAACGCAACGAGGGAGACCGCGCCACCGAACGAGCGCTCTCGGTGTCCGTGACGTGCCGCGTCCACCCGCTCGCTCGACGGGCTACCTCAGCCAACCCATCACCGGCCACCGCGGCGGAGCCCTTCCAGCCGATCCCGGTGGAATGAACGGCCTAAGGAAACCCGCTCACTAGCACCAATTGTCAGGATTTACTGGGGGAAACCGGGTTCGTCGCCGGCAGCCTTCCCAACATCGCCGTCCGCCGCATCCGCACGAACCGATTCGTGGCTACGACTACTAGGAATGGCAGAAACCCGCCGCGCTGCGCCGCGCAGACCTGCGCCATGATCTGCGGGGGCCGCTTGGTCGCCGCCAGGTTGTCACCGGGGTCCAGTGTCACGGCAACGCGCGACAGTCCTCGGTCCCCACGAGCGGTGCCACGCGGCGACCAAGTGTCCCTCTCGATCCATCGGAAGAGCGCCGACAATTCCCGTCAGCGCTGGGATTCGCCCTATAGAGCGGAGGGGGAGGGATTCGAACCCTCGGGACGGGGGTTACCCGGCCAACGGTTTTCAAGACCGTCGCATTCAACCGCTCTGCCACCCCTCCAATCGGCCGGGTCAAGCGGCGGCCGGCGAGCCAATGCTACGGCTCCCGGGCCCGGGCCCGGGCCCGGGCGACCGCGTGGCCGGGGCCGTTGTCGCTGCCGCGCAGAGGGCGGCCGAGGACGGGCGGAGCGGCGGCGACGCTCTAGACTGCCCGGGTCGGGAGAGGTGGCCGAGTGGCTGAAGGCACTCGCCTGCTAAGCGAGTATGGGGGTTAAACTCCATCGCGGGTTCGAATCCCGCCCTCTCCGCCAGTTTGCGGCTCAGCATCGAGGCGGGGGCGGCCAAACGGGCCGGCCCCAATGCGGCGCGGGTGACCGCCCGGCCGCTCGACCGGCGCGGCCGCCCGGTCTCGGAGGCGAGGGAGACCGGCCGGCGCGCCGCCGACCCGTATCCTTGCCCGACTGCGCCCGTAGCTCAGCTGGATAGAGCGTCGGTCTACGGAACCGAAGGTCAGAGGTTCGAATCCTCTCGGGCGCGTCCTAAAAGACCTGGTAATCAGCAGTTTGCGGATCCGGGCTTCGTGTCCCGAGGAAGTGGCTGCCCGGCTCTTGCCCGGCCGGTGGCTCGTGTAGCCTGAGCAGATGCCCGTTCGGTCTAGTCCGCGCGTCACGATCTCTACGTCGCAAGTGTGGAGGGCCAACGGGTACCCGGTGTCGTATCGCTGCGCGTGGTGCGGAGATCAGGTGGCGTCGGACGTCGGCGTGACCGCGGAAGCTAACGGCCTAGCCGGCATCCTGCGGGCGTGCCCGAGTTGCGGATACCCGAGCTACATCGACACGACGGTGGGTATCGTGACGCCGCCGGTGTCCTATGGCACGGGCGTGGCCGATCTGCCGTCCGGCGTCGGTGACCTCTACGAAGAGGCTCGGGACTGCGTGAGCGTCGCTGCGAACCACGCGGCAGTCATGGTCTGCCGGAAGATCCTGATGCACGTCGCGGTGTTGCAAGGCGCCGCGGAGGGCAAGAGCTTCGTCTTCTATGTCGATTACCTCGTCGAAAACCACCTCGTGCCGCCGCGTACGAAGGACTGGGTGGACGAGATCCGACAGATTGGGAACGACGCCACGCATGAGATCTTCGACATTGACGAGACGGCGGCGAAGGCAGCTGTCGACTTTGTCGCGATGCTGCTCAAGCTCTTGTACGAGTTTCCGGCAAAAGGCGCGGCCTCGGTCGCCGCCAGAGCGGCTAAGGATGCGGCGGCGGCTACGCCCGCCGGAGCGGCTTGACTTCGGCGAGCGGCGCGGGCGCGGCGGCGGCCACGAGAGCATCGACGCCGATCGCGAGCGCGGCGTCGACGGCCGGCAGCAAATGGCCGTTAGGTGTTGATCGTCGGTTTGATATCCGAGTGGCCGAGTCGGGATTTGACGACGAAGAGGTCCGGATGGACGGCGAGCGAGAGCGCGGCGGCCGAATGGCGCAGATCGTGGAAGCGCAAGCCGGCCTTCTCGGGCGGGAGGCAGGCCCGGACGGTCGGCTTGAAGATCCGGGCGTAGAAGTTGCCGTGCTGGACGGGCGTGCCGCCCGGGAGCGTGAAGATGACAGCGGACGCGGCCGGGCCGCTGGGGAGGGAACTCGACAGGTGGTCGGCGAGCATGCGGCGTGTCGCCTCGGGCAAGGCCACCTTCCGCCGGGACGCGCGGCTCTTCGGGGTGGAGACGACGAGCCCGAGTTGGTCGGCGGGGAGGAGGTCGGCGAGGTGCTTGCCGAAGTTCGCCTTGATCGTCTGGCGGACGTAGAGCGTCCCGGTCAAGAGGTCGACGTCCATGCGGCGTAGCCCCCAGACCTCGCCTGCGCGTAGCCCTACGGTGGCTGCCAGGTACACCGGGGTCCGCCATTCGACCGGGAGCGCGGCGACGAGCGTGTGGATCTCGGCGGGGTCGAGGAACAGCATTTCGACGTGGTCGTCGGCGGCGGGGAGGTCGAGCGCGTCGCAGGGGTTCGTGGCTATGTACCGGCGGCGGACGGCGACGGTCATGACCCCGCGGAGAACGCCGTTGATGCGCCGGATGGTGTTCGTCGCGTAGCCCTGCTCGGCCAGTCGGTTGATGTCGACCTGGATCGCGTCGGTGGTGACCGCGGCGATGTAGGCGGCGCCGAACTCGGGGTTCAAAATGCCTGGTGATGATGTGCACGTAGCCGCCGACCGCCTTGAGCCGAGCCTTGGTTGTGACGTACTCGGCCGCGACGGTGCTGAAGCTTGCTTGGCCGGCGCTAGGGCTGGTGTGCTGGCCGGCCATGATGGCGGCGTGCGTGGCGAGCAGGAACGCCTGGGACTCCTTCTTCGTCTGGAGGTTCTTGGAGGTCTCCCGGCCTCCCTTGAGCGGATCGGGGAAGCGGGCGACCCAGACGGACGTGCCGTCCTTCCGCTGGCGCCGCTGTATGTGGCCGAACATCAGGTTTCGCTCCCAGCGGCGCGGCGCGCGATCCGGTCGGCATGCGCCGGTGTGAGACCGAACGCGGCGGCGAGCCCGTGCGCGGCGAGTACAGCGTTCCCCGTCGCTGCATATAGCCTGCGGTATTCGGCGAGTAGGCGTTCCGTGCGTGTCACCGCGTGTCCTTTGGTAGATGTGTCGTACCAAAGAAACGGTACCGGATTACGGCATATGACGGGCAAGTTTCACTGAAATACTCCGGCGCGCACTGGGACCGCTGGCTCGGACCTTCCGTTCGGCGGCGCGAAAGCCTGCAGATGTGCCTCGCCGCTGGGGGAGGAACCGGCCACGTGCGGCCTGCACCTGTCTTGCGCTGTCGCTAACGGCACAAACGTAGAAGTTTCTGGGTAGTCGGGGGTAGTAACCTTTTCCGAAAAGTAACGCGGCAAATGAGAGTCGCAATACAACACGCTTTGAAACGGCGGGCCAGCTTTTCCGAAAAGGTGACTACCCGCCACTACCCCTCCTTCCGCGTAACGGTGAAGTATTCGTAGCCTTGGTTCTTGGTGGCTACCACCGTTACACCTTCTAGCAGCGTCCAAATCGCGTAGCCGGGCGTAGAACCGCTGGCTAGCAACAGGATGGTGGCCGTTGTGCTTACATTACACCAGTCGGCGTACCACGCATACCAAGCCTCGCGCTTGCTGCGGCCTTTGTCATCTACGTCCAACAGGTACATCGCCGTCGAGTCGGCTTGGTGGCGGAACTCGGCATGCGCCAGCGTCAGGCCGGAGCACTCGGTAAACGCTCCTTCACGCCGGAGCCGGGTAACCCCGCCGAGCATCCGATTGAGAACGCCACTAAGTTCGCCGGAGATGGCCTCCACCAGTTCGGGGTCTTGGTCGTCGGTCTCGCGGAACTTGCGCGGGAACTTGACGACAAACCAGCGGTCGAAGAACGCCGGGGTAGCGTCGCGCGCGGCTCGACCGGTCAGTCCAACGTGCGGATGGTTCGTGCGGGTACGCCCGCGACAAGGGTAGCCGGCGGCACGTCGCGGCTGACGACCGCGCCGGCGGCCACAACCGCACCGTCTCCGACCGTTACGCCTCCGAGGACGGTCGCGCCGGCGCCGATCCAGACGTTGGCGCCGATATGAATCGCCGCGATCGTGATGCCGGCACGTCGATCAGCAACCGCTGTGGGGTGACCGCTCGTCAGGAGGCTGACGTTAGGCCCGATCATCGTGTCCTCGCCGATCTCAATTCCACCCATGTCGTTGAGAGTGCACCCGTGATTGACGAACACGTTGGCGCCGACCCGGAGCTTGAGGCCGTGGTCGCTATGGATCGGCGGCACGAGCCGAAAGCGCTCGTCGGTCGGTCGGCCTGTCAGCTCTGACCAAGCTCTACGGATTGCGTCCTGGTCGGCGTACGGAAGTCGATTGACCGCCTCACAGCATGCAAACGCTCGGGGCACCCCCCCGATGAGCGCCCTGGTCTCTTCGCTACCTCGAGCCAGGAGCCGCTCGCCCTTCACGACAGCCAGCCCGATGGCGCTGGTGCCAAACCGACGGGGGTCACGCCTGCTACGGGACCGAAGCTCACAGGTTCGAATGCTTGTGGGGCGCGCTGAGAACCTATTGGAAAGCAGGGGGTTTCGCTCGTTCGGCGGGCCTGGAGACGAGTAGTTGTCTGCGACCGGCCCGGCATAGCCGGCTCCTTCCTTCCCTGCGCTTGCTGTTGGCGCGCCAGAGTCTCCTTGTCCTGCGCATAGGTCGCGCCTCCGCGGCTCAGCCGGGCCGCAGTATCTGGACGACGCTGCCGTCAGCGTAGACGGCGGCGCCAACTGGCTCGAAGCGTGCGGCCCGGGCAGACCGTACATCAGTGAGATGCCGCTAGTGTCGTGAGTCATTAGTTTGGGCCTGGTTTGTGGTATAGTTTGGGTATGCCACGGGGGCCTGCTGCGGTGTCGATCGACCTGACGGATGGGGAGCGCAAGACGCTTGTGGGGTGGACGCG
>JBPCNA010000093.1:0-5494 GCA_051001735.1 Solirubrobacteraceae bacterium
CGACGACGCGGTCCTCTGCCATCCTTCACAGCGGCCATACAGCCTCCTCTCGGCTCGCATGACCACCCCCCAACATGGCGTGATTATCACCCAGATTCCGGACACGAAGTCAGACGCAGCAGAGACCGGCTACGGCTCGAGCACGATGCGGGCCGCGACGCGACCTGCGTAGAGATCGGTGATCGCCTCGTTGATGTCCTGCAGCGAGCGGGTCTCGCGGATGATGTGGGTGCGCCCCGCGCTGTGCAATTCGAAGACCTCGCGCAGCTCGTTGCGCGCGCCGACGATCGAGCCGACGATCGTGATTCCGTTGAGGACCGTCTCGAAGATCGGGATCGACACGTCGTTGTCGGCCGGCAGAGCGACGAAGACGAGTGTCCCGCCGCGCTTCAGCGAGCCGCTGGCTTGCCCGAACGCCTTCGGCGCGACCGCCAGCGCGATCGCTTGGTCGGCGCCGTCGAGCGACTGGATCGCGACGATCGGATCCTCCGCGGCGGCGTTGACGGGTAGCCCTGGCCGAGCAACGCCGAGTTCTCAGCTCAGCTGAGGCTGCCGCGTTCCCCTGTCCAAACGCTCTCGACCGCCACCTCGGTTCGCTGAACCGCGCGCCCCCGGCCGGAGGAGTCCCGGTCCCCACTCACGGCTGGGCGCCGCTGAGCTTCAACGACGCGAGGAACGCCGTGTACGCGGCAGGCGGCGACGACAGGCGATCGAGCACGAACACCGACAGCCTAAACCTCTCCCCCGGCGCGCGGATCACCCGCGAGAACTCGGTGACATCGGCGCGGAGCGCCATGTCGATCGCCGGGCGTCCGGCGTAGGTGGTCGCCCTCCCCCCCAGGGCGGCTTCGCGGTCGATCGCCGCTGCGAGCTTCCTGACCCGGTCACGCCCCGGGGGGCCGGACGGCAGTGGGTAGGGAAGCTTGACCACCTCGAGCTCGAAGCTCCCCGAGGCCGTCTCCGAGCGGTAGAAGGCGGCTCGCTCGATCCCGCCCGGCGTGCGAAGGATCGTGGCCTCCCGCACCGGTCGGCCGGGCATCTCGATGCTGAAGTCACGGCCGCGGACCGCGGTGACCGGACCGGCGATCGCGCGCGAGCCGGCCCCGACGCCGAGGTCGATCTGCCCGTTCGGGTCGGCGATGACGGCGACGCCGAGCGCGACCACGGGGAGGCCAGGAGGACCCCGACCGCCTTGGGGGCCGGCCCGGGCAGCCGGGAGAGCACCCACGCGAGCGGCCAGCCCAGAGGACCCCGGTAGCCCCTGAAATCCTCGCGCAGCGCGTCGCTCGTACGGGCGAGGACCGACCAGAGGAAGGCAAGTCCGAGAACGATGAGGAAAGGCACCGCCGAAGTACACGTTCCCGGAGACCAGGACACCGACGGCGCCAAGCGTGAAGACCAGGTTGCCGAGCGTGTCGTGCCTGCGCATCCACGTCATCGCGCGAGTCTAGCCCGCCCGAATGCGTGCTTCCGCGCTACGGGCGGACGGCGTGCGGGTCGCCGAAGCGCCAGCAGACGAGGACGTTGCGGGCGGCGCTCGTCCGCCCGGCGTAGGGGTGAAGCTGCCCGCTGCCCGGCGCCCGGCGGCATCTGGAACGGCGTCGGCCCGACTCGACCGCGAAGCCGGCCCGGGGCCACAGCCCGCGCAGGCCCCGCGGGCTCGGCTTCAGCGGCCGGGTACACCAGGGTTCTGCTCGAGGCTCTTTTCTTCGGTTGCCCTCGACGGCTCGTTCATCAGAGGATCAACTTGCGCTCCATGAAGCGGATCGCCAGCCTCCACATGACCAGGGCGAAGACGATCAGGAAGGCCAGATGGCCCAGGTCGGCTACCCCCTCGAAGCCGAACACCGCGTGCCGGACGAGCTGGACGCAGTGAAACAGCGGATTGAAGTTGCCGAGGACCTGCGCCCACTCCGGTAGTCGGGTCAGTGGGAAGAAGGTGCCCGCGATCAGGAACATCGGCGTCAGCAAACCGCTCTGCCAGTAGGAGAAGCTTTCGATCCGGCTCGCCCTCGCCGCGATGAAGATGCCCGTCGCCGCCCAGCCGAAGCCGGCCAGCCCGGCGATCACGGGCACCAGCAGCATCCCCCAGCTCGGCCACAGTCCGAACACCATGGCGACCAAGAGGGGAACGCAACCGTAGACCCCGGTCCGCGTCCCGATCCATAGTGCCTCGGCGGTGACCAGCTCCTCGGTGTCGACCGGAGCGGCCAGGATCGCGTCGTAGGTGTGCTGGAATGAGTACTTGACGAAGGTCCCGTACATCGCCGGAAAGGCGCCGGAGAAGAGGACGGTCGTCGCCACGATCCCCGTCCCCACGAAGTCGATGTAGTCGTAGCCGGCGACCCGGCTCACCAGCGACCCGAAGCCGAAGCCGAAGGCGAGCAGGTAGATCGTCGGGTCGACGGTCGACGAGAACGTCGACGAGCGCCAGAAGGAGGAGAAGTTTATGACCTCGCGCACCATCACCCCCCGTACGGCGACAAGCTCGAGGCGATGCAGGCGGCGCGGGATCCGGGCCACCTTCGGTGATGACCCGCCGGCCATCAGCTGATCTCCTCACCGGTCAGCAGGACGAAGACGTCCTCGAGGTTGGTCACCCGACGCTCCCCCTCGAGCTCCGCCCCGTTCGCATGGAGGACGGCGACCGACGTGCCCGTCCGCCGGGTGCGCCAGCCCTCGACTTGGGCGATGCCCTCAACTTCGAGCAGCCGCGCCGGTGGGCCGTAGACCTCAATCGCCTCCCGCCCGGCGTGCTCGCGGATCAGCTCGCTCGGCGACCCGACCGCCACGGCCCGCCCGTGAGACATGATCGTGACCTGGTCGCACAGCCGCTCTGCCTCCTCGATGTAATGGGTGCTCATCAGGATCGAGACGCCCTCGGACCGGAGCAGGTCGATCAGCGCCCAAAGCTCCTGGCGCACCTGTGGGTCGAGCCCCACCGTCGGCTCGTCGAGCAGCAGCAGCCGCGGCTGGTGGAGGAGCGCCCGCGCGATCAACAGCCGGCGCCGCATCCCGCCGCTCAGCTGGTCCACCTTCGACGTCCGTCGCTCGCCGAGGTTGGCCATGCCGAGTGCCCGGTCGATCGCCGCCTCGCGCTCGTACTTCGGCACGCGGTACAGGTGCGCGAACACGATCAGGTTCTGCTCGACGGTCAGCGAGACGTCGAGGTTGTCGAGTTGCGGGACCACCCCCATCTCGGCGCGTGCCTGCTTGGAGTCCTCCGGCAGACGAAAGCCCAGCACCTCGAGCTCGCCGCCGTCTGCGATGACCTGGGCGGTCAGCGTCTTCATCGTCGTCGACTTTCCCGCTCCGTTGGGACCGAGCAGGCCGACGCACGTCCCATACGGGACGTCGAGGTCGAGTCCGGCCACGGCGGTCACCGCGCCGAAGCGCTTGACCAGCCCACGGAGCCTGATCGCGCTGTTCTTCTCAGATCGTGACGGCATTGATCGCTTCCATTCTGGCGGGGTCAGCCAGAGACCCATCCTCCGCCGCGAATTCATCGGTCCCTCCTGGAGCGCCGACGGCGAGCCTGAGGGCCTGATCACACGCCCGCGCACGTCGCTCGCGAATATCCGGTTGCGCCGGTCGTCCCGCGCCTCCTCGACCCTGTCGAAGAGCGCCGACGGTTCACAGCGGCTCATGCTCTCGACGAGCCGGGCGACCGAACCTCCGCGGGCGGCCGACAAGGACGCAAGGCGCCCGGGAGCGCGGGCGACGAGCACCGTGACCTCGGTCCGCAGCCCCCTAGATGGTTGATTCCACGATCGGGGTCGTGTTCGCGGAGGGTTTGTGGGCAGAGAGGCCGAAGTCGGCGGTGTCCAAAGGCATCGTCGACCCGGAGGCCACGTGCACGCCGACCTCGACACTCTCTGCATCGCCGTTTATTGCACGGCTGACGATCTCCTGCCTGAGCGGGCGGGGAACGCGGCCCGGAGAATCACCGACGCCGAGGTCGTTACGCTCTGCGTGGCGCAGGCGATCATGGGCATTCCGTCCGATCGGCGGTTCCTCGCTGTTGCCCGCAAGCGTCTCGATCATTTCTTCCCGCAGCTGCCGTTGCAGCCGGGGTACTTCAAACGTCGCCGCCGGCTCGCGGAGAGCATCGAGTGGCTCATGGGCGTCTTTGCCAGCCAGTCCCCAGGATTCACCGACGATTTGTTGCTCATCGACTCGACGCCGTTGGAGTGCGCAAGGAGCCGCGAGACCGTCAAGCGCTCGCAGCTCGCTGACGCCGCCGACTACGGCGACTGCACGTCGCATTCCCGCTACTTCTGGGGCTTTCGGCTGCACGCGATCTTCTCGATGGACGGCACCCCCAGAGCATTGGAGCTCACCTCGCCCAAGATCGACGAGCGCGAGGTCGGCCTCAAACTTTTGGCGCGCTGCCGCCGCCAGGGCGGCGAGACGCTGCTGGGCGACAAGGGCTACGCCGGTCGCGACTTCGCGAACGCTGTCAGTGACCTTGACGCCACGATCGTCCGTCCCAGGCGCAAGGACGAGCCCGGTCGCGGGCCGCATCTCGCGCCGATCCGGCAACGCATCGAGTCGATCTTCTGGACCCTCAAAGACATCCTCACCCTCGAGCGCCACGGCGCGCGCACCCTCCCCGGCCTGCGCGAACGCGTCCTCCAGCGCTTCCTCTGCCTCGCCGCATGCATCACCCTCAACTACGAGCTTGGCCGGCCAACGCGCGCCCTCGTCGACTACTGCGCCTAACCGCGCGGAATCAACCATCTAGAGGCGACCGGCGGGTCGCCGGTGGCCAGGGCGAGGACGGGCGGCGGCCGGGGCGAGGACGGGGCGTGGCCGGGCGGTGGCCGGGGCGAGGACGGGGCGAGCGTATCTCGCCCACGCCGGATGGCGGGCCGAGCCCGCTTCACGGGAAGCTCCTCGCTTGCGGCTCGGACGTCAGCCGGACGCGACCGGACACAAGCCGGGTTGACGCGGGCCGCGGATGGGTAATCATGGATGACTATGCGCTTCCTTATTCGCAGGCTCGGGCCGTGGGGATGGGTCCTGATGGGGCTTCAGGCCGCCCTCACGACGCGGCGGCACTTCCAGCAAACCGCGCCCGAGGACCGCGCCCGGATCCAAGAGCTGCTCCGCAAGTCGAGCGGTCGCCCCGCCAAGAACCTCACGCCGGCCGAGCGCAAGGAGCTTCTCCACACCGCGCGGCGCCTCCGCCCGGCGAAGCTCGTTCGCGACCTCGGCACCGGGGTGGTCGCTCCCGGCCGGGCGGCCCGGCGGCTCCGCCGTCCCTAGCTCCGCTTGGCGGTTGAGGGCTGCACGAACTGGTCATGTTCTCAGGCCGCGATAGCGGCCTGCTTGATTTTCTCCTCGAGCGCGCGTTCGAAGTCGCGCCAGGATCTTGCGAGCGGTGAGCGGGCCGCGATGTCCTGGGGCAGGTGGGGGTCGAGCTCGGCTAGGGCCGGGTTGACGATCCGCGTGTAGGTCTTGGTGAAGAAGACGGCGATCCGTCGGCCCTCGT
>JBPCNA010000094.1:0-5048 GCA_051001735.1 Solirubrobacteraceae bacterium
GTGTCGGTTGGGACTCCAATCGGGCGGCCGGGTTGTTCGCCGGCGCCCCCCTCGCCGTGGAGCTCGAAGGGGGCGCCGAGGAAGCGGGCGGCCTGGTCGACCTCGCCGGCGAGGACGAGCCCGCGGATGTGACTCGAGGACACGATCTCCCGGCCGACCTCGAGCAGCGGCTCGACGCGCGTCTCGAAGCGCCGGTCGGCGGACAGCATCGCGGGGACGCCCTGTGCCCGGTTCCCGAAGCGGAAGTTCTCGCCGACTGCGAGGTGGGTGACCCCGAGCGCCCCGACCAGCACCTCGTCGATGAAGTCCTCTGCGCCGCGGGCGGCAAAGGCCGCATCGAAGTCGATCACCACCATCTCCGCGACGCCGAGCGTCGCCACGAGGGCCGCCTTGACCGAGAGCGGTGTGAGCAGCTTCGGGGCGTGGGCCGGTGCGACGATCACCGACGGGTGGGGCTCGAAGGTGAGGACGGTGTCGGAATCGCCGATCACCGCCCGGTGGCCGAGATGGACTCCGTCGAAGGCCCCGATCGCCACTCGTCGGGGCCGCGGCTCGACGTCCGGCAGGTGGATGACCTTCACACGGGCGAACCCTAGTGGTCTGTCTCCCAAATGGCTTGAGCATCTGCCACCTTCGATGACGACACGAGCGGCTGGGCGTGATCTGGCGATGGCCGGTGTCCGTCTGCGTGCCGGTGGCACGGGGGCGGACGCCGGGTGGGGCCAGGCCACGTCCGGACGCCGCCGGACGGCACTCCATTCGGGAGACAGGCCTGCCTACTTACCAGCGGTCGACCCGTCCGCCCGCCCGGAGCCGGCAGCCGGGCCCGGCCGGGACGTCCGCCGGTTACCCGCGGAAGCCGACGACCGGCTTGAGCCCGCCGGCGCCGCGATCCTCAGCCACGGCGATCGGCCCCGCCCCGTCGACGAGCAGCACGGCGCCGCCGGCGAGCTCGGGGGCGGCGGCGACGGCACGGCCGTGGGCGGCGGCGGCGGCCTCGTCGGCGCCGAGGGCGAGCACCGGCATGATCCGGCCGAGGCCGTCGGTCAGGTCGAGTACATCGGCCCGCCCCTCCCCCGGCCAGCCGCCGGCGACCGCGAACGGGCCGATCGCCGTCCGGCGGAGCTCGACGCAGTAGGCGTCGCCGAGGTCGGCGACCAGGGAGCGGACGTAGGTCCCCGAGGAGCAGACGATGCGAAACGCGGCCCGGTCGCCGTCGCGCCAGAGCTCGGTGAACTCGTGGACCTCGACCTCGCGCTCCTCGAGCACGACCTCCTCGCCGCGGCGGGCCCTCGCGTAGGCGCGCTCGCCTCCGACGTGCACGGCCGAGTGGGCGGGCGGCCGCTGGCGAACCTCCCCCACCGGCAGGACCAAACCGCTCCCAGGGAAGACCCCGGTCTCGGTGATCTCCCCTTCGGGGTCGCCGGTGCTCGACACGGCGCCGAGGCGGGCGATGACCTCGTAGGTCTTCGGGAGCTCCATCAGGTAGCGCTGGACCCGGGTCGCGCGGCCGACCAGGAGGATCAGCAGCCCGGTGGCGAAGGGGTCGAGCGTTCCGGCGTGGCCGACGCGGCGCTTGCCGAGGGCGCGCCGGGCCCGGGCGACCATGTCGTGGGAGGTGATGCCCGCCGGCTTGTCGGCCAGGATCAAGCCGTCGACGTGACCCCGCCTCCCCGTGGGGCGGCGGGGCCGAGCTGCGCGGCCAGCTGACCGCGGAGCTCCTCGACGAGCTCGGGGATGTCGAGGTCGGTGGTGAAGCCGGCCGCCCGCCGGTGTCCGCCGCCGCCGCCGCCGCGGGCGATCGCCGAGACGTCGACGTCGTCGCCGGTGGCGCGCAGGGACACCTTCTTCTGGCCGCGCTTATCGCCGGCGAGGACCTCGCGGACCAGGGCGGCGACCTTGGTGCCGTCGACGGCGCGGAGGTGGTCGATGATGCCCTCGGAGTAGCTCTCCTCGGCCCCGGCATCGGCGTAGTCGCGTTCGGTCAGGAAGGCGATGGCGAGGCTGCCGCCGTCGTAGCGGACGACCCGCCGGAGCGCCCGCCCGAGGAGCTCGAGCTTGGCGTAGGGCATGCCCTCGTAGATGCGGCGGTAGATCGCGGCGACGTCGACGCCGGCTTCGATCAGCTCGGCCGCCATGCGGTGGGCGCGGGGGCCGGTGTTCTCGTAGGAGAAGCGCCCGGTGTCGGTGATCAGGCCGACGTAGAGGGCGGCGGCGATCGTCGGCGTGAGCTCGACCTCGAGCGGGCTCATCAGGTCCCAGATCACCTCGGCCGTGCACGACGCCTCGGGCACGACGTGGTTGATCGTGCCGAAGCAGGTGTTGTCGTGGTGGTGGTCGATGTTGAGCAACGGCTCGACGTCGCGGAGGAGCTGGGCGGGGTTGCGCTCGACGTTGCCGCAGTCGAGGAAGACGGCCGTCCGCTGGTCGAGGTCGGCGGGAACCACGGTGGTCAGCCCCTCGAGCTCGAAGAAACGGTACTCGCGGGGCAGGGGGAACTCGTCGGGGGCGATGAACATCAGCGAGTCCTTGCCGAGGGCCCGCAGGACGGCCTGCATCGCCACGAGCGAGCCGAGCGCGTCGCCGTCGGGGTGCTCGTGGGTGCCGAGGATGAAGTGCTCGGCCGCGGCGATCTCCGCCACGACGCGGCGGCGGGTCGCCGCACAGGGGGGCTCGAGCGAGACCTCGGTCATCGGGCGGCGCCCTCGTCGATCAGGCGGTCGACGCGGAGCGCCCGGTCGGTCGTGTCGTCGTAGACGAACTCGAGCGCCGGGGTTCGCTTGAGCTTGAGCTCCTTGGCGATCCGACCCTGGAGGTGACCGTGGGCGTGGCGGAGCCCGGCCAGCGTGCTGTCGCGCTCGTCCTGGCCGCCGAGCACGCTGAAGTAGACGGTGGCGCTCGTCATGTCGGACGTCGTGCGGACGTCGGTCATCGTCACGAACCCGACCCGCGGGTCCTTGAGCGGCGCCGCGACGGCGTCGGCGAGAACCTGGCGGATCGCGCGGTCGACGCGACGCATACGCTCGCTGCCCATGTCACTCGCGTCCTGACCGGTCCACGAAAGACCGACTTCAGGCGAGCTCGCGCTCGACCTGGCGCGTAGCGTAGACCTCGAGCATGTCGCCTTCCTTGACGTCCTGGAAGTTGTTGAGCACGATGCCGCACTCGAAGCCGGCGCTGACCTCGCGCACGTCCTCGTTGAAGCGGCGGAGGCTTGCGATCGTCGTCGTGGCGACGACGGTGCCGTCCCGGACGAGGCGGACCCGCGAGCCGCGGGTGACCTTGCCCTCGGTGACGAACGACCCGGCGATGGTGCCGATCTTCGAGGCGCGGAAGGTCTGGCGGATCTCCACCTGACCGAGCGTGTCCTCGACCTCCTCGGGGTCGAGCATGCCCTCCATGGCGGCGCGGAGCTCCTCGATCGCCTTGTAGATCACGGCGTAGCCGCGGATCTGGATGCCCTCGCGGTCGGCCAGGGCGCGGGCCTCGCCGACCGGGCGGACGTTGAAGGCGAGGATGATCGCGTTGGAGGCGGCGGCGAGCATGACGTCGGACTCGTTGATGCCGCCGACGCCGCGATGGATGATGTTGACCGAGACCTCGTCCTGCGGGAGCTTGGCGATCTCGTCCTCGACGGCCTCGAGCGAACCCGAGACGTCGGCCTTGAGCACGAGGTTGAGGTCCTTGACCGCGCCTTCCTGGGCGAGGCGGAAGACATCTTCCAGCGAGATCTTGCGGCCGGACCGGCGGGCCAGCGCCTCGGTCTTGAGGCGGTTCGCCCGCTCACCGGCGAGCTGGCGGGCGCGGCGCTCGTTCTCGACGACGCGGACGAACTCGCCGGCCTCGGGGACGCCGTCGAAGCCGAGCACCTCGACCGGCTCGCCGGGGCGGGCGCGCTTGACCCGGACGCCCTGGAAGTCGTGCATGGCGCGGACGCGGCCGAAGCTGGCGCCGGCGACGAGGGCGTCGCCGACCCGGAGCGTCCCCCGCTGGATGAGGATGGTGACGACGGGTCCCCGGCCGGGGTCGAGGCGCGACTCGATCACCGCTCCGGAGGCCTCGGCTCCGGGGTTGGCCCGGAGCTCCTCGACCTCGGCCATCAGCTGGATCGTGTCGAGCAGGTCGTCGAGCCCCTCCTTGGTCTTGGCGGAGACGTTGGCGAACTCGATATCGCCGCCCCACTCGACCGGCTGGAGCCCGCGGCTGGTCATCTCGGTGCGGACGCGTTCCGGCTGGGCGCCCTCCTTGTCGATCTTGTTGACCGCGACGATGATCGGGACCTCGGCGGCGCGGGCGTGGTCGATCGCCTCCTCGGTCTGCGGCTTGACGCCGTCGTCGGCGGCGACGACGAGGACGACGATGTCGGTCACCTGGGCGCCGCGGGCGCGCATCGCGGTGAACGCCTCGTGGCCCGGCGTATCAAGGAAGGTGATGGCCTTGCCGTTGTGGTGCACCTGGTAGGCGCCGATGTGCTGGGTGATGCCGCCGGCCTCGTCGGCCGCGACCTCGGTCGATCGGATCGCGTCGAGCAGCGAGGTCTTGCCGTGGTCGACGTGGCCCATGATCACCACGACCGGCGGCCGCTCGACGAGCGAGGCCTCGTCGTCCTCGTAGGCCGGCTCGGCGGAGACGTCGTCGGCGGCGTGGACGATCTCGACCTGCTTCTTGAAGCCCTCGGCGAGAACCTGGATCGCGTCGTCGGAGAGCGTCTGGGTCAGCGTCGCCATCTCGCCGAGGCCCATCAGCTTCTTGATGATCTCGGGGACGGGAACGCCGAAGTACTCGGCGACGTCCTTGACCGTCGAGCCTGAGTTGACGCGGACGAGGTCGGTCGCCTCGAGGGCGCTGTTGTCGATCGGGGCGATCGTGTCGTCGTAGCTTCCGCGCCGGCGGCGGCCGCGCCGCTGGGGGCGACGCTGGGGCTGGTTGGCCGGTCCGGCGTTCGAGCGCCGGGAGGCCTGGGAGTCGATCACGACGCGGCGGCGGCCGCCCGGGCCGGTCGCGGCGGCGGGGGCGCGCTCGCCGGTGCGGCTGTCACGCGTCGGGCG
>JBPCNA010000095.1:0-7457 GCA_051001735.1 Solirubrobacteraceae bacterium
GGCGACCGCCGCCCCGGGGGGACGAGCCCGCGGGGGCGGCCGGCGCCGAGCGTCTCCAGGCCGACGATCCAGGCCGGGGCCTGATCCTCGCGGTCGCGCAGGGGATGACGCCCGTCGGACGGGCCCAGTACCCCGGGGAACTCGAATTGGACGAAGCGGAAGTAACTGCTAATTGCCGGGTGCGACCGTGATCGCCGAACTGGACGGCTGGGTGGCCACACTCGGGTTGGCGATCTGGCCAAGCCGCGAGATGAGGTCCAGCCACTGCCTTGGCCTGAGCGCCGCGTTGACCGCCCGCCCGAACTTCGAGTTCGGGTCATACAGCGTCGCGAAACCGATGTGGATCCGGTCGCCGTGATCGGAGGCGGCGAACGTGTTGTCGGTCGACGGGTAGCTCATCAGGCTGATTATCTGATGCGGCTTGTAGGTCCCCTGGAGGGTGAGCAGCCGCCGGATCGTGATGTCGGTGATCGAGCCGGCGCCCTGGTGACCGGTGAGCGGGATGCCGTTGATCGCCGAGATGTCCACTCCGTTGCCGGTGGCGTTGTCGGAGAGGGCGCCCGTCTTGTCGAACACGGTGTTGGCCAGGCTGGTCCCGCACTTGAGAGCCGTGACGCTCGCCTTGAGGCCTGAGGCCGAGAGGAACTCGAGCGTGGCCAGCACGCGCTGGTCGATCACGCCGGCCTGGATGTCGCGGCGCCCGCAGGAGTAGATGTTCACCGACGGGTCGGCGAGCACCTGTCGCTGCAGTTGCGCCTTGCTCTCGAGGAGGATCTGCCCGATCGTCGGGTTCTGACCCGAGAGCGGGTTGATCGCGGCGGCGCTGTAGATCGAGGTCGCCTCGAGCAGCTTCCAACCGTCGAGGATCGGCTTCGGATCGATCAGCGGCGTGCCCTTGCCGGCCGGGCGGACCTGGAAGCTGACGTGGGAGGCCAGCGAGGAGGTCACGCCGACGCGGCCGAGGATCGCCCCGGCGATGACATGGGAGCCCTGGACGAGCGGCTTGACCACGACGTCGCTGCGGCGGAGGCCGTAGCTCTGGGTGAAGTAGCTGGCGAGGTCGACCGGTCCGGCCGCACGGGCGGCCTTGTGGGCCGAGTGCACCAGCAGTCGCTGGGGGCCGGCTCCCGCGTCGGTGGCCGGCGGCGCGACTGCCGGGGCCGCCTGGGAGACCGCGGTCGCCGCGGTGGGCGCGACGGCGGCCTGGTGGCCGGCCGAGGCCGGCGCCTGCGGCGCCGGATCGTTCGGGCGCTGGAGGTCGCGGGCGACCTGGGCGGCCGACTCGGTCTTCGGCTTCGGCTCGGCGAACAGGGCCGAGACCTGCTTGAGCTGGCTGTAGGTGTAGGTGTTGCCCGAGGCGTCGCGGAGGTTGACGAAGTTGCCGAGCGTCGGCGAGGTGCCGATGCCGGCGATCACGCCGTCCTTGACGGCGATCACCGGAGAGCCGGGCTTGGCGTAGATGTTGACGGCCGTGTGGCGGGCGCTCGCGGTCAGCGGAACCGCCGTGTTGCGGGAGTGGGCCTGCGCCGTCACGGCGGCCGTCTCGGCCACGTCGTCGGCGTAGCGGGCGGCGGCGTGGACGGGGAACAGGCCGTCGGTCAGCCCGGTGATGGAGCTGACCAGGTCGGCGGGCAGGCCGCCGACGAGCTTGGCCCGGAGCAGCACCGAGTCGACGTACCAGCCGGCGTTGTTGTAGGCGAAGATCGCCTGGCGGAGGTTCTGCGAAGCGCCGGCGGCGTGGAGGTAGCGGGCGGCGCCGAAGATCGCGTCGACCGGGTTGTAGGGATCCTTGACGCCGTCGCCGTTGGCGTCGACGCCGTACTGCTTCCAGGTGTCGGGGAGGAACTGCATCCACCCGAGGGCGCCGGCGCTGGAGACGCTGAGGTTCCGGCCGTAGTCGGTCTCGATGTCGTTGATCGCGGCGAGCACCTGCCACGGGACGTCGTATTCGACGCCGGCGGCCTGGTAGATCGGCAGGAGGAACGGCGGGATGCGGAAGGTGTCGATGAAGAAGTTGGGGACGCCGATGGGCACGGGGCCGATCGGGGCCAGGGTCAGCGTCGGGTTGCCCGCGAGGGGGAAGCCGTCGGCCGCGCGGAACTGCGTCGCCTGCGGCGTGGCGGGCGGCGGCGTGACGGCTGCGCCGAACGGCGAGCTCGTCGTGGACGGGACGCTCTTCTTGTGACCTGTGACCTTCTGAGCGGCTTGGCCCGCGATGCTCGGGGCGATCGTCGGTCCGGCCGGGAGCGTCGTGGGCGCGCTGGTCCCGCTCGTGCCGGGAAGTGAGAGCTGGCCGCCCGCGGTCGGTGCCGCGACGGGGCTGCCGACGCTGATGCTCACCACAGGTGAGGAGAGCGGCGGGATCTGCAACTGGCTGAGCGGCGTGCCGTCAGGCAGCGGAAGGGAAAGCTTGATCCCGTTGAGCAGGGTCAAGGTGACCACGTTGGCCTGCGCCGAAGCAGGCAGAGCACCCCCCACCAGGCCAATGCCCAGCGCGACGGTAAGCGTCGAAGTCAGCAACCTACGCCTCATAGCAAACAACCTGCACTCCTCCCATGCATGCGCTACGAGCCGCAACGCGGCAGGCAGCCTAGCATCGTCTCCCGGGGATACCAGGGAGCAAACCTACCGTTCGAACGGGCCGAATGCAACGCGACCTGATGCCGGCGGCAAGCCGGTGGGGCGCGCCTTCGCCAGACGGTAGGATTCGCGGCGAGCAACGATGACAGATCCAGAGACCACCGACGGCGTCCGCGAGCGCATCGCGGCCCGGGGCGAGGAAGCCCTCGGGCGGCTCGCCCAGGACCTGCTCGAGAATCCGATCGTAAATAGCGCGCTCACGCGGGCGCTCGGCGTCCGCGATCGCGCGGCGCAGGCCCAGGAGGTCGCGATGGGTGCCCTGAACATCCCGTCGGCCAGCGATCTCGAGCGGCTGACGCGCCGCCTGCGCTCGGTCTCCCAGCGGCTCGAGGGCATCGAGGACGGCCTCGACCGGGTCGAGCAGTCGACCAAGCGGCGGCCCGACGCCGGAGCCGACCTCGGCCCGCGCCTGGCCGCGATCGAGGAGCGCCTGGCCGCGCTCAGGCAGCAGGTCGAGGACCTGAGCGCGTCGCCGTCGTCGGTGTCCCACGCCGAGGCGCGCCTGCCGGAGGAGGCTGCCCCGAGCAAGCCGTCCGCGGCGAGCAAGCCGCGCACCGCCGCGAGCAAGCCGCGCACCGCCGCGAGCAAGCCCCGCAAGGCCGGCACGCCGAGGAGCCGCCCGAAGAGCTAGGCGTCCTTGTCGGCGAAGAACCGGAACGGCTCGTGGGCGGCGCCGGTCGCGGGATCGAGCGAGGCGACGCTGTCGTCGAACGCCCGCCCGACCTCGGTGAAGCGCCCGGGGACGAAGAGGTTGGCGCCGTCGGTGGCGGGCCCGTAGGCGGGATCGACGGCGCCGCCGAGGAGCACGTCGGCGAGGTCGGTGCGGGGAACCCCGCCGATCGCCGTGAAGCTGCCGCCGACGTAGACGCCGCCCGCGCCGTCGGGGAGGAGCTCGAGGACGGTTCCGTTCACGCGGGGAACGATGTGTCGCGCGCCGCGGTGAGCGGGTCGAGCGCCACGGCGCCGCCGGTCAGCGGCCCGATCCGCGAGAAGGAGCCGCCGACTAGGAGGCGCCCGGCGCCGGCGGTCAGGGCGTCGACCGCACGCCGCGGCCGGGCGGAGCCGCGCATCCAGACCGTGGAGCTCGCTCGCATCACTGCCCCTCGCAGGTGAGTGAAGGTTCGGACCGTACTCGTGCGGAGCGGCGACGGCGCCACCTGACCGCGGGCGGCCGGCTACGGGGTCAGCGCCTGGGCGGCCAGCCCGCCGGCGCGCTGCGTGGCGGCGGCGAGGGCCTCGTCGCCGATCCGCCGCGGCGGCGCGAGCAGGTCGGCGACGACGAGGACGCAGGCCAGACCGATGCCCCGCCGGTCGGCGAGCCGCAGCAGCGCGGCCGTCTCCAGGTCGAGCGCCCCGGCGCCGGCCGCCCGCCAGGCGGCGCCGCCGTCGTTCCCGGCCCAGCGCGTCTCACCGTCGTCGTCGTAGAAGCGGTCGGCCGAGGCGACGAGCCCGCGGCGGACGGCGGGTGCCGCCGTGGCGAGCAGCCGGGTCAGGTCGACGTCCGCCTCGACGGGCGCGCCGGCGTCGGGGGGCAGGGCCGCCCCGGCGATCAGGAGCTCGCCGAGCTCGAGATCGGGGTCGAGCGCCGCACACGTCCCGACCCGGATCGCCCGACCGAGGCCGAGGGCGATCAGTTCGTCGAGCACGACGCCGGCCGACGGGGCGCCGATGCCGGTGCTCTGCACGGTCAGGGGTCGGCCGTCGGCGGCGAGGCCGGTGTAGCCCCAGAGGCCGCGGCTGTGGTTGAACATCAGCGGCCGTTCGAGCAGCGCCTGGGCCAGCGCCATGGCGTCGCCCGGATCCTCCGCCAGGACGGCCCGTTCGGCCAGCGCCGCCGTCGGCCTGATATGGAGTGTCACGGCCGCCGCCATGATGTCAGAGGGAAAGTCCAGCCGGACCCGAGCAGAGGGAGGAGCACAATGGAGACGTCATTCAAATCGTCGAAGGAGTTCCGCGAGGTGATGGACCGGATCTTCACGATGATGAGCGAGGACCCGGGGATGGGGCCGAAGCTGCGCGACGCCGACTGTCCGCAGCGCTTCGAGTTCGTCGATGTCGACCTCGTGGTCAACATCCGGGCCGGACGCGAGGGCGAGGGGACGAACCTCTACTGGGAGTGGACCGACGACGTCGACTGGAAGCCGAAGGTCGAGATGACGATGTCCTCCGAGGTGGCCAACCGCTACTTCCAGGGCAAGGAGAACGTCGCGGTGGCGATCGCCCGCCGGCGGATCAAGACCGGCGGCGACGTCAAGGCGGCGCTCGCCCTGATCCCGATCACCAAGCCGATCTACAAGCGCTACCGGGACGTCGTCATCGACGAGTACCCCCACCTGAAGGCCTGAAGCCGGGGACGGGGCGATGGAGCCGGGGATCGTCGAGCGGGTGGGGGGCGCGGTCGCGGCGACCGGCCTGCTGCACCCGGGCGACCCGCTGATCGTCCTCGTCTCCGGCGGCCGCGACTCGGTCTGCCTGCTCGACGTGGCCGTCGGCTTCTGCGGCCCGGCGGCCGTGCTGGCGCTCCACGTCGACTACGGCCTGCGGGGCGCGGAATCCGACGCCGACGTCGACCACGTCCGGGTGCTCTGCCGGGCGGCCGGGGTGGCGCTCAAGGTGAGACGAGCGCCGGCGCCGCCCGCGGCCGGCAACCGCGAGGCATGGGCCCGAGACGTGCGCTACGCCCACGCACTTGCACTCGCGCGCGCACGCGAAGCCCGCATCGCCGCGGGACACACCGCCGGCGACCAGGTCGAGACGATCCTCTACCGCCTCGCGGCTTCGCCGGGGCGGCGGGCGCTGCTCGGCATGGCTGCGGTCGACGGCCTCCTGATTCGCCCGCTGTTGGGGGTCAGCCGCGCGCAGACCGGGGACTACTGCCGGGCGCGGGGCCTGGCCTGGCGCGACGACGCGAGCAACAGCGACGGCGGCAACGCTCGCGGCCGCTGCCGCCACGGGCTGGCCGCGGCGCTGGCCGAGCTCCACCCGGCGGCCGAGCAGAACATCCTCCAGAGCGCCCGCCTCCTGCGGGAGGAGGCGGCCGTGCTCGACGAGGTCGTCGCGACCGCGTTGGCCGGCCGGCGGCGGATCGCCCTCGAGCGCCTCGGCCGGCTGCCGCCGGCGCTGGCCCGGCTCGTGGTCGTCCGCCTCGCCGAGGACGCCCTCGGCGGGCTCGTGCCCGGGGCGGGGTCGCGCGTCGACGAGCTGCTGGCGCTGGCGCCGGCGGGCGGCAGTGCCAAGCTCGACGTCGGTGGCGGCTGCCGCGCCGTCGTCGAGTACGGCGTCCTGCGCTTCGAGGCGGGCGCCGTCCCGCGTGTGCCCGAGCCGGTGGCGCTGGCCGTCCCCGGAACCGCCGGCTTCGGTGCCTGGCTCCTGGTCGCCGAGCTCGCCGCCGGTGGCGGGCCCCCGGTCGGGAAGAGGGCCGATGGCGGGGCCCCGGTGGCCGAGCTCGCCGCCGCTGGCGGGCCCCCGGTCGGGAAGAGGGCCGATGGCGGGGCCCCGGTGGCCGAGCTCTCCGCCGGTGGCGGGCCCCCGGTCGCCGAGGTCGCCGCCGGTGGCGGGGCCCCGTCCGGCGGGGCGGGCTCCGCGTCGGGGTCGAGCTGGGCCGCGGGCGGGATCTCGGCCGGGCGGCTCGACGCCGACGCGCTCGGGCCGGGCGGGCTGACCGTGCGCGGATGGCGGGACGGCGACCGGATGGCGCCGGTCGGCCTCGGGGGGACGAAGTCGCTGGCCGACCTCTTCGTCGACCGGCGGGTTCCCCGCTCCGAGCGGCGGACGCTCCCGGTGGTCGTCTGCGCCGGCGAGGTGGCCTGGGTCCCCGGGGTCGCGACCGGCGAGCGGTTCCGGGTCGGCGAGCGGACGATGCGCATCGTCGTCATCAGCGCCCGCCGCGCGCCCTGAGGCGCCGGCTCCGGGCCGCCCGGCGGCTGCCTTAGACTCTGCGGCGGCCATGGAAGCTCAGGAGATCGGCGAGATCCTCGTCCCCGCCGACGACCTCCAGGCCCGCGTTGGCGAGCTGGGCGCCCAGATCTCGCGCGACTATGAGGGCCGCGACCTGCTCCTCGTCGGCGTTCTCAAGGGGGCGGTCTTCTTCCTCAGCGACCTCATGCGCCAGATCTCGATCCCCTGCCAGCTCGACTTCATGGCGGTCGCCTCCTACGGCTCGGCCACCGACTCCTCCGGGGTCGTGCGCATCCTCAAGGACCTCGACGGCCCGATCGAGGGGCGCGAGGTGCTGATCGTCGAGGACATCGTCGACTCCGGCCTCACCCTCCAGTACCTGCTGCGGAGCCTCGGCGCCCGCAACCCGGCGACGCTCGAGGTGTGCGCGCTGCTGACCAAGCCGGAGCGGCGCAAGGTCGAGCTGCCGACTCGCTACGTCGGCTTCGAGATCGCCAACCGCTTCGCGATCGGCTACGGGCTCGACAACGCCGAGCGCCATCGCAACCTGCCCTACGTCGCCGCGCTCGCGGACCCCGACGCCGGGCTCTGAGGCGCGGCGCGGACCCCGGTCGAAGCCGGCGGGAGGTCCGAAGTACCGTGGTACGCTAGGGAAACCCGCCTGTCTGTCCTCTTCCAAGCCGGCGCCCCACGCGCCAGGAGCACGCCGTGAACCGGTTCTTCAAGAGCGCCGCCTTCCCGATCTTGATCGTCGTGGTGCTCGCCTTCTTCGCGCAGAAGCTGATTGCGCCGAGTCAGCCGGCGGGGCCGGTGCACAGCTATCAGACGTTGATCGCCAAGGATTTGCCGGGTCAGATGGTGCGTTCGGCGGTGATCAAGACGAAGGACAATCTGGTTGACGTGACGTTGACGAATGGGCA
>JBPCNA010000096.1:0-4945 GCA_051001735.1 Solirubrobacteraceae bacterium
CCAGGAGAGGAGGGCCCATGGCAACCACCACCAGCATGGCCAGGCTTGGTTTGGGGACCCCGCGCGGGGCGGCGCCCGCCGCCCGGGGGAACGCCGGGCCGCGCGGCTGGCGGGTGACGAGGCGGGCGAAGACGATGATCCGCTTGGCGGCGCTGAACGGCGGATCGCACGCGCTCAGTACGAGCTGCTGGTGGCCGACCGGCTTGATCACGCCGAAGTCGGTCGGGTCGACGATGCGCGTCTTCTCGACGGCGTAGGTGAGATCCCCGTAGGGCATCCGGATGAGGATCGTCTGGCCCGGACGGAGCCGGTCGATGTTGCGGAAGGGCGCGAGGTAGGTCGTGCGATGCCCGGCTACGGCGGTCGTGCCGGGCTCGCCGGGGAACGGTGTCTGCGAGTAGATGCCCGGACCCTTCTTCAACGAGTCGGTGTCGTCTCCGTTGACCAGCAGGTAGCTGACGCCGAGGGAGGGGATCCGCAGACGCCCGACGCCGGCGCCGTGGGGCGCGGTGCGCTTGAGGGTGCGCGCGAGCAGGGCGATGCGCTGGCGGTCGTTGCGCAGCCGCTGGAGGGCCTGGAGCTCGGTCGGCGGGGGCGCGGTGCGCTCCTCGCGCGAGACCTGCCGGGCGAGGGCGTCCTGGTGGCTTCGGGCGATCACCGCCGAGAGCGGCTCCTCCCACACGAGGACCGCGCCGACGTCGGCGAGGAGGGCGAGGCCGGCGATCAGCAGGAGCGTCGAGAGCAGGCGGACGGCCGCCCCCCCCGGGCCCCGGTGCCGATTCCCCCGGCCGGCTCGCGGGGAGGCGACGGCCGCCCCAGCCGCCGGGTCCGACGCGAGTGCCCCGCTCGGCTTCACGCCGGCCATCCTAGTGGACGGCCCCGGGGCAACGGGGCGGCCGCGGCCATCGGCCGCCGCCCCGCCTTCAGTTGTTGAAGCGCAGCGTGGCGATGATCTCCTGCGCCTCCTCGAGCACGGTCAGCGGCGCCTTGGTCGCGGTGAACACCTGCATCACGTAGGCCAGCTTGCGCCCGACCGCCGTGGCGATCAGGATCCGCAGGTGCACGCCCCGGGCGTTGGTGCCGTACATCACGACGCTATAGGCCGGCCGGCCGCCGAGCGAGGAGCCGCGGGCCTGCTTGAGCGTCACGTTCTTGTAGCTGTGCCGTACCGTGGCGATCGCGACGTGAAGCGCGCCGTGGGCGGTCCGCGCCGCACCCGGGGCGCCGATGGCGATGATCGCCGTGTGGTCGGTGCTCTCAAGGTGGAGGAACGGGCCGAGCCCCCCGATCACCCAGTTGCGCGTCGATAGACCGGTCACACCGAGAAGCCGATCGTTGAACGCCTCGCTCAGCTTCGGCAGCTTGACCGGCGGCGGCTTCGCCGGTGTCTGGCTGCTCCCGCCGGTGAGCAGGAGCACGACGCCGGCGATCAGCACGCCGGCGGCGAAGAGACCCGCCGCGAACCGCAGCGAGCCGCCCCTCGCGGCCGCCGGCGGCCGGGCGGCCGCCGGCGTGCTCGGCGCCGCCGTCACTCAGTCGGGCGACGGCCAGAGCCGACGCGACGGAGCGTCGTCCCGGCGAGCAGCATGGCCACGCCACCGAGCAGGAGCCACAGGACGTTGAGCCCGGTGAACGGGAGTTCCTTCGACTCGGTGGTCACACCGGTCGTCGTGCCGGCGCTCTCCGTCGTGCCGGTGGTTCCGGTCGTGCCGGCCGTTCCGGTCGTGCCGGCCGTTCCGGTCGTGCCGGCCGTGCCGGTCGTGCCGGCCGTGCCGGTCGTGCCGGCCGTTCCGGTCGTGCCGGCCGTTCCGGTCGTGCCGGCCGTGCCGGTCGTGCCGGCCGTTCCGGTCGTGCTCGTCGTCGCCGTCGTCGCCGTCGTCGCCGTGGTCGCCGTCGTGGCGGTCGTGGCTGTCGTGGCGGTCGTGGCGGTGGTCGCGGTGGTGGCGGTCGTCGCTGTGGTCGCGGTCGTCGTCCCGGTCGTCGTGCAGCCGGTCGCCACCGTACCGACCTGCCCGGTTGGGCAGACACCCGGGGCGGTCGCGCTGGCCTGCGAGGCGCCGACGGTGACCTTGGCCACCGCCGTGGTCGGCAGCAGCGTGAGCACGCGGATCGTCAGCGCTTCGCGGACCGCGTAGGGGATCGTGTCCTGGGCGACCCCGGCCACCGACGTCCCGTTGGTGTCGTCAGCGTTGCAGGTGATCGGCAGCAGCGCCGGGATGCCCCCGTCGGTGTTGGGGGTGCCGGTCGACTGGGCCGCCGCGCCCGCGGGGACGAAGGCCGTCGACGTCGGGCCGCCCGTCGAGCAACCGGTCGGGATGAGCAGCGGGAGCGCGAGCGGGGTGGATAGCAGGTGGAGGACCTGCGAGAGGCTGCTCGGCGCGACCGACTTGGTCGGGTCGTTGCAGACGGTCACGCCCGACTGGGAGTCGACGGCGTCAACGACGCCGAGGGCGCCCAGGTTGACGCTCGCCGCGTGGGCGTCGCCGAACGATGTCATGCATCCGGTGATCGGGTTGACGGTGATGTTGCCGTCCGAGGAGGCGACGTTCGCCGCCACGACGCCCGGGATGCCGATCCCGGTCGCTTCGAACGCGTTGATCGAGCTCACGTTGGTGGTGGCGGAGGTCGCCTTGAGGACGTTCAGGCAGATCGTCCCGCCGGTCCCCGTGCAGAGGTTCTTGATCGCCGAGGTGCCGTCGCCGAGCAGGCCGTTGTTGGTCTGGCCGGGTGTGCTGTCGACCCCGAAGATCTCGGTCCCGAACAGGGAGAGGATCGTGATGTGGCCGTGGAACTGACCGGTCGTCGTCTTCTGCAGCTCGCCGAGCGAGCGCCCGACGACCACCGCGCCACCGCTCGCACCGCCGGGAAGGGGGGAAAGGAGGTTGGCCCCGAGCGTGGCCGTCGCGACCGTGCCCTCGCCGTGGGGGTTGCCGATGTCATCGAGCGGCGGCGTGTAGCTCCCGGCCGTCGGCATGGCCGCCCGCGTGGCGGCGCTGGAACGGGCTCCGGTCACGGAGCCGGTGACGCCGGAGACGGCGCCCGTCGCGCCCTGGGTCGCTGTGCCGACCGTTCCGGCGACGCGCGAGACGGCGCCGGTGGCGCCTCCCGTGAGGGCGCCGAGGCGACCGCTGGCGTTCAAGTTGTCAGGCCCGGAGCCCAAGAGGCCCGCCCCGCTCGGCGGTGCCGCGACGAGCAGACCAGCCACCGCGAGCCCTACTGCTGAGGCGCCAAGTTGACGTCGCACCCTATGCCACTCCCCGTTCGTTTCCTACGTACGGGAGCGCACAACCCGCTCCCCCGAACTCACCAACGTCACCGTACCAGCTCGGACGGATGTTCGACAAGCCCGGGCGTTGGCGGTGGGTTCCATCTTGCATCGGCCGGCTGCGCCGTCTATAAGCCTCGGGGTGCGGAATTGGTTCGAGCGCTGGTCCGGTCTGCAGGCCCGCCTCGAGTCGAGCGATTTCGGGCGCGGCGTGATCAGCGCCTTCGTGATCGTCACCGTCGGGCTGATCCTGGCCGCCAACCTGCCGGCGTCGCCGCTGCACGACGAGCTGATCGCCCCCGGCCAGCCCTACCTGAACGCACTCGGACTCGACCAGAGCTGGTCGGTCTTCGCGCCCGAGCCGCGGCGGGCGTCGCTCGACCTCCGCGCCGACATCCGCTACGACGACGGGTCGAGGGCCACCTGGAGAATCCCGCACGACGACCCGTTCGTCGGCACCTTCCGCGACTACCGCTGGCGCAAGTGGCTGGAGCAGGTCGATGCCGAAACCAACCAGCAGCTGTGGCGCCCGGCGGCGATCTGGATCGCCGGGCAGGAGCTCCGCCCCGGCCGCCGGGTCGTCGAGGTCACGCTGACCCGCCGCGTCGCCCCGCTCCAGCCGCCGGGAGTCTCGCCGAGCCAGCTGCCATGGCAGGAGAAGCTCTTCTACACGCTCCACGTCGCCCCGGCCAAGTCGTGAGGGGGCCCCTCCGGGCGTGGATGGACTTCTGGTTCAGGCCGCAGCCGACGTCCTCGCTCGCGCTCGTGCGGATCGCCTTCGGCCTCCTGGCCTTCGCCTGGACGGTGGCGCTGACCCCGGACCTCAGCGCGTTCTTCACCGCGGACGGCCTCCTGCCGGCGCAGATCCACGGCGGCGGCGTGTGGGGCGTGCTCGGCGTGGTGCCGAGCGGATGGGCCGTCGTCGGCGTCTACGCGGCGCTGCTCGTCGCCTCGCTGGCCGTCGCCGCCGGCTGGCACACGCGGCTCGCGGCAGCCGTGGTATTCGTCGGCCTGATGTCCTTGGAGCGGCGCAACCCCTGGGTGTTCAACGGCGGTGACGGCCTCCTGCGCATCGTCGCCTTCTACCTGATGCTCGCCCCCGCCGGCGCCTCGCTCTCGCTCGACCGCCGGCGCCGGCACGCCGACCGCTTCTGGGAGTTCCCGGCGCGCGCACCGTGGGCATTGCGGCTGATGCAGATCCAGCTCAGCGTGGTCTACCTCGGCGGTGTCTGGGACAAGGTCCAGGGCAGCGCCTGGAACAACGGGACGGCGGTCTCCTACGCCCTGCGGGTGAGCGACCTGACCGGGCTGCCGGTCCCCGCCTTCCTCAGCCACTCGCCGGTCGTCGTCAACCTGCTCACCTACGGCACGCTGGCCACCGAGCTCGCGCTCGGCATCCTGATCTGGAACCGGCGGCTGCGGCCGTGGCTGATCGGGCTCGGGGTGGCCTTCCATCTGTCGATCGGCTGGTCGATCCGGGTCGGCTTCTTCGGCCTCACGATCTTCGCCCTCTACCTCTCCTTCGCCGATCCCGACTGGGCGGCCCGGCGGATCCTCGCCGTCCGCGACGCGATCGCCCGCCGCCGCCGCCGCGGCGGGAGCGGGGCGCCGGCGCGCGGAAGAACGAAGCCCGCCGCGCCCGAGCCGGGCGCCGAGCCGGCGGTCCTCCCCCGTGCGACC
>JBPCNA010000097.1:0-6202 GCA_051001735.1 Solirubrobacteraceae bacterium
CTGCCAAGATCGGCGGGACGTGCGGGGAAACGATGAGCCCCCGCCCCCGCCACACCGCCCAAGACCTCTCCAGCGCCCTCCTCCAGCTCTACGCCGAGCGCCGGCGCCGCGGCGGCCACGCGTTCGCCTCCGACGGCGACTGGCAGCGGGAGTTCGAGCAGCGCTTCCAGTTCACCGAGACCCCCGATCAGCGCGACGCGATCGAGGCCGTCAAGTCGGACATGGAGGCACCCCGGCCGATGGACCGCTTGATCTGCGGCGACGTCGGCTACGGCAAGACCGAGGTGGCGCTCCGCGCCGCCTTCAAGGCCGCAGCCGACGGCCGCCAGGTGCTGATGCTCGTGCCGACGACGATCCTCGCCCAGCAGCACTTCGGGACCTTCAGCGAGCGCCTGGCCGACTACCCGTTCACGATCGAGCACGTCTCCCGCTTCCGCAGCGCCGCCGAGCAGCGGTCGGCGATCGCCGGCTTTCGCGAGGGCCGGGTCGACATCCTCGTGGGCACCCACCGCCTCCTCTCCCGCGACGTCCGCGCCAAGGACCTCGGACTCCTGATCCTCGACGAGGAGCAGCGGTTCGGGGTCAAGCAGAAGGAGCTCCTGCGCCAGCTCCGCCTCCAGGTCGACGTGATCGCCATGTCGGCGACCCCGATCCCCCGCACACTTCAGATGTCGCTCGCCGGTCTGCGCGACATCTCGGTGATCGAGACGCCGCCCGAGGGTCGCCGGCCGGTCAAGACGTTCGTCGGCGAGTACGACGAGGAGCTCGTCCGCCAGGCGATCCTCCGCGAGCACGAGCGCGGCGGCCAGGCGTTCTTCCTCCACAACCGCGTCGAGACGATCGAGGAGACCGCCTCGCGCCTGCGCGGCCTCTGCCCCGGCGTCCGCTTCGTGGTCGGCCACGGCCAGATGGGGGAGACCGAGCTCGAGCAGGTGATGCTCGGCTACCTGCGCGGCGAGGCCGACGTCCTCGTCTGCACCTCGATCATCGAGTCGGGCATCGACATCCCCCAGGCCAACACCCTGATCGTCGAGCGCGCCGACACCTTCGGCCTCTCCCAGCTCTACCAGATCCGCGGCCGCGTCGGACGCAGCCGCGAGCGCGCCTACGCCTACCTGCTCTACGACTCGGTCGCCGCGCTCACGCCGGCGGCCGCCCAGCGCCTCGCCGCGCTGTCGGACTTCACCGAGCTCGGCGCCGGCTTCCAGATCGCCATGCGCGACCTCGAGCTCCGCGGCGCCGGCAACCTGCTCGGCGACGAGCAGTCCGGCCACGTGGCCGCGCTCGGCTTCGAGCTCTACATGCAGATGCTCGACGAAGCCGTCCGCGCCGCCGGACCCCAGGACGACGACGAGCCCGAGTGGGAGCCGGTGCGTCTCGACGTCGACGTAGACGCCTACGTGCCCGCCGACTACGTCCCCTACGAGCAGGCCAAGATCGACGTCCACCGCCGCATCGCCGGGGCGCTCGACGTCGCCGCGGTCGAGGCGCTCCGCGAGGAGCTCGAGGACCGCTTCGGTCCGGTCCCCGAGCCCCTCGCCAACCTGCTCTCGCTCCAGCGGGCGCGGATCAAGCTCGGGCAGGCGGGGGCGCGGACGGTGACGTTCCGCAGTGGCCGCCTGACGATCGTCCCGATCGAGCTCGACTCCGTCGCCGCCAAGTCGCTGCGCGCCCAGCTGCCGGAGGCGGTCTACGAGTCCGGCCGCTCCCAGGTGTCGCTGCGGGTGCCTGAGGACCCGGCCAGGCGCTTCCCGGCGGTGCTCGCCGCCGCGGACGCCGTGCTCGCGGCCGCGCGGGCTGCGGCCTGACTCCGCTACCATCCGCGCCGCGTGGCCCGCTCGATTCGATTTTTCCTGGCGCTTGGCGCCTTGGTCCTATGCGGCGGCGTCCTCGCCGCCTGCGGCAACAGCATCCCGAGCAACGCGATCGCCACCGTCGGCACCGCGCCGATCACCAAGGCGTCGTTCAACCACTGGCTGACCGTCGCCCAGAAGCTCTCGGCCGCGCAGAGTGCGGGCAGCGCTTCGGTGGCGCCGCTCGACCCGCCGAGCTTCAGCGCCTGTGTCGCCTACCACCAGAAGAACGATCCAAAGCCCGCCAAGGGCCAGCCGAACCCGACACCGGACTCGCTGAAGACCGCCTGCCAGGCGCTCTTCAACGCGGCCCGCGACCAGGTGGTGCCCTTTTTGATCACCGCCGACTGGCTCCAGGGCGAGGCGGCCGACCAGGGCGTCAAGGTCACCGACACCGAGGTCGCCAACGCGCTCAAAGCATCGCTGGCCGGGCGCACGCCGGCGCAGATCCAGCAGTTCGTGACGCAGTCGGGCGAGACCAACGCCGACCTCCTCTACCGCCAGCGCATCAACTCGCTCTCGGCGAAGCTGAAGAAGAAGGTCACCAGCGCCCAGGTCAACGTCAGCCCGGCCGACATCACCGCCTACTACAACAAGAACGCCAGCCAGTTCAGCACACCCGAGCTGCGCGACCTGCGCATCGTCCTCGTGAAGACGCTGCCCGAGGCCAAACGCGTCCTGGCGCTGCTCAAGTCTCAGAGCTTCGGCGTCGTCGCCAAGAAGTACTCGGTGGACATGGCGACCAAGCCGAAGGGCGGCGCCCTGATCGGGGTCAAGCGCGGCGATCAGGAGCAGGCGCTCGACGCGGCCATCTTCAGCTCCCCGATCGGCAAGCTCGTCGGCCCGATCAAGACCACCTTCGGCTACGAGATCTTCCGCGTCCAGAAGATCACCCCGGCCGTCAAGAAGTCCCAGGCCGCCGAGACCGCCCTGATCCGCACGGCGGTCATCGCCCAGCGCCAGCAGGACTCCCTGACCGCCTTCATCAAGCACTTCGAGGCCAAGTGGCGCAGCCGCACCAACTGCGCCAGCGGATACGTCGTCGCCGACTGCAAGAACGCCCCGAAGACCAGCACGACATCGACGACGGGCGCCACCACCCCCGGTCAGTAAGCCGGGCATGGCGCAGCCGCGAGCGCGAACCCAGGCGGCTCTGCTCGGACTCGACGAGCTGACCCGGCGGCTGCGACGCGAGTGCCCGTGGGACCGCGAGCAGGACGAGCGCTCGATCGTCCCCCACACCGTCGAGGAGGCCTACGAGCTTGCCGACGCCGCCCACGCCGGCGACGACGCCAAGCTCCTCGATGAGCTCGGGGATGTTCTCTTCCAGGTCCACTTCCTCGCCCTTCTGCTCGAGGAGCGCGGCGCCGGCTCGCTCGCCGACGTCGCCGACCACTGCACCGAGAAGCTGATCCGGCGCCACCCGCACGTGTTCGCCGACACCCGCGTGGATGGCGCCGGCGACGTGCTGCGCAACTGGGATGAGATCAAGCGCAACCAGGAGGGCCGAGACACCCTCTTCGGCGATCTGCCGGAGAACCTTCCGGCCCTGTCGCGGGCCCGCAAGGCGCAGCGGCGGGTGGCCTCCACCGGCTTCGACTTCCCCGACGTCGCCGGCGACGCCGTCCGCGACGAGCTCGACGAGCTCGAGCGGGCCGGCGACCGCGACGCCCGCTTCCACGAGGTCGGCGACGTCCTCTTCGCCGCGGTCAACCTCGCCCGCCGGTTGAGCGTCGATCCCGAACTCGCCCTCCGCGCGGCCACCGACCGGTTCTGCGCTCGGGTCGGCGGTGCCGAGGACGAGGCCACGGCGGCGGGCGAGCGCTGGTCCGAGCTTCCGCTCGAGCGACAGCTCGAGCACTACGCCCGCGCGCGCCTGCGCAAATCGGGGCCCCCCGAAGGAGAACAATGAGCAAGATCGACACCGTCCACGCCCGGCAGATCCTCGACAGCCGCGGCAACCCGACCGTCGAGGTCGAGCTCGTCCTCGCCAGCGGCGCCCGTGGCCGCGCCGCGGTACCGTCGGGAGCCTCGACCGGCGAGTTCGAGGCGACCGAGCTGCGCGACGGCGGCGACGCCTACATGGGCAAGGGCGTGACCCGCGCCGTGGCCAACGTCAACGGCGAGATCGCCGAGGCGCTCGGCGGCGGCGACGCCGCCGACCAGGAGGCGCTCGACCGCCGGCTGATCGATCTCGACGGGACGCCGAACAAGTCGCGCCTCGGCGCCAACGCCGTGCTCGGTGTCTCGCTTGCGGCCGCCCACGCGATGGCCGCCGAGCGTGGGCTCCCCCTCTGGCGCCACCTGGCCGGCGAGGCGCCGCCGGTCCTCCCGGTGCCGATGATGAACGTCCTCAACGGCGGCGCCCACGCCGACAACAAGGTCGACTTCCAGGAGTTCATGATCGTCCCGTGGGGGGCCTCGAGCTTCTCGGAGTGCCTGCGCATCGGCACCGAGGTCTTCCACAACCTGAAGGCGACGCTCCGCGCCGCCGGGCTGGGGACGACGGTCGGCGACGAGGGCGGCTTCGCCCCCGATCTCGAGTCCAACGAGGCGGCGCTCGAGATCCTCGTCCGGGCGATCGAGGCGGCCGGCTACCGGCCTGGAGAGGACGTGGCCATCGCGCTCGACCCGGCGACGTCCGAGATCCACGAGGCCGGCTCCTACCGGCTCGAGCACGAGGACCGCAGCCTCGACTCGGCCGCGCTGGCCGACTACTGGGCCGACCTGGCCGGGCGCTACCCGATCGTGTCGATCGAGGACGGTATGGACGAGGAGGACTGGGACGGCTGGCGGCTCCTCACCGACCGGCTGGGCGACCGCGTCCAGCTCGTCGGCGACGACCTCTTCGTGACCAACACCGAACGGCTGTCGCGGGGGATCAAGGCCGGCGTGGCCAACTCGATCCTGATCAAGGTCAATCAGATCGGCACGCTCTCGGAGACCCTCGCCGCGATCAGTATGGCCCGGGCCGCCGGCTACACGGCGGTGATGTCACACCGCTCGGGCGAGACCGAGGACGTCACGATCGCCGATCTCGCCGTGGCCACCGGCTGCGGGCAGATCAAGACGGGCGCACCGTCGCGCTCGGACCGGGTGGCCAAATACAACCAGCTCCTGCGCATCGAGGAGCAGCTCGCCGAGCGGGCGAGCTTCCCCGGGCGCTCGGTCTTCCGCGGGTAGCGGCTTGGCCGGCGGCGGAAGGAATCCGCCAGGGCGGGGCGAAAGGCGGGGCGATGGCTCACGCGGGCAGCGCCTCCGCCGGCTCCCGTCCCCGGCCGCAGCGTCGGAGGGCGCCCGCCCCGCGCGCGCGGGTGCGCTGGGATCGGGTCGGCCGCACGGCGATGCTCTTCGTCCTCGTCATCCTCCTCTACCTCTACATCAGCCCGGCGCGCTCGCTGGTCGGCGCCGTGTCCGAGTCGGCGCGCCGCCACGCCGACGTCGCGGCGCTCACGCGGGCCAACCTCGCCCTCCGCGCCGAGCGCGACGCGCTGGGCACCAGGGCCACGCGCGAGCGCAACGCCCGCAACCTCGGCCTGGTGCGCCCCGGCGAGCGCGAGTTCGTGATCCTCGGACTCCCGCCCAACTGAGGCCAGGAGGCCGGGCGGGGCCGGCTGAGCGGTGACCCTCGAGACCTCGCTCCACCGCTGGCAGGACGGCGAGCGCAGCCTGCGCGACGCTCCGCCCGAGCGCCGACCCACGCTCGAGCGGGTCTGCGAGCGCATCTTCCTCGAGCTGCGGCGACGCCTCGGTGGAACCTTCAGGGCCCGCGAGCTCGTCGATCTCTACGAGGCGGACACCGGCTGGTGCCTCCCGCTCGCGGCGGCCGTAGCGCCCGAGGCGCCGTGGGCCTGGGATGCCCGCGTGGCCGACGCCGCCTTCCATCGCTACCTGCGCGAGGCGTACGACTACGCCGGCGGCCGGCTCGAGCTCTGAGGGCGGGGCGGGGCCAGTGGTCTGTCGCTAGTGCAGCGTTCCGGAATTCCCTTGGTGTCTGGCAACGTCTGGGCGCGCCTGGCGCCACCCGGCGTCCGCCCGCGTGCCACCAGCACGCAGACCGATACCGTGCGACACCAGATCACGCCCAGCCGCCCGCCCGATCCGCAAGGGACTTCCGGAACGCTGTACTAGGCTTCGTCGGCCGGCTCGGCCACGGCCTCGCCGACGCGGCGGATGACGATCTGGTCCTCTTCGATCGTCACCTCGACCGGGCGATGCCCGGCCCAGTGCTCGGCGTAGACGCGGTCGTCGACCACTGCGACGTCGAGCCATAGGCCGTAGCCCTCCTCGCCGTGCTCGAAGGTGCCCTCGAGCGGCCCGCCGGCCGTGCGGCTGCGCCGGCCCCGGCC
>JBPCNA010000098.1:0-14181 GCA_051001735.1 Solirubrobacteraceae bacterium
GCCCAGGCGATCGGCGGCCACCGCCGCCTCCGGACGCGGCCGCGCGCCGGTGCCCGCGTAGGCGGCTCCACCGGGGATCGACCCGGCCAGGAGCCCCGGTTGGATCTCGGCCGGTGCGCCGGCCGCCCGGGCGAGCACGCGCGGCCAGCCGGGGATCCGCCCGTCGGCGCCGACGGTTATCGGCGGCGGCGCCTTCGGGTGGTAGACCGGCTGGGAGACCCAGGCGCCCTGGGTCAGGTTGAGCAGGGCCTGCGGCTCGTTGTAGTCGCCCTCGGTCAGGTCGATCAGGCCGAGCGCCTCGACGCGCCGGTCGCCGGCGAGCACGCGCACGGCCGACGTGCCTCCGGGCGCGGCGAGGAAGGCGACCACGACCCGGCGGCCGGGCCCGGGGGAACCGGCCGACGCCATGGCGATCTGGGGGGGCGCCAGCACCGCCAGGGCGAGGAGGAGGACGGCGATGGTCCTCGGTCCACCCATCGGGAGCGCGCGGGGCTCAGCCGCGTCGCGGCCGGGGCGCGACCTGCAACGGCGGCACGGGCAGGCGGTCGGCGGTCGCCTCGACCCGGGGGTCGACGCCCGGCGGCAGGCGCGGAGGCTCCAGCGCGCGGGTCGCCGGTGCCGCCCGGTTGAGCGGGACGAGCGCCTCGGCGGCCGCCCGGGCCAGGCCCGGGCTCTCGGCGTAGATGTCGATCGCCAGGCGGCCGGTGTAGAGCTCGATCGACGATCCGTCGTTGTAGATCTCGGCCGGCACGCCGCGGATCAGCGTCTCCTGGCGGGCGCCGAGGCCCTCGTTGGAATGCGGTTTGTAGAGCACGGTGGCGATCTCCAGGGGCAGCCGGCAGCCGCTGGTCGAGACCAGCGGCGACTTGCGGCAGTTGCCGTAGTAGGCGCGCACGCCGACGGACGCGTCGTACTCGCGCTTGGAGTCGGCCGCCGTCAGCTGGATACCGTGGAAGTCGGTGCCGACCCAGTAGAACGTGAAGAGGTCGAACTGGCGGGCGAGGCCGAGGTCGGCCGAGGTGATCGGCAGCGCCGGATGGGTGCTGCAGCCCGCGAGCGCGATGATCAGCACCGCCGCGAGCGTCACGGTTCTCCGCATCCCCAGAGTATTCCCGACGAGCGCCGCTCGTCCCCCGCCGCGGCGCCGCTTGCGAGAATGCGTGCACCGTGACCCCGGGCCCCTACTCACTCGACGACGACTCGAGCGATGCAGAGACCAGCGAGGCCCGGCGGCGGCGCTACCAGCGTCGGCGGTTGACGGCCGGCGCCGCCGTCCTCCTGCTCGTCGTCTGGGTCGCCAGCCTCCTCTCCTCCGGAGGATCGGGCAAGCCGCACGCGGCGACCCGCAGCACGGCGACCGTGAGTTCGGCCGCCCTCCTCGCCGCCCAGCGGAGCCTGCAGGCCCAGGCCGCCGAGCGTGCGCGCGAGAGCCAGGCGATCCAGAGCGCGCTCAGCTACACCGCCTACGTGACGGTGGCGGGCGCGGCCGAGCGCGAGATGGCGCTGACCTTCGACGACGGGCCGGGCCCCTTCACGCCGCAGGTGCTGACCACGCTCCGCCGCCTCCACACCCCGGCGACCTTCTTCCTCGTCGGGCGGTCGATCAAGGACTTCGGCGCCTACGTCACGACCGAGCTGGCGGACGGGTTCGCTCTCGGCGACCACACCCAGGACCACCCGCCGATGGCCACCCTCTCGCGCCAGGACCAAGTGCGGCAGCTGCTCGACCAGGCCAAGGGCGCCGCCGCCTACGGCGCACCGTTCCCCCAGCTCTTCCGGCCGCCCTACGGGTCGTTCAACGCCACCACGCTATCGATCGCCAAGAAGCTGAAGATGCTCACGATCCTCTGGACGATCGACACCGCCGACTTCCGCCAGCCCGGCGTCGACGTGATCGTCAGGTCGGTGATCGGCGGCGCCCGCCCGGGGGCGATCGTCCTGATGCACGACGCCGGCGGCGCCCGGGCTCAGACGATCGCCGCCCTGCCCCGCATCGTCAAGGGCCTGCACAGACGCGGCTACACGCTGGTCACCGTGCCGCGCCTGCTCGCCGACAACCCGCCGGTGTCCTCGCAGGAGGTGCCGCCCGCCGGCCTCTCGGGCGGGTAGCGCGGGCTAGCGCAGCGACGTCAGCCGCGTCTTGGCGCTCTGGGTCCGGCGCCTGACCCGGGCCGAGACGACGACCACGCCGCCGATGCCGCACAGGCAGATGAGGGCGAGGAGGCCGCCCGAGGCCCCGCTTCGCGACGGCGTACCGCCGCCGCCCGGCCCGGCGCCGGCCGGCGTGTCCGCCAAGCGGTAGAGGGGCGTCCGGGCGAACAGCTCTGCGGCCACCGCGAAGGCCGGCTTCGGCTGGCCGCCGTAGCTGATCAGCCCCTTGTGGTGGATCGAGGTGTCGGGGATCGACGGCCGCGGCGGGCCCCCGTTCCAGTGGGGCTTGACCGCGAACTCGCGGAGCGTCCAGTAGATCGCCCCGTTGAGGAAGGGGAGCGTGGCCACCGTCGCCAGCGTCTGCTGGAGGTAGCGCGTCTGGAACGCGAACGTCTGCTTCTCGGTGACCGGGCCGGTGATCGACGCCTCGGCGCCGAACTCGGTCATCACCAGCGCCTGACCCGGATAACGGGCGTGGGCCACCTGCATGAAGGGTCCGAGCCCGGAGATGTTGGCCGTCGAGTGGCCGGCCTTGCCCGGGTACCAGCCGTAGTAGTTGCTGATCCCCAGCAGGTCGAACTGCTGGTAGGTCTCCTGGGCCGGGAAGTTCGGATACGACAGCAGGTCGATCGAGACGGGGACGGCCGGGTCGAGCTCGCGCACGAGCGGGACCGCGGCGTCGATGTAGGCCTTCGTCCCCGGCACGATGTCGGGGACCGGCGTCAGCTCGTTGGCGATCGATTGGGTGAGGATGCTCGGGTGGTTGCGCGTGGCCAGCACGGACTCGCGCAACGTGGCCAGCGCCGCCGCGCGCTGGCCGGTCGTGTGCAGCAGGTCGTCGCGGTGGTAGATCGGCGCCTGCGTCCACACGAGGATGCCGGCGCGGTCGAGGCGGTCGAGGAGCCCCGCGCTGAGCGGGTACTGGGAGCGGGTCACGTTGGCGTGGAGCGCCTGGAGCTCCTCGACGACGCGCTGCTCGTCGGTCGGTGTGAGCGCCGGACCGCGGCCGGGGACGTCCTCCTCGATCGACGCGCCGCGGAGCTGGATCTGGCGGCCGTTGAGGTAGAGCAGGCCGCCGCGGTTCTCCGCCCGCCGCATGCCGATCGCCATATGGTCGATCTGGGTGACGGCGGCGCCGTCGCGGGTGCGCAACGTCGCCGCGTAGAGGCTCGGCCGGTCGGGAGACCAGGTCTGGAGCGGTTCGTCGAGGGGGACCGAGAAGCGCAGGTTGGCCCGCTCGCCCGGGCCCAGCGTCCCCGGCGCCAATGTGCTCGTCTGGACCCCGCCCGAGGATCCGCCCGGTGGGGTGAGGGTGAGCTCGAGGGTCGGCGTGAGCGTCTGCGCGCTGCGGTTGGCGATCACCGCGTCGACCAGGAGCCGGCCGGTGCAGACCCCGGGCGACCGGCACGTCAGGTCGGGCATCAGCCCGAGGTCGGAGACGGCGACCGGACCGAGCGGGATCAGCGACACCGGGCGCACGAGCCCGCCCCAGTTCCACCAGCCCTCGCGCGGTTCGACGCCCTTGCGGTTGTCGACGCGGACCACGAGCGTGTTCTCGGCACCCGGCTGCAGCGCGCCGAGGTCGAGCTGGAAGGCCGTGTAGGCGTCGGCGTGGGAGCCGATGAAGCGGCCGTTCAGCCACACCTGGGTGATCCGGCGAGACTCCGCGAAGCGCATCGCCCAGGCGTAGCCGGCCTGCGTGGCCGGCGTCGTGAAGTGGAGGCGGTACCAGCCGACGGTGCCGCCGAAGAGCGCCGGCAGGGCGCGCGCGTCGAAGACGTGGGGGACGCTCACCGTGCGCCAGCCGCTGCCCGTCCGCCCGAGCTGCCAGCCGGCGGCGAGGCCGCCGTTGCCGGGATCGGGCAGGAACTGCCAGCCGCGGGTGAGGGTGATCGCCGACGGCGGGCCCGGGGTGTCGGCGCCGACCGACGACGCGGGCACGAGCAGGACGCAGACGAGCACGGCGAGGAGCGCGATCTGCTTGGGGGGGCGGATCATCCGGCCAATGATCTCGGATTGTCGGACGCGTCGGTCCGCGTACAGTCTCCCGCGATGCCCGTGATCGTATCCACGATCGGCGACACGGTGCGCGCGTTCAGCCAGGCGGCGGAGCAGTTCATCGACAACCTGAGCCAGCTGCGCTTCGGCTCGCTCGCCGTGGCGCTGCTCTGCTTCGGCCTGTACCTGCTCGTCCGCTCGCGCGCCTCCTACAACGCCCTGCGCGCCGCCTACCCCGACGAGCGCTTTCCCTGGCGCAAGGTCTGGGGCGCCTACGTCGCCGCCTACGGCCTCAACGGCGTCGTCCCGGCGGGCGGCGGGAGCGTGGTCCAGCTCGTGCTCACCCGCAACGCGATCCCCGGGTCGAGCTTCTCGACCGTGACCAGCGCGCTCTGCGTCAACGTCATCTTCGACGGCGTGGTCTGCGTGGGAATCCTGATCTACGCGTTCACGCGCGGCGTCTTCCCCAAGCCGGGCGACTTCGGCGGGCTGTCGTCGTTCGACATCGCCTTCTTCGGACGTCACCCGGGACTCTCGCTGTTCCTGGTCACCGCGGTCGCCGTCGTCGGCCTCGGCACGTTCGCCGTCCTCTCGCGGCGGATCGCCGCGTTCTGGGTCGATTTCCGCCGGGGTTGGGCGATCCTCGGCGACCGGCGCCGCTACCTGATCGGGATGTGCCTGCCGCAGGCATGCGGATGGGTCCTTCGGGGCGCCGCCTACTACTACCTGCTCGACGCCTTCCGCGTCGGCGCCGGAGTGGGCGCCGCGGTGCTCGTCCTGGCCGTCCAGGTGATCGCCGCGATCGTGCCCTTCACGCCGGGTGGCGCCGGCGTCCAGCAGGCGCTGCTGGTGGTCATCTTCTCCTCGACGGCGCCCACCGACTCGGTCGCGGTGTTCTCGGTCGGCCAGCAGATCGCGCTGCTCGCGTTCACTCTCGCTCAGGGGTTCGCGGCGATCTTCTTCATCTTCAAGTACCGGAGCTTTCGGGCGGTCCTGCGCGACAGCCGCGCCGCTCGCGCGGGCTGAAAATCACGCCCGTCGGAGGCGATGGACGAATGTTGCGTCCGTCGTGCCGATCCCCTAGTATCGCGCCAACTTGCGGGTAAAACGGGGAGGCAGCATCCATGGATAGGTCCGGAGCGCGGTCGCGTCTGGGTTCGAAGCTGGTCGCGATGCTGGCGCTCGTCGCCGGCTGCGGCGCCCTCCTGGCTCCGGCCAGCGCGAGCGCCGACGACCTCACGTTCAACTGCGATGCGCTGGCGCTCCGCGCCCAGCTGCTCACCCTCACGCCGATCGTCCTCGGCACCGCCAACGCCGGCGCGACGACCTGCACCACCGTCGACGGCACCGTGCTCACGATCCCGCCGAGCGCCATGCTTCCCCTGACCGGGAGCGTGCTCGAGGCCAAGACGGCGATCTCGGCCGACGCCAAGAAGGCCTCCTCGATCGCCGCGGTCACCGGTCTCGGCGTCGGCCTCGGCGGCAGCTTCCTCGGCCAGATCACCGGGCCGATCAGCCAGGCGGTCACCGGCAGCGCCGGGCCGATCACGCTGAGCAGCCCGCTCCTGCCGGCGCTGCTCGCGGCCCTCGGCCTCGGGCCGGGCACCCCGACGATCACCCAGGGCGACCTCGCCGGCGGCCTCCAGCAGATCCTCAACAGCGTGCTCAGCAACGTGCTCAACGGGAGCATCGCCGGGGTCGGCGCGGCCGCGGCGACGGCCAGCAGCACGTGCGTCAACGGCGCGCCGGTGCTCAAGGGCGCCTCGCAGATCCTCGGCCTCAACGTGCTCGGCCAGAACATCGGGACCGACCCGGTGACCAACCAGCTGCTCAACCTGCTGAACACCCAGCAGCTGCAGAACCTCAACCTCAAGACCCTCGTCGACCAGCTGGTGGCCAACCTCGAGATCTCGCTCGGCGTGCCGACGAACTCGACCGACGCGACCACCATCGCCGCGGTCAACAGCCTCGTGCACGAGCTGACCAGCATCCTCGACACGGCGGCCCAGCCGCTGCTGACCAGCATCCTCACCGCGGTACAGCCGCTGATCGACCAGGTCATCCGGATCACCGTGGAGCCGAACAAGCAGGTCATCGCCAACGGTCAGCTCACACAGACCGCCCTCCACGTCAACGTCACCCTCCTCAACCAGCCCCTCCTCGACCTCGTGGTCGGGCGGGCGCGGGTGAGCAACAACAGCATCAACTGCACCCCGACGCAGGAGCTCCAGCTGTGTACGACACGGAAGCTGACCCTGCTCGACGTGTTCCAGCAGGGCAACCACGCCTACCTCGCCGGAGCCGCCGCCGACAAGAAGTTCATCGGCAAGACGATCCCGATCTACTTCGACCCGACCGGCACCGGTGGAAAGGTCGTGGCGAGCGCCAAGGTGGACTCCCACGGCTTGTTCCACACCACGGCGCCACTGCCGCCGATCGGCATCCGCTTCACCAACGCGGCGCGCTTCTACGCCAAGGCGCTCGGACAGACGTCGCTGCGGCTGAAGTTCTACCGGCGCATGCACGTCACGACCCTGACGAGCAGCGGCGGGAAGGTGCACATCAGCGGCACGCTCGACCCGCCGCTGACCACCCCGGTCTCGAAGATCGTCATCCAGCGGCGGATCTCCTGCACGCGGACCGTCAACGTGATGACGATCGCCGGCACGGCGTCCGGCCGGTTCTCGGCCACGCTGGCCGCGCCGCCCGCCGGGCAGGTCGGGGTCTACCGGGCGATGTCCTACGTACGCCAGAACCCGCGTAGCCACAAGCCGTTCCCGACGTTCACCCTGCCTCGATACGTCGACATCTCCTCCTAAGTCCCGGTAGCCGGCGGGCGGGCACGTCCCGCCGCGCCGGAGACGGGCCGTGCGCCGCGCGGGCGCGCGGGCGCGGGGCCGTGGGGTGAGCACCTGATGTCGGCGACGGCCGGTTGGCCGGCTGTGCCGGCGCTCCCGCCGGAGGCGGTGAGCCGGCGCGCGCAGGTGGCGACGCTGCGGAACCTCGCCCGGCGCGCCGACGTCCAGGCCGGCCTGCTCGCCGCGGCCGCCGCGCTCCTCTGGCTGCTGGTGGCGCCGCGGACGCCGGATCTGGCGGCGCAGTCCTATCGGGTCGGGCTGTTCGAGCGCCAGGGGTTCGCGATCTGGGACAACGGCTGGTACGCGGGCCATCACCTGCCGGCCTACAGCCTGCTCTTCCCGCCCCTGGCCGCCGAGTTCGGGATGCGGGTGGTGGGGGCGCTCTCGGCCGTCCTCGCCGCCTGCTGCTTCGCCCGGCTGGCCGAGGGCCACTTCGGCCCCCGCGCCCGGATCGGGATCCTCTGGTTCGCCCTGGCCACGGCCACCGACCTGGCGATCGGCCGCCTGACCTATGCCCTGGGAACGGCATTCGGGCTGGCCGCGCTCTACGCGGCGCAGCGCCGACGGCGCGTGCCGACCGTGGTCCTCGCGGCGCTGACCGCCGCCGCCACGCCGCTCGCCGGCCTCTTCCTGGCGATGGCCGGTGTCGCCGGGTTCCTCGACGGCCGGCGGCGCCTCGCCCTGATGATCGTCGTCCCGTCGCTCGCGGTCGCCGGGGCGCTGGCGGTGGTCTTTCCCGAGGGCGGACGCCAGCCGTTCGGCACGCAGGCGCTGGCCGTATCGCTCGCCCTGACGGTTGCCTTCGTCGTGCTGGCGCCGGACCGCCTGCTGCGGATCGGAGCCGCCCTCTACCTCGCGGCCACCGTCGGCGCCTTTGTCCTGGTCACGCCGATCGGCGGCAACACCACCCGCCTCGGCGCGGTGGTCGCCGGCCCGCTCCTCTGCTGTGCCCGTCCGCCCCGCGAGTGGCGCGGCCGCCGGCTCGGTGGCGCCGCCGTCGCCCTGCTGGCCGCCGCGCTGCTGGTCTGGCAGTGGTACGCGCCGGTGCGCGAGGTCTCCCGGAGCGTCGGCGACCCCCTCTCCCGAAGCGCGACCTATGACGGCCTGTTCGCCTTCCTCGGTGCCCACGGCGCCGAGACCGGCCGCATCGAGGTGCCCTTCACCCGTTCCCACTGGGAGGCCGCCTTCGTGCCCGAGCGCTTCCCCCTGGCCCGCGGCTGGGAGAAGCAGCTCGACGCCGGCTACAACGGCCTCTTCTTCCGCCGGCCCCTGCGGCCGGCCGCCTACCACGCCTGGCTGCGCTCGCTCGGCGTCCGCTTCGTCGCCGTCGCGCTGGCCCCGAGCGATCCGTCGAGCCGCGCCGAGGTCGACCTCGTCCTCGGCGGGCTGCCCTACCTGCGCCCGGTCTGGCGCGACGCCCACTGGCGGGTGTTCGCGCTCGCCGATCCCCGGCCGCTGGCCACCGGGCCGGCCCGCTTGACCGCGCTCGGCCCGCAGTCGTTCACGCTGCGCTTCAGCCGTCCGGGCACGAGCGTCGCCGACGTCCGCTTCAGCCCCTACTGGTCGTCGAGCTCCGGCTGCGTCGCCCGGGCGCCGGGCGGCTTCACCGCGGTGACCGCACAGCACCCCGCGGTCGTCCGCGTGGGGATCGTCTTCTCCGTCGGTCGGGTGGTCGGAGCCGGCCGACGCTGCGCCGGGCCCGCGCGTTTCTCGCCGCGTCCGACGGGGTAGTCGAATGAGCGTCACGGCGCTCTCCGTATCGCCGGCCCACCTTCGCACCGAGGAGCGCTCGATGTACCGCATCCCGACAGCCCGACCCACTGCCGCGCCGTGAACCCGGCGCTCGCCCCGCTCCTCGCCCCCCCGCCGGAGCTCGAGGAGCCGACCGGACCCCGTCTGCCACCCGCCGTCGGCCCGCTCACCGAGCGGCTCTTCGGCGTGCTCGCCGGGACGCAGGCCGTCGACGGGCTGGCGCGGGCCGTCGCGCCGGGCACGAGCGCGTTGCTCGGCGACGACGACTTCCAGCTCGCCCTCTACTCCCTCTACGAGCTCCACTACCGCGGCTTCGCCGGGGTCGAGGAGGAGTGGGAGTGGGACCCGCCGCTGCTCGCCTTCCGCCGCCGCCTCGAGCAGGGCTTCGAGGCGGCGCTCCGCGAGGCGGTGCCCCGGCCCGAGCCGGTCGACCCGCGGGACACAGACCTCGCGCTGCGGGCCATCCTCGACGCCGACGAGGGCCCGCCCCTGTCGCGCTACATCGAGGCCCGGGCGACGCTCGAGGAGTTCGTCGAGTTCGTCGTCCACCGGTCGGCCTACCAGCTCAAGGAGGCCGACCCCCACTCCTGGGTGATCCCCCGGCTCTGGGGCGCGCCGAAGGCGGCGCTGATCCGCATCCAGACCGACGAGTACGGCGAGGGGATACCCGACCGGGTCCACTCCGAGCTGTTCCGCCGGACGATGGTCGAGCTCGGTCTCGACGGGCGCTACGGCGCCTACCTCGCCTGCCTGCCGGGCGTGACCCTCGCCTCGGTCAACCTGATGTCGCTGTTCGGCCTGCACCGGCGCTGGCGCGGAGCCATCGTCGGCCACCTCGCCGCCTTCGAGATGTCCTCGTCGCTGCCGAACCGCCGCTACAGCCGCGGCCTCGAGCGGCTGGGCGGCGGCCCGCGCGCGCGCGCCTTCTACGACGAGCACGTCCTCGCCGACGCGGTCCACGAGAACCTCGCCGCCGTCGACCTGGCCGCCGGCCTCGGCCGGCTCGAGCCGGCGGTGGCCGGCGACGTCCTCTTCGGCGCCGCCGCCCTGGTCGAGCTCGACCGCCGCGCCTCGCGCCACCTCCTCGGCGCCTGGGCGCGCGGCGAGAGCTCGCTGCGCGCCCCGCTTGCCTGAACGCCGTCAGCTCTCGGCGGCGCTCGCGGCGCGGAAGCCGATCGTCTTGTGGGTGCCGTCGCAGAACGGCCGCAGCTGCGAGCGCCCGCACCGGCAGAGCGCGATCGTCCGGCGCTCAGCGGCGATCAGGTTCCCCTCCTGGTCGCGGATCTCGAAGGGGCCGGTGACCAGGTAGGGGCCGTCGCGATAGGGGGTGATCGTCGTCTTGGCCGCCATCGTCGGCAGGGCCTACCCGACGTCGGGCGCGGCCAACCGCCTCAGGCGGGACCACCTTCGACGTCGGCGCGGCGGGCGAGGGCGCGGCCGGTGCGCGCGCCGACGACGAGGCCGAGCAGGCGGCGCAACCAGTTGGCTCCGCGGAGCACCTCCTGGGCGGCCCAGAACAGCGTGGCCAGGCGGGAGACGAGGCCCGCGGCGCGGCGGGTCGGCCCGGCGGCCGCCCGGGCGGCGAGGCCGGCGGCAAAGGCGACGAAGAGCGACCGGTTGGGCCACTGGACGATCGGGAAGCGGCGCGGCACGAGCCGAGTCTAGTGCCCCGAGTGGCCGCGCCCGCCGGCCGGGGTCCGTCGCGCGGCATGGCGATGGCCGGTGGCCACCAGGCCGAAGAGGCCGGTCAGGCCCGACAGGTAGACGCGGCTCCCGTCGCTGACCACCGGGTCGAACGACCCGCTCGGGCGGGTGTAGATCACGCGGCCGTTGCGGATGTCCAGGGCGATCGTCCGGTGGGTCCCGAGGACGGCGAAGTAGACGACCGCGCCGAGGATCGTCGGCGACCCGGAGATCCGCCCGCCGGCGGAGTAGCGCCAGCGCACCGCCCCCGAGTAGGCGTTCAGGGCGTAGAACGTCCCGTCGTAGGAGCCGACGTAGACGGTCGGCCCGACGCCGGCGGCGTTGGTCACGGCGGGGGAGGAGTAGACGTAGCTCCCGGTCTGGTGAGCCCAGGCGAGCGACCCGGTGGCGGCGTCGTAGGCGTAGACCCGGCCGTCGGTGCTGCCGAGGTAGATACGGCCGAAGACGGCGGCCGGCGTCGAGTAGAAGGTGCTGCCGCCGATCAGGCCGCTCCCGCCGCTGATCCACTCGCGCCGGCCGTCGGACTGGCGGATCGCCTGGACGTGGCCGCCGTAGTCGCCGAAGAAGAGCCGGCCGGCCGAGAGCGTCGGGCTCGCCTTGACGGCGCCGTGGGCGTGGTAGCTCCAGATCACCGAGCCGCTGTGGGCGCTGATCGCGTAGACGGTCCCGTTCTCCGAGCCGAAGTAGAGCTTGCCGCGGTCGAGCAGCGGCGAGGACTCGGTGCGGCTGGGGATGTCGCGGATCCAGCGCACCGATCCGTCGCCCTGGCGCAGGGCGGCGACCCGGCCGCCGCCGCCCCGCCCGTGGGCGAGCAGCGTCACGTAGACGCTGTTGCCCGACGCCGCCGGCGAGGAGGCCGAGAGCGTGCCGAGCTTGCGCGTCCAGAGGATGCGGCCGGTCGCCGTGGCGATCGCGTGGACGACGCCGTCGTCGCTGAGCTGGAATAGCGCGTGGTGGTCGATGACCGGCGGGAACTCGAGCAGGGCGTGGCCGTAGGCGGTCCAGACGCGGCGGAACGGCGGGCGCAGCCGGGCCGGGACGGGCGCGACGCGTGCGTGGTTCTTGCCGTAGCCGTAGAGCGGCCAGGGGGAGACCTCGGCGGGGCTGCGAGCCTTGAGCGGCGCCTGGGCGGTGAAGGGGACCTGTGGGTGGAAGACGTTGCCCGGATGGCGGACGTGGTTCACGTAGAGGGCCGCCGCGACCCCGATCACCGCGAGCACGACCACCGACGCGATCATGCGACGCAGCAGGCGCGGGCTCTTGTTCGATCGGGTCACGGGGAGGGGAGCGCCGTCGGGGGCGCCGGCGAACGCCGGCTCGGCGGGCGCTGCGGCGCGTCGACGCCAAGGGGCGTCGGCCGCGGCGGTCGCGGTCGCGACGCGACGATCCTGTCAGCCTGGGTGGCCGCCGAGCGTAGGTACCGGCAGGTGCATAGTCAAGGGGCAAGCGTTGACCGCCCCCGGGAAAAGGATGATGCGAATGCGAAGACTGGTAGCGATCTTGGCCCTCGGGGCGATGGCGGCAGTGGCGCTTCTCACCGGCGGCGGGGCGGCCGGGGCGGCCGTCGCCTGCCCGGGCCAGAACCCCTATCTGCCGAACGGGGCGGCCGTGACCGCCGCCGCCGCCGTCAAGGCGACGCAGACCGCTCTGAGCACGATCGCGAGCGACGGATCGGGCAGCGTCACGTTCAGCTCGTCGGTCTGCGGCGGGTTCCGGCTCGTCCTCCGCGCCAAGGAGATCCGTCCGGGCAACCTCGGCTATCCCCGGCACGACGGTTACACGACGCTGCTCAACGAGCTCACACACATCACCGCCGGTCAGCAGACGGTGACGTTCACGCTGACGCCGCGCGGCCTCGACCTGCTCAACTACGCCCGCTCGATCGGGCAGCCGTTGACCACGTTCGTGATCGCCCACGTCCGGCCCGACGGGACGATCGTCTCGAGCGAGGCGATCCAGATCGTCTCGGTCCCCTAGCAGCAGTCGAAGCGCAGTCGGCAGCGAGGGGTCCGGCCGCGAGCCGGGCCCCTCAGCCGCCCGGGCCCCTCAGCCGCCGATCGACCAGGGCAGGCTGACCGACGACCCGAGCCGCGCTCGCAGGGTGGCGGCGCCGGCCAAGCGCACGCTCAGGTCGAACACCCGCCCGGCGGGGGCCGCTAACCGCCGGACCGGCGTCCACGAGCCGCCGCCGACGGCTCGCTCGACGACGACGGCGCCGGGTCCCGGCGCGGCCCCCCAGACGCGGATCCCCGCCCGGGAGACGCGGTGGACGACGAAGGGGAAGCGGAAGGCGGTCGCCGCGAGCTTCGGCGTCCCGTCGCGGAGGAACACCCCCGACTGGTAGGTGCTCGCGTAGTCGGGGACCGGGGCGTCGTCGCGGATGTTCAGCCAGACCACGGTGTCGGCGCCCTGGCGCCAGAGCAGCTCGAGGGACTGCTCGAGCCAGCGCGCGTGGGTGGCCGCCGGCACCCCCTGGGGGTCGGGCGGGTTGCTGTCCCAGGAGAACTCGGTGATCCAGACGCGCTTGCTCGCCCGGGGCAGAGCGCGGCCGCTGCGGACAGCGGCGGCGAGCGGACGGGTCAGCTTGGCGAGGTCGGGGATCGCCACGTCGTCGCGGTTGAGGGCGCGGCTCGTCGGGCCGGCCACGGCGTAGGGGTGGTGGGCGAGGACGTCGAAGTGCGCGGGGTCGGGGCACGGCGCCGGCCGCAGATCGGTCCCCAGGCAGAGGAGGGCGCGGAGGAAGAGCGCCGGGGCCAGGCGCCGGCCACCGGGCTCGGGATCGCCGTAGGGCGCGGTCCCGGCCTCGACCACCAGGTTGGTCGGGTCGACCGCCTTGACCGCGGCGTAGAAGGCGTTGAGCATGGCGCGGTAGACCGCCGGGCTCGACGGCTGCAGGCGGCCGGAGCTCCGGTCCCACTGGGGCGAGAGGTAGATGGCGAGGTTCGGTTCGTTCCAGGCCTGCCAGTTGCGCACGCGGGGGAGGGCCTGTCCCGGCGCGAGGGGGTCGGGGTAGCGGCCGGAGTACCGTCCCGCGGCCGCGCGGGCGAACTGGGCGAACTTCTGCGGGTCGGGCCGCCAGGAACCGGGCGGGGCGCTCGCCGGGCGCCCCGGCCCCTCGGCCCAGCGCGGCGCCCGGAGGATGGTGAGGAGCGGCTCGATCCCGCGGGCCCGGGCGTCGCGGACGGCGCCGTCGAGCGCCGTCCAGTCGTAGCCGGGGGAGGACGGGTCGCTCGGGCGCGCCGGGGCGACGGGGGCGACCGCCGCCCATTCGACGTCGACCCGCGCCAAGCCGGCCGCCTCGCCGGAGGCCCGGTCGAGCCACTGCGTCCGGAGGCTCGCGTCGAGCGAGGAGAACTCAGGGGCGACGAAGCCCGTACGCAGGCTCCGAGCGGCGTCGGCCGGCCCGGCGAGGCAGCCGCCGGCGACGGCGGCGCAGACGACTGCGAGCCACCGCCTCGGACGACCGGCGGTCACGTCGGCGGCGACGAGCGGCGGCGGCGCAGCAGGACGATGGCGAGGGCGCCGACCAGCGCCGCCCCGAGGACGATCGGCAGCAGCGGGGAGATCCCCGAGCCGGCGGTGGCGGCCTTGGCCGCAGTCACGGCCGGGGGGGCGGCGGCGATCCCCGGCTGGGCGGCACCGAGGCGGCTCACCTTGGGTGCGCTCGCCGCCTTCGACGGCGAGGCGGCCGGCGCACCGGCGGCGGCCAGGGCGGCCG
>JBPCNA010000099.1:0-15421 GCA_051001735.1 Solirubrobacteraceae bacterium
GGCCCGCCTCGCCCGTCTCGGCGCTCTGGGCGGCCGCGGCGGCCGGAGCCGGCGTCGCCCTGCTGCCGCGCGGCGGCTGGCTCGCCCTCGGCCTCGCCGGCGTCGCCTGGCTGGCGATCAGCGGCGAGTCCGGCGCCGCCCTCGTCGTCGCCCTCGCCCTGGCCCCGGTGCCGTCGCTCCTGCGCCGCTCGCCCTGGCTCTGGTCGGCCCCGGCGCTCGCCCCCGTGCTCGGCGCGCTCGGCCTCGCCGTCGCCTTTCCGGCGCTCGCCGGCCGCTGCGCCGTCGCCTGGCAGCGGGCCGCCCTCGGCGCGCTCGGGCTCTGGTGGCTGTCGCTGGCCGAGCCGCTCTACGAAGCGTCCTTCCTCTTCGGCGCCGCCTCCGGGACCCGCCCACGCGCCGCCTGGCAGGGCTCCCCGCCCGACGCCATCAGCCACGCGATCCTCCCGCTCCTCGGCGGCCGGGCCCTCCTCCTCGCCGCTGTCTGGGCCCTGGCGGCGCTCGTGGTGCCCTGGGTCGTCCGAGGACCGAGCCCGATGGCCCGGGCCCTGGGAGCGATCGCCTGGGCGACCCTCCTCGTCGCCGCGAGCGGGCTGCTCGGCGCTCGCACCGGCGCGCCCGGGACGGCATCGCTCCTGCTCGGGGCCGCGGCCGCGGTCGGTCTCTCACTCGTGCGACTTCCCAGCCGCGCACCCGTGCACTCCGGCGTTGCGTAGCATGGCGCAAGGTCCGCGGTCGTGCCAACGCCCGACCGCCGGTCCAACCCAGCGCCAGGCGCAACCCCGTGAGCGTACTCAGGAGCCTCGAGACCAAGATCGCCGGCCTCGTCGAGGGTGCCTTCGGCCGTGCATTCCGCTCCGAGATCAAGCCGGTCGAGCTCGCCCGGCGCCTGACCCGCGAGATGGACGACCATCGCACCGTCTCGCTGGCCCGGACCTACGTGCCGAACGAGTACGTCGTCTGGCTCGGCCCCGAGGACCGCGCCAACTACTCGGGGCTCGAGCGGGCGGTGATCGAGGAGCTCGGCTCGGCGCTGCTCGAGCATGCCCGCAGTGAGGGCCTGACCATGGTCGCCCGCCCGTCGATCGAGTTCCGCACCGACGAGCGCCTGGCCCTCGGCGACTGCGGCATCCAGGCGCGCCGCGTGAGCCTCGACGAGGCTCCCGAGTCGCCTCCCGTCCCCCAGCCGGCGCGCGACAGCGGTCACACGATGATCTTCAGCACCGCCGAGCGCCTGAAGGAACCGCTGCAGGCGAGCCGGGCCGTTCCCCGCAAGAACCGCCTGCTCGTCGTCGTGGAAGGCAAGCGGATGCCGGTCGCCCCGAGCGGCGCCCTGATCGGGCGCAGCCGGGAGTGCGACATCGTCGTGACCAGCACCGACGTCTCCCGCCGCCACGCCGAGATCCTGGCCACGCCGGAGGGATGGGCGATCCACGATCTCGGCTCGACCAACGGCGTGCGGGTCAACGGACGGCGCGTCCGCGGGGCCGAGCCGATCCACCCCGGCGACACGGTCGAGCTCGGCGCCGTGCGGCTGGCGATCGAGGTCGACTGAGCGCGATGACCAGCCTCGAACCCGTCTCGGTGGCGCTGAAGTTCGGCTTCATCGCCGTCCTCTACCTCTTCCTCCTCTGGGTCTCGCGCAGCGTGCTGCGCGACCTCGCCGCCGCGCGCGCCCCGCAGGCGCCGCTCGCGTCCGAGGGCACCGGGCTCCATTCGGCCTCCACCGGGATCGCCGTCGCCCGCGAGGCCGTCGCCCCCCGCCTCGTCGTCGAGCGCGCGCCCGGGCACACCGCCGGGATGATCTACGACGTCGACGACGGCGCCGTGCTCGGCCGCGGCGAGGCGGCGGAGATCCGGCTCGACGACCCGTTCGCCTCGGCTCGGCACGCCCGCGTCCTGCGTCAGGCAGGCGCCGTCGTGCTCGAGGATCTAGGCTCGACCAACGGCACCTACCTCAACGAGGAGCTGCTCCACGGTCCCGCGCCGCTGCACCACGGTGACCGTGTGCGGATCGGTGACAGCGAGTTCAGCTACGAGGAGGGGTGATGCTGCGCGTCGTCGAATACCACGCCGGGACCGACACCGGGCGCGAGCGCCGCGCCAACGAGGACTCCTACTTCGCCCGCACCCCGGTGTTCGTCGTCGCCGACGGGATGGGCGGCGCCCAGGCCGGCGAGGTCGCCTCGCGCACCGCTGTCGAGCTGTTCGCCGCCGGGCTCGACGAGAACCTGGCCAGCGCCGAGCAACGGCTCGCCCGCCGGGTTCACGAGGCCAACGAGCGGATTCACGAGCTCTCCCGGGCCGACTCCCAGCGCGCCGGGATGGGCACGACGATCACCGCCGTCCACGTCGGCGCCGGCGAGGTGGCGATCGCCCACGTCGGCGACAGCCGGGCCTACCGACTCCGGGCCGGGAAGCTCGCCCTACTCACCGAGGACCACTCGCTGGTCGCCGAGCTCGTGCGCCAGGGCAAGCTCACCGAGCGCGAGGCCGACGAGCACCCCCAGCGCTCGATCATCACCCGCGCGCTCGGTCCCGAGCCCGAGGTCGAGGTCGACACCCTGACCCACCGCGGCCACGACGGCGACATCTACCTGCTCTGCAGCGACGGCCTCACGTCGATGCTGCGCGAGTCGCGGGTGCACGAGATCCTCTGCTCGGCCACCGCGCTCGAGGAGACGGCCCGCGCGCTGATCGCCGCGGCCAACGCGGCCGGCGGCCGCGACAACATCACCGTCGTTCTCTTCCGCCTCGGCGAGGTCGCCGGCGACGGCCCCGTCGGCCCCGTCGGCCCCGAACAGCCGACCACGGTCGGAGCGGCGGCCCCCACCGTCGCCCAGGTGCGCCAGGCCCTTGCCGAGGAGCCGTCGCCCACCGTCGTGCCCCCGCCGTCGCCCCCGCCCGTCGCCGCGTCCCGCCGCGTGCCGCGTGAGCCCGAGCCCGAGGCCGCCCGTCGCCGGCGAGGCCCGGTGGTCGGCCTCCTGCGGGTGCTGTTCGGCCTGGCGGTCGTCCTCGGGCTGGTCGGCGTGGCCGGGTGGGTGGCCAGCCAGTCGGTCTACTTCGTCGGCACCGACACCGCCGGGCGGATCGCCGTCTTCCGCGGCGCGCCCTACGACCTCGGCGGCGGGATCTCCCTTTACAAGCCGAACTTCGTCTCCGGCGTCACCGTCGCCGAGATCAGCGCGACCGAGCGCCGCCGCCTGCTCGACCACAAGCTCCGCTCCCACGACGACGCCACCGACCTGGTGCGCAGGCTGGAGCTCGGCCAGCTCGCTGCCCGATGAATGGCCCGATCGCGCGCCTGTTCGGGCTGGTCGCCGTGCTCTTCGCCCTGTTGATCGCCTTCACGTCGCGCTGGACGGTCTTCGAGGCGCAGTCGCTCCGCGACAACCCGGAGAACGCCCGGACGCTGCTCGAGGAGGCCCGGATCGCCCGCGGCTCGATCCGGGCGGCCGACGGCACCGTGCTCGCTCGCTCGACCCGCCGCGCCGACGGCACCTACATCCGCTCCTATCCCACGCGCAGCCTCTTCGCCCAGGCGATCGGCTACTCCTACACCACGCCGGGACGCGCCGGCCTCGAGGCCACGCGCAACGCCGAGGTCACCGGGCGGAGCGCCTCGACCCAGCTCAACTCGATCATCGATCAGCTCACCGGCCACAAGCGCACCGGCGATCAGGTCATCACCACGCTCGACCCCAAGGCGCAGCGGGTGGCGCTCCAGGCGCTCAGCGGGCAGAAGGGGGCCGTCATCGCGCTCGACCCCCGCAACGGGGCGGTCAAGGTCTTCGCCGGCCTGCCGAGTTACGACCCCAACCTCCTGGCGACCACCCAGGGGACGCAGACGCTGGCCGCCGACCCGAACTCCTCGCGCTTCGACCGCGTCACCCAGTCCGGCTACCTGCCCGGCTCGACGTTCAAGGTGGTGACGGCGATCGCCGCGATCGACAGCGGCCGGTATACGCCGCAGTCGACGGTCGACGGCACCTCGCCCACGACGATCTCCGGCGTGCCACTGATGAACGACTTCAACGAGAGCTTCGGCCCGGTCGACCTGACGACCGCGCTGACCAAGTCGATCAACACGGTCTGGGCCCAGGTCGCCGTCGCGCTCGGCAAGGCCACGATGGCCAAGTACATGAGCCGCCTCGGCTTCGGCAAGCGGCCGCCGATCGACCTGCCGCCCGCTGAGCGCCAGCCCAGCGGCGAGTACCTCCGCAACGGGCGCACGACCAAGCTGCTCGATCCGCGTTCGAACCTCGTCGACGTCGGCCGCATGGGCATCGGCCAGGACAAGCTCAACGTCACGCCGCTGCAGATGGCGATGGTCGCCGCCGCCGTGGCCAACCGCGGCGCGCTGATGACCCCCCACCTGACCGACAAGGTGGTCGACCGCGACGGGCGCACGGTCGAGACGATCAGCCCGACCACCTACAGCCAGGTGATGACCCCGACGACGGCCGACGCCGTCGGCCAGATGATGGGCCACGTCGTCCAGGAGGGCACGGGAACGGCCGCTGCGCTCCAGGGGATCCAGGTCGCCGGCAAGACGGGTACGGCGGAGATCGGCAACAGCAAGACGATCAACCAGGTCTGGTTCATCGCCTTCGCGCCGCTCGTCAACCCGCGGATCGCCATCGCTGTGACCGTCGAGCGGTCCTCCGGCCAGGGCGGCAGCGTCGCCGCCCCGATCGCCAAGCAGGTCCTCCAAAAGCTGCTCCAGGGCGGATAGGCGTGATGCGCGAGCTCGAAGAGGCGACGATGATCGACGAGCGCTACCGGGTCGTCTCGCGGATCGGCTCGGGAGGAATGGCCGACGTCTACTGCTGCGAGGACCTCCAGCTCGGTCGCCAGGTCGCCGTCAAGCTCCTCCACCGCCGCTTCGCCGAGGATCAGGAGTTCGTCGAGCGCTTCCGGCGCGAGGCGTCGAGCGCCGCCTCCCTCTCGCACCCCAACGTCGTCGGCGTGTTCGACCGCGGCGAGTGGGACGGGACCTACTACATCGCGATGGAGTACCTCGGCGGCCGCCAGCTGAAGGCGCTGATCCGCGAGACCGGGCCGCTCGACCCGCTGCGCGCGATCGACATCGCCAGCCAGGTGCTCAGCGCCGCCCGCTTCGCCCACCAGCGCGGGGTCGTCCATCGCGACATCAAGCCCCACAACGTGATCATCGACGCCGAGGGCCGCGCCAAGGTCACCGACTTCGGCATCGCCCGGGCCGGAGCCTCTGAGATCACCGAGACCGGGTCGATCATCGGCACCGTCCAGTACCTGTCGCCCGAACAGGCCCAGGGACAGTCAGTCAGCCCCCGCAGCGACCTCTACTCGATCGGCGTGATGCTCTACGAGCTGCTCACCGGGCGCCTCCCCTTCGACGGCGATTCGGCGGTGACGATCGCGCTCAAGCAGATCTCCGAGCTCCCGGCGGCCCCCAGCGCGCTCAACCCGGCGGTCAGCCCCGAGCTCGACGCGATCGTCCGGCGGGCGCTCGAGAAGGACCCCGAGAACCGCTTCGCCGACGCCGAGGAGTTCCTCGTCGCGCTCGAGGCCGAGCGCGAACGGCTGCGCTGGCCGGCGAGCGAGCGCACCGCCGACTTCGCCGCCGCGGCCGTCGCCGCCGCGCCGCCGCCGGACCCCCCGGTCTACGAGGAGGCCTACGTCTGGGAGCCCGAGCCCGACGAGTACATCGCGCCCGCCGCGCGCCCCCGCTGGCCCTGGTACCTCGGCGGCGCGGTCCTCCTCGTCGGGATCGCCGTCCTCCTCGTCGTCCTGCTCGGCGGCGCCACCAAGCGCAAGGTCCCCGGCGTGGTCGGCCAACAGGTGGCGAGCGCGCTCGTCACGCTGCAGAACGCCGGCTTCGTCGCCGTCCCGACCCAGGTCACCACCAAGGCGCCCCTCGGTCAGGTGATCAGCCAGTCGCCCAACCCCGGCGCCAGCGCGGCGAAGGGCTCGAGCGTCCAGATCACGGTATCCGGCGGTCCCGGCAACGCCACCATCCCCAAGGTGCTCGGCCTCCCCGAGCCGACCGCGAAGCGGCTGCTGACCAAGGCCGGCTTCAACGTGATCGAGAGCTCGTCGCCCTCGCCGACCGTGCCCGCCGGCCGCGTGCTCACCGTCACCCAGCCCGCCGGGACGGCGCTCCCGCGCGGCAGCACCGTGGGCCTCGAACTCTCCAGCGGGCCCCAGCCGGCCCAGATTCCGTCCGTCGTCGACCGCCTCGTCGGCGACGCGACGAGCGTGCTGGGCACCGCGAGCTTCAAGGTCAAGATCACCCAGGCGCCGTCTGAGAAGCCCGCGGGGACCGTGCTCGCCCAGGCGCCCGCCGGGGGGGCGCTCGCGCCGCTGGGCAGCGTGGTGGTATTGACCGTCGCCAAGGCCTCCGATCAGATCCCGGTGCCCGCGCTCGTCGGCCGCGACGCCACCGACGCCGCCGGCCAGCTCACGGCGCTCGGCCTGACGCCGACGAGCACCGACCAGACGGTGACCGACATGGCCCAGGACGCCAAGGTGCTCTCCCAGCGGCCGGCGCCCGGCACCAAGGTCCCGAAGGGCACCGCGGTGAAGCTCGTCGTCGGGCGCTACACCGCGCCGGCCACGACCCCGACCACGCCGACCACCCCGACCACGCCCACCACCCCGACGACGACCACCCCGGCCCCCGGCGCATGAGGGTGGCGGTGCTCGGCGGCGGCCGCTCGTCCGAGCACGCCGTCTCGCGGGCCTCAGCCGCCTGCGTCTGCGCCGGGCTCGCCGCCGCCGGGCACGACGTCCTCCCGGTGGCGATCGCCCGCGACGGCGGCTGGTCGCACGCCGGCGAGGAGCTCGAGCTCCGGCCCGGCCGGGGCCTGATCGGCTGCGACGTCGTCTTTCCCGCCCTCCACGGCCCCTACGGCGAGGACGGCGTCGTCCAGGGGCTGCTCGAGTGCCTCGACGTGCCCTACGTCGGCGCCGGCGTGCTCGCCTCGGCCGTCTGCATGGACAAGGTGCTGTTCAAGGGCCTGGTCGCCGCTGCCGGGGTCCCGCAGGTCGCCTACCGCGCCGTCCGCGATGCGGCCTGGCGGGCCGACCGTCCGGGGGTGCTCGCCGGCCTGCGCGAGCTCGGCCTGCCCGTGTTCGTCAAGCCGGCCCACCTCGGCTCGTCGGTGGGGATCGCCAAGGTCTCAGGCGAGGCTGAGCTCGCTCCGGCGCTCGAGCGCGCCTTCGGGCACGACCCGCTGGCCATCGTCGAGGCGATGGCCAGTGGGCTCGAGGTCGAATGCTCGGTGCTCGGCGGCGAAGGGACCCGGACGTCCCTGCCCGGGGAGATCGTCCTCCACTCCGAGTGGTACGACGAGGCGGCGAAGTACGAGCCGGGTGGGATGGAGCTCGTCGTGCCGGCGCGGATCTCCGCCGTCGCCGCGCGGCGCGTGCGCGAGCTCGCCGCGTCCTCCTTCGAGCGGGTCGGCGTCAGCGGCCTCGCCCGGGCCGACTTCTTCGTCGACGGGGAGGCCGTGCTCCTCAACGAGCTCAACACGATGCCCGGCTTCACGGCCACCAGCGTCTACGCCAAGCTCTGGGAGGCCAGTGGGATGCCGTATCCCGAGCTGGTCGAGGAGCTCTGCCGGCTGGGCATCGAACGCCACCGGCGCGAGCGCGGCTACCGCCACTGACCTGCCGCCTACTTGTAGAGCGTGACGTTGGCCAGCTGGACGCTTGCGTGCCCGGGCGGGAGCTGCTTGATCCAGACGAGGTAGTAGCGGAAGCTCTGGCCGGCGGTGTCGAGGCGGATCCGCTGCTTGTCGACGGCCGCCTGGTCGCCCAGGTCGATCCGCGACCAGCCGCGGTCGGTCAGCGTCTTGGTCGGATCCTCCGGGGTGAAGGTGCGGATCGCGTCGGTCGCCCAGATCTGGACGACGAATCCCGGCGTCGGCGTCTGCAGCACGACGTCGACCGCGGCCACCCCGGGCTGGGCGTCGACGAACAGGCCGGTGCCCGGCTTGCCGAGGTTGCCGGCCGCGTAGGTGTAGGTCGACCAGTACGTGTTCGGGTCGCCGTCGACCGCGAACTGCGCCTGGTTGTCGTGCTCGCAGATCGGGTCGACGGCCGGACAGGTCGGGTCGGGCGTCCCGAACGGGTTGTAGGCATGGGCGGCGTTCTGGCTGAGCGGATCCGGGGTCGCCGCCGCCGGCGGGGGGACGTTGGTCGGTGGAGCGATGCCGCGGTGGGTGTGGAGCACGGCGTACACCGCGACGGCGAGCCCGACGAGGACGACGGCGGCGATCACGCCGATCAGCCGGCGCGGATGGCGCAGCCGCAGCGGCAGCCGGCGCTGGGCCGCGCCCGGCAGGGTGCGCAGGACGCTCGTCGCCTCGCCGGTCGAATGGCCGGAGCGGAGGGTCTCGATGGCCAGAACCTCCTCGAGGTCGGCGATCAGCGCCGGGGCGTCGCGGTAGCGGTGGCGCAGGTCCTTGGCGGTGGCCCGGTCGAGCACCCGCGCCAGGGCGGCCGAGACCTCCGGCCGCCGCTGCTGGACGTCGGGAAGCTCGTCGCGGACGTGCTTCATGGCCACCGCGACCTGGTTCTCGGCCTTGAAGGGAACGTCGCCCGTGAGCATCTCGAAGAGCACCACCCCCAGCGCGTAGATGTCGGACTGACCGGTGACGCCCTGTCCGAGCGCCTGCTCGGGCGAGACGTAGTCGGTCGTCCCGAGCACCCGGCCGTCGGCGGTCAGGCCCTCCTCGGTCAGCGTCCGGGCGATCCCGAAGTCGGTGATCAGGGCGCGGCCGTCCGGGTCGATCAGGACGTTCTGCGGCTTCACGTCCCGGTGGACGATCTCCGCGTCGTGGGCGCAGCCGAGCGCCCGCGCCAGCTCGATCGCGTAGGCGACGGCTTCGGGGATCTCGAGCCGGCCGAGGCGGCGGATGCGCTGCTTGAGCGTCTCGCCCTCGACATACTCGAACACGATGTACGGCGTCCCGTCGTCCTCGCCCGCGTCGATCACGGTGACGATGTGGGGGTGGCTGAGGCGGGCCACCGCCCGCGCCTCCCGACGGAAGCGCTCGAGCGGATCGGAATCCGAGGCAACCTCGCGGTTGAGCACCTTGATCGCCACCACCCGCTCGAGCAGGGTGTCGAAGGCACGGTATACGCGGGCCATCCCGCCGATCCCGATCTGCTCGTCGAGCCGGTAGCGACCGCTGAGCAGCGTGCCGGTCGGCGCGCGCATGCTCATCGGGCTGGTAGATCGGGTCGGGTCATGGAGGGCTCGGACATATTGTGCGCCCCCAGGGGTCATTCCCGCCAGCGGTAACGCAGATCCTTCATCTTTGCGTCGCCCCCGGCCGCCCGGTTGCACCGCCTCAGGCGCGCGCAACCTCCCAGCTGCCGGCCTCGCCGGGGCGGCCCTCGGCCCTGCTTCGGGTCAGGCGGCACGCCACCGAGTTCGCTGCCGGTACCCCGTCGCGGGCTGCGCTCAGCGCCGGACCGTCGCCCCGAGCCCCGGCAGCGTGATCACCCCGGCCGAGTCGGTGACCCGCCCGATCGCCCGCGCCCCCGGGTGGTGGGGCGCGAGCCGCTCCACGGCGGCCCCCGACTCCTCGGCCCCGACCACGACGACGAAGCCGCAGCCCATGTTGAAGACCCGGTAGGCGTCGGCCGCATCCAGCCCGGCGAGGTCGCAGACCAGCCGGCAGATCCCGGGCACCGGAAGCGGGTCGTCGATCGCGAAGCCGATCCCCTCACCCAGGCGCAGGAGGTTGAGCACGCCGTCCCCGGTGATGTGGGCCAGGCCGCGCACCGGCACCTCGCTGCGCAGCAGGTCGAGCACCCCGCGGACGTAGATCACCGTCGGCTCGAGCAGGGCGTCGGTCACGCTCGCCCCGCCCAGGACCTCCGGGCGCGCGTCGGGGGCGAGCCCGGCCAGCACCCGTCGCGCCAGCGTGTAGCCGTTCGAGTGCAGGCCGCTCGACGGCAGGCCGATCAGTACGTCGCCCGCCTCGCAGCGCTCCCCCGTGACCAGCGCGTCGAGCGCGACCGTCCCGAAGCAGGCCCCGCACAGGTCGAACCCGTGGGGGGACGGATGCCCCCGGATCAGCTCGGGCAGCACCGCCAGCTCGCCGCCCGGGATCTCCACCCCGGCCAGCTCGGCTCCCCGCTTGAGGCCCAGCGCGATCTCGCGCAGAGCGGCCGCGTCGATTCGCTCGACGGCGAGGTAGTCGAGCATGGCGATCGGCTCGGCCCCCACGCAGATGATGTCGTTGACGTTCATCGCCACGCAGTCGATCCCCACCGTGTCCAGGCGCCCCGCCTGCTCGGCGACCACCAGCTTCGAGCCGACGCCGTCGGTGCTCAGCGCGATGCCCAGCCCCGGCGCCACCGCGAGCACCGTCGCGTAGTGGCCGGCGCCCACTACCGCCCGCGACGGGCGGCCCGTGTCGATCGTCGCCAGCACCGAGACCAGGGCCGCGACCCCCCGGTCGGCCTCGCTCGTGTCGACCCCGGCTGCGGCGTAGGCGTCATCCATCGGCCGCATTCTTTCGCAGCCGTCGGACCACCACCGCGGCCAGCGCGGTTCGGTAGACCGCGTAGGGCACCAGCGATCGGTCGCGCTCGACCTGGCCGATCAGCCAGCTCGACCCCAACGTCGACGCGAAGGCCGCGACCGCGCCCGCCGCCAGGCGCGGGCCGCCCCCCGTCGCATCGCCGCGGTCGGCGCGACGGCCCACCCCGCCGCCGCCGCCGTCGGAGTCGGTGTCGCCCTCGGAGGCACCCTCGCGCCCGCCGGACCCCCGGCGTAGCAGCGGGCGTAACCGCAGGGCCACCGCGCCGAGGATGATCGGCAGCGCGCAGTGGCGCGAGAGGATGTTGGCGTCGGCGCGGTTGAAGCCCCGCGCCCGCGCCGCGGCCAGCGTCGCCCCGTTGCGCGAGACCCCCGGCATCAGCGCGCACGTCTGGGCCAGCCCCAAGAGGAGCCCGTCGAGCGCCCCCGCGTCCTCCCGGCGGCGCCCCCGCCCGCCACGCAGATCGGCCGCCGCCATCGTCGCCGAGCCGATCACGAGCCCCGCCGCGATCGTCGGCGGCGTGCCCAGCCGCCGCTCGATCTGGTGCTCGAGCGTGTAGCCCGCGACCGCCGGCGGGATGAAGGACAGGGCGATCAGCGCCACCCGTCGTCCGTCGAGCTCGCGCACCGCCCGCACCACCTCGTGGCGCTCGGTGATCAAGAGCGCCGCCGCCGTTCCCGCGTGCAGCGCGACCTCGAAGCTCTTGCGCTGCTCCGGGTCGAGGTCCGGGTACGGCCACCCGGCCAGCCAGGGGATCAGCGTGATGTGGCCTGAGGACGAGACCGGCAGCAGCTCGGTCGGTCCGTGGGCCAGGCCGAGCGCGACGGCGTGGCGCAGCGGGAAGGGCTGCGGCCTACGCCGTCCCATCGGCGGCCGCGTCCGCCTGGCGGCGCCGCCACTGCACGATCAGGTAGGCGACCCCGACGATGACCGCCGCGACGATCACGTAGTCGACGTAGGCGAGGTTGGCCTTCCAGTCGGTCCACTGGCTGCGGACCGCCCTGCCGATCAGGGCCAGCGCCAGCACCCACGGGATGCAGCCGGCCACGGTCAGCGCCGTGAAGCGCCAGAAGGGCATCCGGGCGACGCCGGCCGGCAGCGAGATGAACGTCCGGATCACCGGCAGCACCCGGCTGAAGAAGATCGACAGGTCGCCGTAGCGCTCGAACCACGCCTCGGCTCTGCGCAGGTGGGAAGGCTTGACGTGGATCACGCGCCCGTGCTTCTCGAGCAGCTCGATCCGGCCGTAGTAGCCGACGGCGTAGGCGATCCACGAGCCCACCACGTTGCCGACCACCCCGGCGGCAACGATCCCGATCAGCGTCAGGTGGTGGCCGCCGGTCGCCGCCGCGTCGGCCACCGCGAAGCCCGCGAAGAGCATCGTCGCCTCCGACGGGATCGGGATACACGCGCTCTCCAGCGTCATCAGCACGAAGATGGCCGGCAGGCCCCCGCTCTTGATGAAGTCGGTGGCGAAGGTGACGAGCGAGTCGGTGATCGCAGCCAGCATTGGCGGCGAAGGGTACCGTTCGCCGTCGAATGCGGGTTTGGGTGGATCTGACCAACAGCCCGCACGTCCTCGTGCTCCGCCCGATCATCGAGCATTTCCGGGCCGCCGGCCACGAGGTGGAGGTGACCGCCCGCGACTTCGCCCAGACGCTCGAGCTGTCCGATCGCTTCGGGCTCGCCCACACCGCGATCGGCCGCCATCGCGGCGGCGGGCTCGCCGCCAAGGCGCTCGGGCTCGCCGATCGGGCGCTGGCCCTTACCCGGTGGGGGAGCAGCCGCCGCTTCGACCTCGCCCTCGGGCACGGCTCCAACGACGTGACGGTCGCCGCCCGCGCCCTGCGCATCCCCTGCTCGACGATGTTCGACTACGAGTGGGCGACCGTCCAGCACAACGTCAACTGCCGGCTCGCCGGTGCCGTCGTCGTCCCCGACGCGATCCCCCCAGAGCGACTGGATCGCTACGGCGCCCGCGGCAAGCTCGAGCGCTACCCCGGGCTCAAGGAGGAGTACTACCTGGCCGACTTCGAGCCCTCGACCGCCGTGCTCGACGAGCTCGGCCTCGACGCGCGAGCGCCGATCTTCGTCGTCCGCACGCCGCCGGCGGTCTCGCTCTACCACCGCTTCGAGAACGACGTCTTCGCCGGGGTGCTCGCCCATCTCCGCGGCCACCAGACCGTCGTCCTCCCCCGCATCGCCGCCCAGCGCGCCGAGCTCGCCGCCGCCGGCGGCTTCATCGTCCCCCCGCACGCGATCGACGCCCAGTCGCTGATCGCCCACGCCGATCTCGTGATCAGCGCCGGCGGCACCATGAACCGCGAGGCGGTCGCCCTCGGCACCCCGGTCTGGACGACCTTCGAGGGGCGCCTCGGCGCCGTCGACGCCGCGCTGATCGCCGACGGCCGCCTCGGCCGCCTAGACCAGGTCTCGCAGATCGAGCTGCGTAAGCGCGACCCCGCCGCCGCCGCCGCCGGCCGGATCCGCCGCGACCCCGCCGCGCTCGCCGCCATGCTCAGCGCCCCGCTCGGCTGATCTCAGGGCCGCCCGGCGGAGGACGCCGTGCACGCGGACCGTTCGGTCTCGAGGATGAGGGATCGGCCGGCGTGATCCCGCGGAGGAGCGCGCTCCCGCAGCTCTGACGCTTTCCGCCCCGCGCGCCCCTACAATGGCGCGGATGCGCCGACGCCTTCGTTCGGCGGCCCTCCCGCTGCACCGCCACTCGCTCCCACAGCTCGCGGTGGACGGGGCGCTGGTCGCACTCGCGTACTACCTGGCCTTTCAGCTCCGCTTCGACAACAGCGCGCCGCTCCGCTACGAGCACCTCTACGCGCGGACCTGGCCCTGGGTCGTCGCCGGGACCCTGCTGATCCTCGCCCTCTCCCGCGTGTACCAGCGACGCTGGCGCTACGCCAGCCAGCGCGACTACCAGTCGCTCGTGCGGGCGGTCGTGGTCGCCACGATCATCCTGATCGGCGCCGTGGCCATCGTCCGGCCCGTCCAGAACGCCCGCGGGGCGACGGTCGGCCTGCCCAACGGGGTGACCGCGTTCTACCTGCTCCTCTCGCTGGTCTTCCTCGGCGGGGCCCGGCTCCTCGCCCGCAGCGTCCACGACCGTCCGATCCGCGGCTTTCGGGCCCGCAAGGACGCCCGCGAGGTCCTCGTCGTCGGCGCCGGCGACGGCGGGCGCCTCGTCGTCCGGGAGATCCTCCGCAACCGCGAGCTCGGGCTGCGCCCGGTCGGCTTCGTCGACGACGACCCGGCCAAGCGCGGGCTCCGCATCGACGGCGTCCGCGTCCGCGGGTCGACCGAGGATCTTCCCCGCATCCTCGACGAGGCCGAGCCCGGCGAGGTCATCATCGCCATTCCGTCGGCCCCCGGCAGCCTGCGCAAGACGGTCGTCCGCGCCTGCCGTGAGCGCGGCATTCCCGTCCGCACCCTGCCGACCGTGTTCGAGCTGCTCCAGAGTGGGGTCAACCCCGTCCGCCAGGTCCGCGACGTCCAGGTCGAGGACGTCCTCGGACGCGAGCCGGTGCGCATGGAGCTCGACCTCGTCGGCGCCTACCTCGAGGGCCAGACCGTCCTCGTGACCGGCGCCGGCGGCTCGATCGGCGGCGAGCTCTGCCGCCAGATCGCTCGCGTCGGGCCCCGCCGGCTCGTCGCCCTCGACCACGCCGAGGACAACCTCTTCGCCATCCTCCGCGAGCTCGAGGACGAACGGCACGTCCACCCCTCGGTGCTCGCCGGCGTGCTGGCCGACTGCAAGGAGGAGGAGCGGATGCGCGAGGTGTTCGCCGACTACCGGCCCACCACCGTCTTCCACGCCGCCGCCTACAAGCACGTCGGCCTGATGGAGACCAACCCCGTCGAGGCCATCCGCAACAACTCGATCGCCACCCGCAACATGGCGACGATCGCCGGCCAGTCGCAGGTCGACGCCTTCGTGCTCGTCTCGACCGACAAGGCCGTCACCCCGGCCACGGTGATGGGCGCCTCCAAGGCGCTCGCCGAGTTCGCCATCGAGGCCGCCCAGCGCCGCTTCGTCCGCACCCGCTTCATGGCGGTCCGCTTCGGCAACGTGCTCGGCTCCTCGGGCAGCGTCGTCCCCATCTTCCGCCGCCAGATCGCCAAGGGCGGGCCGGTGACGGTTACCGACGAGCGCATGACCCGCTACTTCATGACCATCCCCGAGGCCGTCCAGCTCGTCATCCGCTCGGGCTCGCTCGGCCGAGGCGGCGAGGTCTTCGTGCTCGAGATGGGCGAGCCCGTCTCGATCCTCCAGCTCGCCCGCGACATGATCGAGCTCTCCGGGCTCGACCCCGACCGCGACATCGCGATCGAGATGGTCGGCCGCCGCCCCGGCGAAAAGCTCCACGAGGACCTGTTCAACCCCTACGAGCGGCCCGAGCCCACCCAGGCCGAGAAGATCGTCCTCGCCCGCCGTGATCCCCTCGACGTCAAGACCGTCGAGCTCATGTTCGACGAGATCGGACTGCTCGTCCTCGAAGGCGACGCCGCCGGGCTCGCCGCCCGCGTCTCCGAGCTCTCGGCCATGCGCCCCGCGCCCTCCCCCGACACCTCCGCCGGCACCGGCCGGTCGGGCACGGAACGTAGACTGGCCTCCCGATGACCGCCCCCGCCCCCTTCGCGTTCTCCCTCTCGGCCGAGATCCAGACGATCGGCGCCTACGCCGGATTCGCCGCCGTGATCGGCCTGGCCGTGCTCGCCCTCCTCTATTTCGCCCAGGCCCGCGAGCTCCGCCGGCTCAGCGAATGGGCCGGGCGGGCGCCCGAGCGCACCGACCCGGGGACCGCCGGCGCGGGCGCTCCGCCCGTCGCCCGGATGCCCCCGTCGCAGGCCGCCCCCGGCCCCGGCACCCC
>JBPCNA010000100.1:0-3111 GCA_051001735.1 Solirubrobacteraceae bacterium
GACGGCCGCCTCGACGCCCGGCAGCGGCTTGCCCGCCGAACCCGGCTTGGTGTCGAGGATCCCCGGCAGCGTGGTGATCATGATGCCCCCCGTCTCGGTCTGCCACCAGGTGTCGACGATCGGGCACCGCTCGCCGCCGATCACCTTGTGGTACCAGAGCCACGCCTTCGGGTTGATCGGCTCGCCCACCGATCCGAGCAGGCGCAGGCTCGACAGGTCGTACTTGCGCGGGTGCTCGGCGCCCCACTTGATGCAGGCCCGGATCGCCGTCGGCGCCGTGTAGAAGATCGTCACCTTGTAGCGCTCGCAGAGCTCCCACCAGATGCCCTTGTGGGGGTAGTCGGGCGCGCCCTCGTACATCACCGACGTCGCCCCGTTGGCCAGCGGTCCGTAGACGATGTAGGAGTGCCCGGTGACCCAGCCGACATCGGCCGAGCACCAGTAGACGTCCTTCTGCGGCTTGACGTCGAAGACGTAGCGGTGCGTCGCGCTGACACCGGTCATGTAGCCGCCCGTCGTGTGGAGGATGCCCTTCGGCTTGGCCGTCGAGCCGCTCGTGTAGAGGATGTAGAGCGGATCCTCGGCGTCCATCGGCTCCGGCGGGCACTCCGGATCGGCGGCGTCGAGGATCTCCTGGTACCAGACGTCTCGGCCGTCGCGCATCGGGCAGTCGATGCCCGCGTGCTTGACGACCACGATGTGCTCGATCGACGCGAGGTCGCCCATCACCGCGTCGACGTTCTCCTTGACCGGGGCCGTCTTGCCCTTGCGGGCCGCGCCGTCGACGGTGATGAGCACGCTGGCCTCGGAGAACTCCATCCGCTCGCGGACGGCCTCCGCCGAGAAGCCGCCGAAGACGACGTTGTGGGGAGCCCCGATCCGCGCGCAGGCGAGCATCGCCACGACGACGGCCGGGATCATCGGCAGGTAGATGCCGACGACGTCGCCCTTGCCGACGCCGAGCTCGCGCAGCGCGTTGGCGAAGCGCTGGACGTCGCGCAGGAGGTCGGCGTAGGTGAGTGTCGTCTCGCCCCCCTCCTCGCCGTGCCAGTGGAAGGCGACGCGGTCGCCGTGACCGGCGGTCACGTGGCGGTCGAGGCAGTTCGCCGACGCGTTCAGCTTGCCGCCGACGAACCACTTGTAGAACGGCGGGTTCGAGTCGTCGAGCACGGTCTCCCACGGTCGGATCCATTCGAGCTGCTCGGCCTGCTCGACCCACCAGCCCTGCCAGTCGCGCTCGGCCCGCTCGTAGACCGCCGGGTCGTCGAGCAGCGCTCGCTCGCGGAACTCCTCCGGCGGCGGAAATCTCGGGACGTCGAGCAGCGAGGCGAGCTCCTGCTCGAGATCGTCGGCGGCGCGCGGTTCACTGGCCATGCTTCACTCTCCCTCGTCTCGTGCGAGCCCGCAGCGGCCGGGCGAGCTCCCTACTGCTGTCATACCACGCGGCCGGTGAGACTGCGTCGACGCCCGCCGCGCCGGCCGGCCTCAGCGGCGCTTCTTGCGCTTCTTGGAGGCGTTCGGCGACGGCGTGCGGGGCGCGCGGGGAACGGGCGGCGGAGCCGCGGCCACCACCGCGGCCGGCGCGGCCGCGCGCTCGGGGTTGCGGCGCTCGCGCAGCTCCTGCTGGCTCGGCCACGGCTCGGCCTCGCCGCTCGTCCAGGCCGGCGGCAGCGGGCTCTTGGTGCGCCCGCTCAGGAGCGTGCCGAGGGCGACCAGCCAGAAGGCCTGAAGCACCTGGAGCGGCGGGAGGATGACGATCAGCGCGCCCGAGACGATCCCGAGGACACCCATGAAGCGGGTGAGCAGCCCGGCCCGCTGGGCGTTCAGCGGGATCATCACGAAGGCGAAGGCGAGCGCGAGTTGGCTGGCGAAGGCCAACGTGGTGAGGACGAGATGGGGCGAGGAGTTGGTCGCCTGGTCGACCGCCTGGTGGCTGCGGTCGGCGTGGCTGATGAAGTCGTGCGCCTTGATCACGTCGACGATCTGCGCCCCGAGCAGACAGGCGGCGCTGACGCCGGCGCCGCCCACCGCCAGGTACAGGGCCGCCGTCGGCAGGCGCGGAACGCCGCGCGGCCAGGCCGACCGAGCAGGCTCGCGACCCGCCTCTGCCGCGGCGGCCGCCGCCTCCGCTTCGCCGTCAGCGGCCTGCCGGAGGCGGAAGCTGGTCCCGCTGTAGAGATAGCGGAGGATCGGGATCATGCCCGCGGTTCCCACGGCCACCAGCACCGCCGCCAGGATCAGCCCGAGCGCGTGGTGGTCGATGAAGGCGAGCCGCGCCGTGTGGGGGTCGACGGCGGCCGCCGCCTGGCCGTGGAGTGCCGGCGAGAGTCCCTGGATGACGCCCACCGTCGGGAGACCGGCGAGCACCACGAGAGTCCCGTAGACGGCGCCGGCGAGGAGCAGCGCCCCGGCGACGATCGCCGAGACCGCCACCCGGCTGCGCCCCGCTCCCTCCCATGCGAGCTGGCGCTCTCGATCGTCCATCGCCGGCCAAGTCTAACGGCGCGCCGCCGCCGCACTCGGACCCGGTCGGCCGGCGTGGACTACCCCGTCGGCGGGGGATACAGTGGCGGCGTGGACGTTGGCGACGTGATGACCCGGTCGGTGGTGAGCGCCCCGCCCGAGACGAGCGTGCGCGAGGTCGCCGAGCTGATGCGCGACCGCAACGTCGGCTCGGTCGTGCTCGCCGACCCCCACGAGCGGCCCGTCGGCTTCATCACCGACCGCGACCTCACGATCGCCGTCCTGGCCGACGCGCGCGACACGCAGGCGGCGGCCGCCGACCACGCCAGCGCGCCGGTGGTGACCGCCACCGCAGGGATGGACGTCGAGGAGGCGGCGGCCCTGATGGTGCGCCACGGCATCCGGCGGCTGCCCGTCCTCGACGGCGAGCGACTGGCCGGGATCGTCACCCTCGACGACCTCGCGGCCCGCACCGGCGATCTCGCGCTGGCCCAGCACATGACGCGCCAGATCACCCGCGCCGCCCTCCCCGACTTCTACTTCCACGACCGCGGCGGGTGAGCTGCCCGGCCTGCGGCGGGCCGCTGGCGGCGTGGCGCTCGGCGCTCCCCGCCGAGCCGGACGGCGCGGCCCCGGTGGGCCTGGCGC
>JBPCNA010000101.1:0-7053 GCA_051001735.1 Solirubrobacteraceae bacterium
GCGGGGGGGCGCAGGCGCGTCTCCCCCCGACCGACTTTCGACAGGAGGAACACGTTGACCCAGATCAGGACCGCATGCACCACGGCGGCCGTGCTCGCCGCCGCCGCGCTCGCCGCCACCGGCGCCCAGGCCCGGCCGAGCGCCCGCGGCAGCAGCTGCGCCAACCCCTGGCGGGTCGCCTACGGCCACGGCCGCGTCACCGGCGACACCGCCCGTATCTCGCTCCAGGTCTCGATCGGGGGCAACCAGGTCAGCGTCTCCTGGCAGGCCCGGCCCCACAACCACTTCTGCGGCATCACCCTCGTCGAGGGACGCGGCTCGATCTTCCGCTCGACGAACCCCCACGCGTCCTACCGTTACACCGACTTCACCCACAACCACACCAACGGCATCCGGACGCTGACGGCCACCGCCCGCACCGGGGCCTGAGGCCGATGACGACCCCGACGCCCTGAGTCGCGAAAGCCGGTCTCCGAGTTCGCCGACGCCTGAGCGCTACGGCGAGTCGTGGGCCCCGCCGGCCCAGCCGCCCGGCGCGAGACGGGGCGCAAGCGCGCCCTCCAGCTCGAGCAGCACGCGCTTGCGCTCGACGCCGGGGCCGTAGCCGCCGAGGCCGGCGCCGGCCACCACGCGGTGGCAGGGAATCACGATGGCCAGCGGGTTGCTCCCGAGGGCGCCCCCGGCCGCCCGCGCCGCGCCGGGCCGCCCGGCGAGCCGCGCCACCTCCCCGTAGGTGGCGACCTCGCCGTAGGGGATCGTCGCCGTCGCCTCGAGCAGGGCCCGGCGGAAGCCGGTCAGCAGACGCCGGTCGAGGGGGACGTCGAAGCGCCGCCGCCGCCCGGCGAAGTACTCGGCGAGCTCGTCGCGGATCTGCCGCAGCCCGTGCGGCCGCTCGACCACGACCGGGGAGACGCGGTCGGCCAGGTCGTCGAGCACGCCCTCGGGCCCGTCGATGACATAGGCGACGCGCACCACGCCGTGGTCGGTGGCGGCGACCAGGAGCTCGCCGACCGGGCTCTCGAGCGTCGCGTAGGCGACCTCCTCCCGACGCGCCTCGGACGCCGGCGCGACGACGGACGGGGCGGCGGGCGGCGGCGCGGGCATCTGCTGACCATTATCCCGCGGCGCCGGACGGCTTGGCGGCGGCGGCCGGACGCGGCCGGGGTGTGAGCGCATCGCCCTTGGGTGGCTGGCCTCCCGCTGGCTGAGCCGCGATGCTCCCAACGATCGGGGCTCCCGCCGGGAGCACCTCCGGGATAGGGAGGCACCATGGGTCAGCACGATTCTCGCGGGCACGCAGGAGGAGGCGCTAAGGTCGGCATCGCCATGGGCGAGAAGGACGAGACCCGCGCCGCGAGCGCCCGCGAGCTCAAGGCGTTGATCGAGGCCGAGCGCGCCTGCCTGCCGTTCCTCCACTGGCGCGACGGCGCCGGCCAGCAGCACATCCTGATGCTGCCGGCTGACCGGGCCCGCGTGACCATCGGCCGCCGCGAGCAGTCGGACGTGCCGCTCGAGTGGGACCTCGAGGTCTCGCGAGCCCACGCCCTGCTCGAGCCGGTCGGCGAGGCGTGGACGCTGGTCGACGACGGCCTCTCGCGCAACGGCTCGTCCGTCAACGGCAGCCGCGTCCACGGCCGCCAGCGCCTCCACAACCGCGACCGGATGTGCTTCGGCAACACCCATGTCATCTTCCACGAGCCGGTCGGACCCGAGGGAACCGATTCGACCGCCCGGGCACCCGGCTCGCCGAAGTCGGTGAACCTCTCGGAGATGCAGCGCAAGGTGCTGATCGCCCTCTGCCGCCCCGTGGTCGACTCCAAGGCGGCCACTCCGGCGACGAACCCCCAGATCGCCGAGGAGGTCTTCCTCAGCGTCGACGCGGTCAAGGCCCATCTCCGCGTCCTGTTCGAGCGCTTCGGCGTCGGTGAGCTCGCCCAGAACGAGAAGCGCGCCCAGCTCGCCGCCGTCGTCCTCGGCGCCGGCCTGCTCGTCCCCCGGGACTTCTGAGGCCCCCGATCCAGGGCCGCTACCCCCCGCGGACGGTGATCGTCGTCCACGCCCCCAGGTGGATGCGATCCCCGTCGCCCACCGCGACGGCGGCGCCGGCGGCGATCTGGGCGGGGTCGTCGTTCACGGTCGTCCCGTTGGTCGAGTCGAGGTCGCGCAACGCGTAGGACCCGTCCGGCCCGCGCTCGAGCACCGCGTGCACGCGCGAGATCGCCGGATCCTCCGGGGTCCCGGCGAGGTCGATCTCCGGGACCGCCTCGCCCGGCCGGCCACTGCTGCGCCCGATCCGCACCGCCGCTTCGGTCAGCCGGAAGCGCCGCTCCGGGTAGGCGTCGGGGAAGGCGACCTCCGCGGTCGCGTAGCGCTCGTAGTGGCGCCGGTCGGCGCCGGCCACCGCCTCCCACGCGGCCGCCGCCGGCGACACCGGAGGCGGCGGGGTCGGGGAGAGGAAGTCGTGGCCGCAGCCCTCGCAGAAGCGATCGTCGCCCGAGCGCGGGGCGCAGCACGCCGGGCACGGCTCCCGGCGGGCGGTGGTCGATGTGTCGACCTCGTCGATGACCGGCGCGCCGCACTGGTCGCAGTAGTCGGTCGTCGCCGACGCATGACCCCGGGGGCAGGTGGCGGTCACGACGGGCCCGGCCGGACGCGGACCGTCTTGGTGGAACGGGTGTCGAGGGTCATCTCGTCGGCTTCGGTGACCGCCGGGCGCAGGCGGACCGTCCCGGCCACCGGGTCGTCGACCTCGACGACGGCGGCCAGGAGCTTCAAGGTGGCGTCGTTGCCGCCCTCGCTGGCCAGCGCCACCGCGCGGCCGAGCCGCAACGTCGCGGTCCCCGCGTCGCCGGCTCGGCGCGCCTCGAGGCCCTCCTGGATCGCCTCGGCGAGCTCGGCCTGTCCCGTGTAGTGGGCGACCTCCCGGTTGATCGCGGTCGATCGCTCCTCGTCGTCGGTCCAGATCGCCCGGACCAGCGCCTGGCTGCACACCTCGCCGCCCACGACGAGGCCGACCCGGGCGGCGAGCATCTCCTCGCCGATGCCCCGCGGGTCGACCTCGATGCCGACGTGGTAGTCGCGCGCCTCCTCGCCCCAGGCGCCGGTCGGGTAGTCGGCCGTGAGGGCGTCGACCGGCCGGGCGCGGTCGGTCAGATCCTCGATCGTCGGCGCGACCTGGCGGACGAAGGCGACGGTGGCGCCCCGCGGGGTCCACAGGCGCAGCGACACGTCGCCCGTCGCCCGGCCCATCGCCGTCTCCGTCATCGCCCGGAAGTCGGCGACCATCGCGCTCGGGTCGGCGATGATGTCGACGCTGCCGAGCAGGGCCGAGGCCACGCGGCGTAGCTCGCTCAGCTCCCAGTCGGTGCCGACGCCCCGGCAGTCGCACTGGAAGCGGCCCTCGAGCGCGGCCAGGGCGTCGTCGAGCTCGGCCGGCGTCTCGTGCTCGTTCTCGCCGTCGGTCAGGAGGATCGCGTGGTGGACCCCGGGCGGCGCAGCGGCGAAGAGCTCACCGGCGCGGCGCAGCCACGACCCGATCGCCGTGCCCCCGCTCGCCGACAGACGCGACACCTCGGCGCGGGCCTGGTCGCGGGTCGCCGGCGAGGAGATCGCCAGCCGTCCCGTCCGCGGATAGACGTCGCTCGCCCGGTTGGTCCCGGCGATCACACCGAACGCGACGCCGTCGCGGATGCAGTCGATCGCCACCGCCGTCGCCTCGCGGGCGGCCCTGATCTTCGTCCGCGGCACGTCCATCGACTTCGACGTGTCGACGATCACGATCTCCGCGGCCCCCGCCCCCGCCGCCATGGGCGCCACCCGGTCGACGTCACCGCCACCCGCGGCGGTGACGGTCACGATCGCCCCGACCGTCGACGCGCCCGGCGGCAGGTACTCGTTCTGGTGGGCCTCGGCCATGAAGCTGGTCATGATCGGCTCCCGGCCGGGTCGACGTCGATCACGGCGACGGTGATGTTGTCGCGCCCGCCGCGGGCCAGCGCCGTTTCGGTGAGCGAGCGGCAGACGGCCGCCGTCGCCGCCTCGCGCGGGAGCGCGCCGACCAGCGCGGCGAGTTCGCCGGCCCCCGGCGCGTAGTTCCACAGCCCGTCGGTGCAGAGCACGAGCCGGCCGGGCGCCGCGGGCCGGAAGGTGAGGACGCCGGGCGGGCGATCGGGCGAGTCGGCGCCGACCCAGTGGGTGATCGCGTGGAAGCGGCGGTCCCCGGCCGCCTCCTCCGGCGTCATCCGGCCGGCGGCGACCTCCTCGGTCGCCCACGAGTCGTCGACCGTCAGCTGGCGCTCCTCCTCAGGGGAGATCCAGTAGGCCCGGCTGTCGCCGAGCCAGCCGACCACGACCTCGCCGCCGCGCGAGACCACCGAGACGAGCGTGCACGACGGCAGCGCCCGATCGGTCTCGAGCTCCCACGGCACCTCGCCGACGGCGGCGTGGGCGGCGCCGATGGCGGCCAGCGTGGCGGCTTGCCCGTCGCTCGTCGGGTCGGCGATCGCCTCGGCGAGGATCGCCCCCGCCGTCCGGGCGGCCGTCCGGGCGGCGAGATCGCCGGCGGCGGCCGAGGAGACCCCGTCGCAGACCACCGCCGCTACGCCGCGGTCGGCGACGAGCTCGAGGTGGAAGGCATCCTCGTTGCGACGGTGGACGCGACCGCGGTCGCTGACGGCGGCGGCGACCGCCAGGTCGAGCTCGACACGGTCGCTCGCCGGGCGCCCGCGCGCCCCGCAGACTGCGCACCAGCCGTCGGCGCCGACGGCTAGCGCGCCGCAGGCATGGCACCCGGCCGCGACCGGCTCCGCCCCGGCGTCGAGCGCCGCGCCGCACTGCTCGCAGAAGTGGTCGGCCGCCGCGCCCGGCGTGCCACAGGCCGGGCATGATGCGACGGCGGCCGCGCTCAGGTCCATGTGCGCGGCCTCACCCGGTTGGCCTGATCGACCAGGCGGTAGCGGTCGGCGTTGCTCTCGGCGTAGCGGGCGAGCGCCCGGTAGGTGCGCTCGAGCCCGGCGCGGAGCGGCCGCTCGGCGAGCCGGCAGCCGAGGAGCTCACCATCGGCGCCTGGGGCCGCGGGCGCGCCCCCGGCGAGCACGTGCTCGAGGCCCGCCTCGAGCACCCGCGCCCGCAGGCGCAGGCGCTGCTCACCCTCGATGTCCAGGCCGTCGAGGCCCGCCGCGGCCGCCCGCAGCTCGTCGACCGTCGGGGCGCCGCCGGCCTCGGCGCCGCCGCTCAGGCAGCGAACGCGGGCGAGCTGGGCGTCGATGTGGGCGCTCGCCGTGTCGGGCACCCGCTCGTAGGCGGCGAGCGCCCCGGCGCGGTCGTGGCGAGCCAACCGGCAGCGGGCGAGGCCGAAGGCGGCGCTCGTGTAGCCGGGGTCGGTCCGCGAGACGACGTCGTACCAGGCCACCGCCTCGTCGAGCCGGCCGGCGTACTCGCAGGCCACCCCGAGCGCGAGCTTCGGCGCGAGCTCACCGGGGACCGCGCGGTAGGCGGCGGTGAACCCGGTCTGCGCCGCGGCCGGGTCCTCGCGGGCGAGGCCCGCCACCCCGCGGTACCAGGCGGCGCGCCATTCCCACGGGTCGGCGGCCTCGACCGCCGCGAGCAGCGGCTCGGCGCCGGCGGGGTCGCCGGTCTCGATCATCGCGGCCGCTGTGCGCAGCTCGACCTCGACGGTGCGCTCCGGCGCCTCGCCGAGCCGCGCGATCAGATGGTCGGGCCCGCTCGCGGTCAGCGTCGCCAGGTAGCCGGCGGCCGGGTCGTCGGTCGCCACCTGGGGGCGGGGCAGGAGACGCCAGTCGGGGTGCTCGGGACGGCCGCGGACCGCCTCTGTGAAGAGCGTGCTCGGCGCCGGGATCGGCCGGCCCTGTTCGGCGGCCACCACCTCGCGCAGCACGCCGTGGAGCTGGTCGGCCATCTCCTCGGCCGACTGGAAGCGGTCGTCGGGATCGGCGGCGGTCCCCTTGACGAGGAAGCGGTAGAGCGAGTCGAAGCGCTCGAAGAGCGGCACCGACGCGGGGGCCGGCAGGGTGAAGCGGTAGGTGCTCTGGAAGCCGCGGAAGTCGATGCAGAGGATGGCCAGCGTCCGGGCCACGGTGAAGAGGTCGGACGGGATCGACGGGCCGGCCGCGGCGATCTCCGGCGCCTGGTAGCCGACGGTGCCGAACACCGCCGTCGACGGCTCGTCGATCGGGTAGACGCCGCCGAGGTCGATCAGCGTCAGCGAGTGCTGCGTCTGGATGACGTTGTCGATCTTGAAGTCGCAGAAGAGCAGGCCCATCTGATGGAGGTAGCCGAGCGCCGGCAGGACCTCCAGCGTGTAGGCGATCGCCTGGGCCGCCGGGAGCGGATCCGGCTCGCCGCCGTTGGCTTCCCGGCGAGCGGCGAGGATCTGCTTGAGGCTCGTCCCGCCGACGTACTCCATGACGATGTAGCCCGAGCCCTCGTACTCGACGAAGTTGAAGATCTTGACTACGTTCGGGTGCTCGACCTCGGCGAGGAAGCGCCGCTCGGTCAGCGCCGCCGCCATCGCGTCGCCGTCGCCGGCGTCGAGCAGTCCCTTGAGCACCACCCAGCGACCGGAGACGTTGCCGTCGCGGGCCAGGTAGATCCAGCCCATCCCCCCGTGGGCGAGGCAGCCGGCGACCTCGTACTGTCCGGCCACCACCTCGCCGGCGCCGAGCTTCGGGGCGAAGGAGAACGGCGTCCCGCACTTGCGGCAGAAGCCCGCGCTGCGCCCCGGCGCCCCGTCGCGGGCGCGGCCGACCGGCGCCTCGCAGTGCGCGCAGAAGCGCCGGCTCTCGGCGACCGTCGGGTCGGCCATCACCGCGCTCGACGGGTCGCGGAACGGCTCGGGTGGGATCTCGACGAGCCCGGCCCCGAGCCGGCCGCGGCTGCTCGGCCGCGCCTTGGTCGTCCCCGCCCGTCGCGACGAGGTCCCCGAGGCCGCGGTCATCGCGCTCACGCTCGGCAGCGCCGCCGCCTCGACCGGATCGTTGACGTCCGCCGGCGTTCCCTGCGCCAGCGAGCCGTTCGCGCCGGCCGGCGCCGGCC
>JBPCNA010000102.1:0-6258 GCA_051001735.1 Solirubrobacteraceae bacterium
TGCGACGACGCGGTCCTCTGCCATCCTTCACAGCGGCCATACAGCCTCCTCTCGGCTCGCATGACCACCCCCCAACATGGCGTGATTATCACCCAGATTCCGGACACGAAGTCAGACGCAGCAGAGCGGGTGCGCCGGGGGCCGTTGGGGCGCCTGGGGTGGCTGGGGCGCCTCGGGTGGCTGGTCCGCAGGGTTTGCAGGGCGTGGCGGGTAATGCGGGTGCGGTGGGTTCGACTGGACCGATGGGTGCGGTTGGGCCCGGGGGGTTGCCCGGAGCCACGGGAGGTGTTGGCCCGGCGGGTGCGACGGGCGCGAATGGGGCGCCTGGTGTGGCTGGGATTCCGGGTGTGAATGGTGTGCCGGGGACGGCGGGTGCGCCGGGGGCCGTTGGGGCGCCGGGGGTGGCTGGGCCTGTCGGCGCGACGGGAGCAAATGGTGCACCAGGCGTAGCCGGCACTCCCGGAGGGACGGGAGCGCAGGGTCTGCAGGGCGTGGCGGGCGACACGGGCGCGGGCGGCGCTACGGGCCCGGTTGGTCCTGGCGGTGCGCCGGGCGCTGCCGGTGCGGTCGGCCCGGCGGGGCCGGCTGGTCCCACCGGGCCGGCTGGCACCAGTGGTGGCCCGGCGGGTCCGGCGGGTCCGGCTGGTCCGGCGGGACCGGCTGGTCCGGTGGGATCGAACGGCGCGACGGGGGCGGCTGGCGCGCCCGGAGCGACTGGACCCCAGGGTCTGCAAGGCGTGGCGGGTAACACGGGCGCGGCCGGCGCCACCGGCCCGGCTGGTCCCGGCGGCGCGCCGGGGCCGGTCGGTTCGGAAGGTCCGGCGGGTGCCAACGGAACGCCCGGTGCTGCGGGTGCCATCGGTCCGGCGGGTGCTACGGGCGCCGTTGGTCCGGCGGGTGCGACCGGAGCGAACGGTGCAGCGGGTGCGATTAGTCCGGCGGGTGCGACCGGCGCGAACGGTGTACCCGGGGCCAATGGCGTTCCGGGAACGGCCGGGACGCCGGGAGCCCAGGGCCCGGTGGGTAACACCGGTGCCAACGGAGCGCGGGACCGGCCGGGGCGACAGGGGCTAACGGCGCTCCCGGGACCGCCGGGGCCACGGGCGCGCAGGGGCTGCAGGGCGTGGCCGGGAATGCCGGGCCAGCAGGACCTGCCGGCCCGGTCGGACCTGCCGGCCCGGTCGGACCTGGCGGTGCGCAGGGCCCGGTCGGACCAGCGGGACCCGCCGGTGCGACCGGCGCGGTCGGCGCCACGGGTGGAACTGGCCCGACCGGCGCGACGGGTGCCGCGGGACCGCAAGGCCTACAGGGCGTTACCGGCGATACGGGCGCCGCGGGCTCACCCGGTGCGACCGGAGCAGTCGCACCCGGCGGGTTGCCGGGTGCGGCCGGGACGAACGGGGCCGCCGGCACACCGGGAGCAACCGGGCCGACGGGAGCCCCGGGCGCGACGGGAGCGACTGGGGACAACGGTCCCGCCGGAGCAACCGGCCCGACCGGAGCCACAGGTCCGGCGGGCACGAACGGGCTCGCGGAGTACGGCTATATCTACAACCTCACGCCCGAGGTCGTAGCGATCGAAGCCGACGTCAGGTTCGACTCGAACGGGGCTGCGACTACAGGCGTCACCCATGCTCCGGGTGCCGCCGAAATCGCGCTGATCAACGCCGGTACCTACCTGGTCACGTTCACAACGGCGGGCACCGAGCCCAGCCAGATGGCCCTATTTCGCAACGGCGCCCTCGTTCCCGGGACGATCTACAGCTCGGGGGCCGGGACGCAGCAGAACAACGGACAGGTGATCGCCCTGTTCAACGCCGGAGACATCCTCATCCTCAAGAACCACACGTCGGCCGCCGCGGTCGGGTTGGCGTCGGTCATCGGAGGAACGCAGCCGAACGTGAACGCATCGGTCGTCGTCGAGAAGCTCGGCTAGATCCATGACGCCAATACACGGAAGGGACTCGCTGATGCAACCCTTGGACCCCCCATACGACGGTACGAGCCGGGATGGCCCCGCTCCCTCCAGTCGACGGATCACCCGTTCGCTTGTGGCCGGGACGCTCGCCGCCTCCACGGTGCTCCTCGCCGCCTGCGGCTCGTCGCCACCCACGATTCTCAACACCGAGAAGATCGAGCGGGCGATCGAGCAGAGCAGCTTGACGCAACGCCATAAGCGGGTCAACGTCACGTGCCCGGCGGGCGTCCACCAGACGAAGGGTCTCGTCTTCGCCTGCACGGCGGTCTTCCGCGGCGGGACCACGCGGTTCGTGGTCACCGAAGTCGACGGAGCCGGCAACATCCACTACGTAGCCAGGTAATGAGGTGGCGGGCGGCGATCCTGACCGGCGTGGTGCTGGCCGCCGGGGCGTCGCACCCCCCGGCGGCCGGAGCGCGTGCGTTGATCGTGAAGCCGACCCAGGCGGTCGCGATGCTGTTGACGGCGCACAAGGTGACCGCCGGCCCCCATGCCGGCCGCTCGAGCGCCGCCACCGTGCCTTCCTCCCGCCCGATCACCGGCGAGCGTACGGCGCTACCTGTCACCGGTGAGGCCACCGCCGGCAGCGGAGCTCGCTGGCTCAGGGTCATGCTCCCCGGCCGCCCCAACGGAGCCGAGGGCTGGATCGAGCAGCGCGGGACCGAGCTGACGACGACGAGCTGGCATCTGGTCGTCCGGCGGTCGACCCGTCAGGTCCTCGTCTACGGCCACGGCCGCCTCGTCCGGACCTACTCGGCGATCATCGGCAAACCGTCGACGCCGACGCCGCCCGGCCGCTTCTTCGTCGAGGAGGGCATCCAGATGCTCCCGGGTGGCGTCGGCGCGCCGTACGCGCTCGCCCTTAGCGCCCGCTCAAATGTGCTGCAGGAGTTCGACGGCGGCCCGGGCCAGATCGCTCTCCACAGGCTGGACAACGTCGGCGGCCAACTCGGCACTGCCGCGTCCCACGGCTGTGTCCGGCTCTCGGACAGCGCAGTCACCTGGCTCGCCGCCCGTATCGAACCCGGAGTTCCTGTGACGATTCTCTAGCCTTGCTAGCCGCGAAGAGGCGCGTCGGCCCGCGCGGCTACTCGCCGGAACCCCGGCCGCCGGCGAGGACCTCGAGCAGATCGCCAATCTTCTGTTGATGGACGATCCGGTCGGGCAGCGGGAGGTCGGCGTTGATCGAGTACTGGTTGCGACGCCCGGTCCGCTCCCGGTCGATGAAGCCGGCGGCGACGAGCTCGGCGACGATGCGGTGAGCCGCTCGTTCGGTGATCCCGACCCGATCTCCGATCTCGCGCAGACGCATCTGGGGATCCTCGGCGATGCAGACCAGCACCCCCGCGTGGTTGGTCAGGAACGCCCAGTCCGGCGGCCCATCCTTGGCCATCTCGTTTCTCCTCCTCAGTCGGAACGCTGTCAGCGGGCCTCACCAGCATCCGACGTACCGTGCCACCGGCACGGCGACGGGAACCTCCCACCTCATAGCTCTACGAGCATACGCCGTAAGCCGGATCACCGACCGACCACATTTGCGTTACATCGGGCGCTACTGCGCTCGACCCGCTGTGGACCCAGCCGACGGGTGGTCGTCTACGTTTGCCCGGGCGGCGCCCCTGTCACCCCTACTATGGAGCGCCGCCGCCGAGCGCCCGCGGCCGGGGTTCGGCCGCCGACTCGTGCCGGGCTCGCCACCGGCAACGAATCGAGGAGGATCTGATTCGACCAGCCATCTGACTCGCCTGCTGACCGGATCGCTCGCTTCGAGGCTCAGGCCGAGTTCTCGCCGCGCGGCTCGGCGTGTCAGCCGACGGACCCGCGCGGCACGAGCGCAAGGGCGGCGCCCCCCGGAGGTCCGAGAGTTGGTCTACCGCGGCCAAGCAGGTCCGGACGATCCGGACCTATCGCGGCGCTACGGGTGCATCGCTGAAGGCGGCCGATGACGAGTTCGGCGGTCCGCGCGGCTGACCCGCCGGCTACTGGAGGCCGGCGGCGTCCAGGGCTTGGCGGGTGAACTCGCCGGCAGTCTGGGGGCGCTCCGCCGGATCCTTCTGCATCGCCTGGACAATGACCGCGCCGAGCGCCGCCGGCAGGTCCGGACGTTTCTCGCACGGATCGGGCGGATCGTCCTGGAGGTGGGCCCAGAGAACCCGCATACCCTGACGGTCGCCGAAGGGCGGGCTCCCAGTCAGGCACTCGACCATCACGCAGGCGAGCGCGTAGACGTCGGCCGAGCCGGCGACCGCCTCACCGCGGATCTGTTCGGGGGCCATGTAGTCGAGCGAGCCGAGCGCCTGCCCCGGGCGGGTGAGAACGCTCCCCTGGCTGTCCTTGGCCAGCCCGAAATCGGTGATGTAGGCGGTGCCGTTCTCGTCGAGCAGGACGTTTCCCGGCTTGACGTCGCGGTGGACTAGCCCGTGCTCGCAGAGAGCATCGAGCCCCTCGGCGGTCTCGGCGCAGATGCGTAGCGCCGTCGGCACGTCGAGCGCGCCCCGCTCGAGCCGGTCGGCCAACGAGCCGCTGCCGACGAAGCGCTGCGTCAGGTAGGGAATCCCCTCGTGCTCGCCGGTGTCGAGCACCGGTACGACGTGGCGGTGGGTGACCTGGGTGGCGATCCGCGCCTCGCGCTCGAAGCGCCGACGAAAGATGGAGTCCATGGCCAGGTCGGCCTTGACCATCTTCAGGGCGACCAGCTGCCCGTCGGGAGCGTGCGCCTTGTAGACCCGCCCCATCCCGCCGACGCCCAACTCGGACTCGATCCGGTACGGGCCGACGTACTCGCCGGGTCGCGGCTCGTCCGGCCGGTCGTTCATGGGCGGCGGTAGCTCATCTTTATTGCGGAGCCCGAGATTTGGGGGAGAGTGTTCGCAGTTCGCCCCACCCGAACGAGGATAGGTGATCTGATGCGCGAAGGAAATCGCCGCCGTCAACCCGGCAGGACGATGTTCGCGCTCGCGAGCGCGGTCGGGGCCCTCTGGCTGGCCGCGCCGGCCGCCGCCGTGCCGATAAACGACAACTACCTCAGCTCGCTGAGGCTCAACGACCCCGGCACCCGGCTCAACCGCACCGAGACCCTCCGCGCCGTCAGCGACACGACCGGGGCCACCGTCCAGTCCGATGTATTCGCCCCGCCGATGATGGGCGCCCCGGCCGAGCCGACGATCTGCCAGGGCGTCAGCTACGGCGCGACCATCTGGTACGACTTTCACCCCGACGTGAACGGGGCCGTCCCCGGCTGCGGGCCTCCGGCTTCAGCAACGTGATCTCGCTGCTCCCGTTCAGCGACACCACCCTCTTGCCGGACCTGACCAACGTCCGCTGCGTGCCCAACCTGACCACGAATACCCACGAGCTCGACCTCCCGGTGAAGGCCGGGCGCGCCTATACGGTCCAGATCGGCGGGGTCGACAGCGCCCAGGGGATGCTCGAGTTCCTCTTCGACTTCTTCCCCGACATCACCCGGATCAGCGCCGACACGACGTTGGTGGCCCAACAGCTCCCGAACGGGATCCGCGTCAAGAGCTTCCGGGTCACCGCCCCGCGGGGAACTCGCGTCGAGCTCCGCTGCACCCGGGGCTGCCCGACGCGGGCCAAGACAGCTGGCGCCGTCACCTTTCCCGGCTTCGCCGGGACCCGGCTCACCGCCGGGAGCAAGCTGGAGGTCTTCGTCACCGCCAAGAACGCGATCGGCGCCTACATCGAGTACCGAATCGGGCGGGGCAGCTTCACGAAGATCACCCGCTGCCTCAGTCCCGGCTCCCGCACGCCGAAGGTGAAGTGCTGATGGGCCGGGGCCGATCCGGGCCGTTCGTCCTTGCCGCACTGCTGGCGGCGTTCGGCGCCGCCTATGCCGTCGCCCACTCTGGGCATTCCGGCACCGCCACGTTCCGGCCGGCGATCACGCCGCTCGGCCTTGGCACCGCCGCAATCGGCGCCCCGGTGCCGGCCGTCCCGGCCCGGCTCCCCGCCCTCCACGCGCCGCCTCCCGCTCCTAAACCGACCCCGGTCGCGCCGGTGCCGACCGTTTCCACCGGCGGCGGAGTGCCCGCGCCGGCGCCGGCGCCCACACCCCAGCCCGCGCCCACCGGCGGTGGCGGAGGAGCCGGGGGAGGCGGGGGCGGAGGAACGCTGGTCGGCTAGAGGACGGTCTAGCGAAGAGGAGGCGCTGCGTGATCTGGTGCGGGCGCGTGAGGCCGTGCGTGGTGATCTGATGCGCGGCCGCCACCGGCTGGGGAAGCTGTTGCTGCGTCATGACATCGTGTTCGACGGTCCCGGCG
>JBPCNA010000103.1:0-11185 GCA_051001735.1 Solirubrobacteraceae bacterium
GGTGCCCCGGCGGGCGGCGGGTGCCCCGGCGGGCGGCGGGTGCCCCGGCGCGGGCGGGCTAGCGGTCGCCGTCGCCGGCGGAGAGGACGGCGCCGTCGCGGGCGACGAGCCCGGCGTAGTGGCCGGCCCGCTCGAGCAGGTCCTCGTGGGTGCCGCGCTCGACGATCCTCCCGGCGTCGAGGACGACGATCTGGTCGGCGTCGCGGACGGTCGAGAGGCGGTGGGCGATGGTGATCGTGGTCCGGTCCTGCGAGAGGCGGTCGAGGGCGACCTGGACGGCGCGTTCGGTCTGGGTGTCGAGGGCGCTGGTCGCCTCGTCGAGCACGAGCACCGGCGGGTTGCGCAGGACGGTGCGGGCGATGGCGATCCGCTGCTTCTCCCCGCCGGAGAAGCGGTAGCCGCGCTCGCCGACGACGGTGCCGTAGCCCTCGGGGAGAGCGGCGATCATGTTGTGGATGGCGGCGACGCGGGCGGCGGCCTCGACCTCCTCGTCGGTGGCGTCGGGCTGGGCGAAGCGGAGGTTCTCGCGGACGGTGGCGTGGAAGAGATAGGTCTCCTGGGAGACGACCCCGACCGTGGCGGCGAGCGAGGCAAAGGACGCGTCGCGGACGTCGACCCCGTCGATGGTCACGCTCCCGCGTTCGGGCTCGTAGAGGCGGGCGATCAGGTAGCCGAGCGTCGTCTTGCCCGAGCCGGTCTCCCCGACCACGGCGGTCCGGGTCCCGGCGGCGACGACGAGATCGATGCCGTCGAGGGTCCAGGCGCCGTCGGGGTCGTAGCGGAAGCCGACGTCCTTCAGCCGGACCTCGCCGAGCAGCTCCGGAGGACGGAGCTCGACCGGGTCGGCGGCCTCGATGATGTCGACCGGCAGGTCGATGTACTCGAAGATCCGGTCGAAGAGGGCGAGCGAGGTCTGGATGTCGACGCCGACCGAGAGCAGCTGGCCGATCGGGAAGAGGAGCCGCGTCTGGAGCGTCGTCACGGCGACCAGCGTGCCGATCGTGATCCCGCCGGAGAGGCCGGCGAACTCGTAGACGATCGCCGGCATGATCGCGAAGGTCATCGTCACCGTCGCCATCCGCCAGCGACCGGCCATCTTCGAGCGGACCTCGAGGTCGGCGAGCCGTTCGGATTCGGTCGAGAAGCGCCGGCCGAGGTCGTCGGCCCGGCCCATCGTCTTGCCGAGCAGCATGCCGGAGACCGACAACGACTCCTCGACCAGCGACGAGAGGTCCGAGAGGCTCCCCTGGCGCTTGGACGCGATCTTCCGCCGCTCGGCGCCGACGCGGCGCGTCAACCAGACGAAGAACGGCAGCGTGACGAGCGAGGCCGCGGCCAGGCGCCAGTCGAGCAGCACCATCGCGACGACGGTGGCGATGACGGTCGTCGCGTTCGAGGCGATCGAGGTGGCGGTGCTGGTCACGACGGTGTCGATCCCGCCGATGTCGTTGGCCAGCCGCGACTGGACATCGCCGGTGCGGGTCCGCGTGAAGAAGGCGAGCGACATCCGCTGGAGATGGCGGTAGACCGTCGTGCGGAGGTCGTGCATGACGCGCTGGCCGACGACGTTCGAGAGCCAGGTCTGGCCGACGCCGAGGACGCCGGAGATGATGGCGATGGCGATCATCCCGACCACGAGGCCGGTGAGCAGGGTCGTGTCGTGTTGGGGGATTGCCCGATCGAGGACGGCGCGCAGGAGGAAGGGCGAGAGCGCGCTGAGCCCGGCGGAGATGACGATCAGGCCGACCACGGCGGCGAGGCGGCGCCGGTAGGGCACGAACAGCCCGAGGATGCGGCGGCGGACCTCGGGGGAGACCGGGGTCGGCGGCGGGGCGTCGGGATCGACGACGGGGCGTCGTTCGTCGTGGGCACTCATCGCTGCTCCTCGTCGATCAGCCGCTCGAGCAGGGCGGCGGCGCGCTCGAGCGTCGCGAGCTCGTCGGGCTCGAGGCTGCGGAGGCCGCGGGCGAGATAGGCGTTCTTGCGACAGGCGGACGAGGCGAGGAGGGCGGCCCCGCGGGGCGTCACCTCGACGCGATAGGAGCGCCGGTCGTCGGGGTCGGGGTCGCGGGTGACGAGGCCGGCGTGCTCGAGGCAGGCGATGAAGCGCGTGGCCGTCGGCCGCTTGACGCGCTCGCCGTCGGCGAGCTCGCTCGGGGTGAGCGGGCCGCGGCGGGCGATGGCGATCAGGGCGGCGGTGAGCGAGGGCGAGAGGCCGGTGTCGGCGTGCTGGCGGAGGCGGCGGCCGGTTCGGACGAGGACGACCCGGAGGCGGGCGGCTAGCTCGGTCGTGTCGTGGAGAGTTGATTCGGTCATGTAATTAGTTGTGCTAATCATAGCAGCCGGCTCGGCGGCCTCAGGCGGGTCGGCGCGGCGGCGCGACGCCGGCACGGCGGACGATCTCCTCGACCAGCCGCTCGAGCACCGGGGCGCTGAGCCCGTGGCGGTCGGCGGCCCGCAGCACCGACCCGGCGATCGCGTCGAGCTCGGGCTCGCGGCCGGCGGCGATGTCCCGGGCCATCGAGCTCCCGAGCGTCGGGTGGGCCTCGGAGAACTGCTGCATGATCCGGCCGCCGTCGACCGCGGCCCCCTCGGCCACGGCCACGGCCGCCGCCTCGCCGATCGCCCCCTCGAGGAGCGAGCGCCAGGTCGGGTCGGCCAGAATCTCGCCGAGAAGGAGGCCGGAGGCGCTCGTGGTGGCCGCCAGCGCGTTCAGCCGCACGAGCTTCGACCAGAGCACCTGGGCTTCCGAGTCGCCGACGCCGACTTCGATGCCGGCCGCCGTCAGCCGGCTGCCGAGCGCCTCGATCGCGAGGCGGCGCGCCCGATCGGCGCTCGCCATCTCGACGCGGAGGAAGTTGCTCGTGTGGACGACCTCGCCGGCCCGCGGACGATCCGCCTCGACGCGGATCGACCCGGCCACCGCCCGGTCGCCGAACCGCTCGCGCAAGACCGCGAGGTGATCGAGGCCGTTGAGCAGGGGTACGACCAGCGCCGGGGAGCCGACGATCCGCTCGAGCGCCGGATCGAGGCCGCTGGCCTTGGTTGCCACGATCAGCGCCTCGGGATCGGCCTCGAGGCGAGTGACCGTGCGCGGACGGGCGACGAACTCGCCGAAGCGGACGCTGCTGACCGTGAGGCCCTCGCGGTCGATCAGCGCCGCCGTCGGCTCCCGGGCCACCACGGTGGCCGCGATCCCCACGCGGTCGAGCAGGGCGGCGACCAGCCCACCGACACCGCCCGCTCCGAGGACGGCGATCATCGGTGCTCGGAAAGGCTCCGGCGATGGTGCCCCGCTCGGCGGTAAGGGTCGATCACCGGGGTCGAGACTAACGGGACGGCGCCGCCGAGCTGCGGCGGCCGACCCCGCCCGTGAAGCTAGATTGTGGCTGGTGAGCCTCGAGCCCGGCATCCTCGCCCGCGGAGCCTGGGCCCTCGACGACGTCGTCGCCCACTGGCACGAGGAGACCTACGACCCCGGTCCGGACGTCCTCGCCGCCGCCGACGAGGCGATCGCCGCCCTGCGCGAGCGCGGCTCGCCCGCCCACGACGGGGTCGGCGCCCGCCTGATCGGGCATGCGGCGCGTAACGGCGTCCTGACGCTCGAGATCCAGCCGGTTCGGTGGGCGCTCCGGCTGATCGCCGAGGACGCCTCGATGAGCATGGCCGCCCTCTGCGTGACCCGCGCCGCCGACGGCCGCTGGCTCGCCGGGCGCCGCGCCGAGTGGCTCTCGACCTGGCCCGGGCGCTGGGCGCTCGGCGCCGGCGGGGCAGTCGATCCCGGCGAGAACCCCGCGCGGACGCTCGTGCGCGAACTCGAGGAGGAGTGGTCGGTCGTGCCCGAGGAGATCACCGCCCGGGCCCTCGTCTGCCTCCCCCACCGGCTGGTCATGTTCGTCGGCCTGGCCTGGCTGCCCGACGGTGCCGAGGTCGTGCCCGATTCCGAGCACGACGCCCACGCCTGGTGGCCGGCCGCGGTCTCCGACTGGCCCGACGAGGCGGACTCCGGCCTGCGCCGGACGGCCAGCCTGCTCGCCCAGTAGGCGGAGTTGCTCGCCGACGATGCGCCACCCCGCCGCCCTGCTCACCTTCCGGCGCCTCGAACGGGCGTCCTTCCTACATTCGGCCATCTATCTCGGGCTGCTCTACGCGGCCTTCCTCGGCGGCAAGCCCGAGCCGGCCACCTTCGACCTCGGGCTGGCCCACGGACTGCTCTGGATCGGGATGTCCCTGGCCTCGATCGCCGCGGTCCGCCGGCGGGTGATCCCCCTGCATCTGGCGGTCGCCGTCGCCGTTCTCGGCGGCTTCGGGCCGTTCGTCGGCAGCGCGGCCTTCGTCCGCGAGGACCGCCGGCGACAGGCCGCCGCCTGAGCACGCACCGACGCCGGCCGGACAGGTCGCCGGCCGCGGCCGGCGGCTCGAGCGAGCCACTGGTGGGACTTCCGGAACGCTGCACTAGAGTCTGGTGAATGCCTGATACCGCCACGATTCAGGTCGTTATGCCGCAGATGGGGGACTCGGTCTCCGAGGGGACCATCCTCGAGTGGCACAAGGCGGCCGGCGACAGCGTCACCGCCGACGAGACGATCGTCGAGATCTCGACCGACAAGGTCGACGCCGAGGTTGCGGCCCCGGCGGCCGGCACCATCCTCCGCGTCCACGGAGCCGAGGGTGAGACGGTCGCCGTCGGCGCCCTGCTCGCCGAGATCGCTCCCGGCAACGGCGCCCCGGCGCCGCCGGCGACGGCGCGGGCGGGAGCGGGCGACGGCGACCCGGCCAACGGCGGCGAGCGCACAAGCGGCGACTCCCGCCCCGGCCGGGGCTCCGGTCGGGGCGGCGGCGCCCGTCCGAACGGCGGCGCCCGTCCGAACGGCGGCGCCCCGGCAACCGCGACCCCCACTGTCGATCGCGCGACGCGCGCTTCGCCGGTCGCCCGTCGGGTCGCCGCCGTCGAGGGCATCGACCTCGCCGGCCTCTCCGGACGGGGAGCGACCGGACGGATCACCAAGGCGGACGTCCTCGCCGCCGTCGACGGCGCCGGAGAAGGCGACGGGCATGGGCCGGCCGACGGTCACGGCGACGCGGTGGTCACTCCCCTGCGCGGCGCCGCGGCGCAGCTCGTCCGCTACATGGACGAGAGCCGATCCCTCCCGACGGCCACGAGCCTGCGCACCCTCACCGTCACCGTGCTCGACGGCCGGCGCGCTCAGCTCAAGGCGGCTGGGCGCCAGGTCTCCTACACCCATCTCGTCGCCTACGCGATCGCTCGAGCGGCGGCCGAGCTGCCGGTGATGGCCCACCACTTCGCCGAGATCGACGGCCGGCCCCACCGAGTCGACGACGGCGCCGTCAACCTCGGGCTGGCGGTCGACGTCGAGAAGCGGGACGGCTCGCGGACGCTGATGGTCCCGGTCATCCGCGACGCCGGACGGCTCTCGTTCGCCGAGTTCCTCGTCGCCTACGCCGACCTCGTCGAGAAGGCCCGGAGCAACAGCCTCACGGCCGACGACCTCGTCGGAGCCAACCTGACCCTGACCAACCCGGGCGGCCTTGGGACCGTCGCCTCGGTCCCGCGGCTGATGGTCGGCCAGGGCACGATCGTCGCCACCGGCTCGATCGCCTACCCGGTCGGCCTGGCCGCCGTCGCCGCGGCGATCGGCGCCGAGAAGGTCATGTCGATGACCTCGACCTACGACCACCGGATCATCCAGGGCGCCGAGTCCGGCCGCTTCCTCGCCCGGATCGAGGACCTCCTCCAGGGCCGGGACTCCTTCTACGAGGAGATCTTCGCGTCCCTCGGCATCGCGCTCGGTCCGCTGCCGCTGCCGGCCGCTCCGGTGACCGTCGCCCCGGCGGCGGCGGCCCCGACGACCGAGCCGGCCGCCCCGGTCGTCGTCGCGCATCCCGACGAGGCGATCATGGAGGCGGTCCAGGCCGCCGTCTCGCTGCTCAAGGCCCACCGGACCCATGGGCATCTCGCCGCCCGCCTCGACCCGCTCGGCAGCGAGCCCGAGGGCGACCCGTCGCTCGATCCGCAGACGATCGGCCTGACGCCGGCGCTGATGTCCCAGATTCCGGCCCGCATCCTGCGCATGCACGTGGCGGGGACGACGCTGGCCGACGCCCTCCCCCATCTGCGCGAGACCTACTGCGGGACGATCGCCTACGAGATCGAGCACATCGCCTCGCACCGGCAGCGCGTCTGGCTGCGGGAGAAGATCGAAAGCGGAGCCTTCCGCCTGCCCCTGTCGACCGACGAGCAGCGCGCCCTCCTGCGTCGCCTGGTCGAGGTCGACGCGATGGAGCGCTTCATGCACAAGGCCTACCTCGGCCAGAAGCAGTTCTCGATCGAGGGGCTCGACATGACGGTGCCCATGCTCGACGAGACGATCCAGCTGGCCGCGGCCCACGGCGGCCAGGAGGTCGTGATCGGCATGGCCCACCGCGGACGGCTCAACGTCCTCGCCCATAACCTCGGCCGGCCGTACGAGACGATCTTCGCCGAGTTCGAGGGCGCCTCCACGCTCGAGGCGGTGACCACGATCCCCCAGGGCGGGACGGGCGACGTCAAGTACCACCACGGCGCCCAAGGCGCCTACGAGCTGCCGAGCGGCGAGTCGATCCGCGTGAACCTCGAGTCGAACCCCTCTCATCTGGAGTTCGTCTCGCCGGTCGTCGTCGGCGCGAGCCGGGCGGCGCAGACCTCCCGCCACGGGCCGCACACCCACCACGACACCAACGCTGCGGTGCCGATCGTCATCCACGGGGACGCCGCCTTCCCGGCGCAGGGCGTGGTGGCCGAGACGCTCAACCTCCAGGCCCTCGACGGCTACAAGGTCGGTGGGACGCTCCACCTCATCACCAACAACCAGGTCGGCTTCACCACCGACCCCGACGACGCCCGCTCGACCCACTGGGCCTCGGACCTCGCCAAGGGGTTCGATGTGCCGATCATCCACGTCAACGCCGACGACGTCGCCGCCTGCATCGCCGCCGTCCGCCTCGCCTTCGCCTTCCGCCAGACCTTCGGGCACGACGTCCTGATCGACCTGATCGGCTACCGCCGCTTCGGCCACAACGAGGCCGACGAGCCCGCCTACACCCAGCCGGAGATGTACGCCCGGATCAAGAACAAGAAGCGGGTCGCCGAGCTGTGGGGCGACAAGCTGGTCCACGACGGGGTGATCACCGCCGACGAGCTCCAGCGCCAGTCGCAGGAGATCTGGGACAACCTGACCAACCGCCATCAGGACCTCAAGCGGCGGATCGCCGAGGCGCTGGCCGAGGGCGTCGCCGAGCAGCCGACCGGCGAGTACACGCTCGACCGGACGGCCTCCCCCGAGGTCAAGACCGCCGTCTCGGCCGACCGCCTGCGGGCGCTCGCCGACGAGCTCCTCCGCGTGCCCGAGGGGTTCACCGTCCACCCCAAGCTCGTCCGCCAGCTCGAACAGCGGCGCGAGGCGATGGGGCCTGACGGCGGCATCAACTGGGCCCATGCCGAGGCGCTCGCCTTCGCCTCGCTGCTGAGCGAGGGTACCCCGATCCGCCTGACCGGGCAGGACGTCGAGCGCGGGACGTTCAGCCAGCGCCACCTCGTGCTCCACGACGCGAAGACCGGGCGGACCGTCTGCCCGATCCAGAGCCTCCCCGGGGCGCTCGCGCCGCTCGAACTCCACAATTCGCCGCTCTCAGAGGTCGGCTGTCTCGGCTTCGAGTACGGCTACAGCCAGGAGGCGCCGGAGACGCTCGTCGTCTGGGAGGCCCAATTCGGCGACTTCGTCAACGCGGCTCAGGTTGTCGTCGACCAGTTCATCGTCTCCGGCCTGGCCAAGTGGGGCCAGACCTCGCGCCTGACCCTGCTCCTGCCCCACGGCTACGAGGGCTCGGGGCCCGAGCACTCCTCGGCCCGGCTCGAGCGCTTCCTCCAGCTCGCGGCCGAGGGCAACATCCGGGTGGCCAACCTGACGACCCCGGCCCAGTACTTCCATCTCCTCCGCCGCCAGGCCCGGGTCGCCAAGCAGCGCCCGCTGATCGTGATGACGCCGAAGTCGCTGCTGCGCCTAACCCAGGCCACCAACCGGATCGAGCACCTCTCGGAGGCCCGCTTCTTCCCGGTGCTCCCCGAGCCGCGGATCGACGAGTCGACCGTCCGGCGCCTCGTCCTCTGCACCGGCAAGATCTTCTACGACCTGATCGGCCACCCCGACCGCGTCGGCAACGACGCGGTGGCGATCGGGCGCGTCGAGCTCCTCTACCCCTTCCCGCAGGGCGAGCTGCTGGCGCTGATGAAGAGCTATCCGCGGCTGGAGGAGGTCGTCTGGTGCCAGGAGGAGCCCCGCAACATGGGAGCCCGCGCCCACATGTCGGCCCGCCTGCGCCAGATCATGCCCCGCCATCTGCGTTTCGGATACGTCGGGCGCCCCGAGCGGGCCAGTCCGGGCGAGGGCTACCCGGTCGCCCACGCCGAGGAGCAGAGCCGGATCGTGACGGCGGCGCTCGACATCACCCACGAGGTCTCGCAGTTCCCGATCAAGACCCCGGGCGAGCGCTAGCGTCCGCCGCCCCGGGATGTGGGCCCAACGCGATATCCGCCTGGCCGCCCGGCCGCGCGGGTTCCATCTGGTCACCGGCGAGGTACTCGACGGCCTGCCCGAGCTCGCCGACGTCGCCGTGGGGATGCTCCACCTCCTGCTCCGCCACACCTCAGCCTCGCTGACCCTCAACGAGAACGCCAGCCCGGCGGTCCGGCGAGACTTCGAGGCATGGTTCAGCCGGGCCGTGCCCGAGGACGCCGGCTACTGGACGCACACGCTCGAGGGCCCTGACGACATGCCCGCCCACATCAAGGGGTCGCTCCTCGGCCCGACGCTGAGCCTCCCGGTCAGCCGGGGCCGGCTCGTCCTGGGCACGTGGCAGGGGATCTACCTGTGCGAGCACCGCGACGCCGGCGGGGCGCGGAGCCTCCTCGCCACGCTCCACGGCGAGTAGGCCGCCAATGTCCGCGGCGGCCGCAGGCATCGTGCTCGCCGGCGGGGGCTCGGCCCGGATGGGCACGCCGAAGGCGGCGCTCGAGTGGCACGGCTCGACGCTCGTGCACCGCGTGGCCGGCATCCTTCTCCGCGCGCTCGCGGGCCCGGTCGTCGTCGTCCGGGCGCCGGGTCAGCCCCTGCCGCGGCTGCCGGCGGCCTGCGAGGTGGTCGAGGATGCGCGTGCCGACCGGGGGCCGCTCGAGGGGCTGGCCCGCGGGCTCGCCGCCCTGGCCGGCCGGGCCGAGGTGGCGTTCGTCGCCTCGACCGACCTGCCCCTGCTCCATCCGGCCTTCGTCGCCGCGGTGGTCCACTGGCTGGGCGACGGCGACGACATCTGCGTCCCGGTCCTCCACGACCGGCCCCAGCTCCTGGCGGCCGCCTACCGGACGGCGGTGGCACCGGAGATCGACGGCCTCCTCGCCGCCGACCGGCTCCGCCTCGGCCTGCTGGTCGACTGCTGCCGTGTCCGCCGCCTCCAGGCCGGCGACCTGCTGGCCGAACCGCGGCTGGCCGCGGCCGACCCCGGGCTCCTGTCCGCGCTCAACCTGAACCGGCCCGAGGACTACGCGGCCGCCCGGGCCCTCCCGGCCCCGGAGATCAGCGTCCGCCGCCCGCCGGGAGGTGCGGAGGTCGTCCGGGCGGCGACGCTCGCCCGGGCCGCCGCGACGGTCGGCCTCGTGCCTGACCGCGGACCGATCGTGGCGACGTTGAACGGCCGGCCCGCCGGCGAGGACCCGCAGCTGCCGCTGGCCGCCGGGGACGAGTTGGTCTTCGCCGCTCAGGAGTAGGAGGCGAAGAGGGTCATCGGCGGCTCGCGCTCACCCCGGAGGACCGCGAGGTCGACCTCGACGCACTCGATGCCGCGCGCCTGCGCCAGCACCCGCGCCTGGGGCCGGAACTGCTGGGCGGCGAGCACGCCGCGGCAGGCGCGCATCGCCGGGTCGAGCCTGATCCGCTCGAGATAACGGGTCAGCTGTTCGACCGCGTCGAGCGTCGCCACCCGCTTGATCTCGACGGCTATCCAGGCGTCGACAGCGTCCCGGCACATCAGGTCGACCGGCCCGATATCGGTCGGCCACTCCCGCCGCATCAGGCGAAAGCCCTCGCCGCACCAGGCCGGCTGTTCGGCGAGGAGCTCCTGGAGGTGGCGCTCCACCCCGTCCTTCTCGAGCGCGGCGGCTTCGCCCATGTCGTGGGCCTCGTCCCAGAGCACCTCGTCGATAGCGATCCGCAGGCGCTCCTCGCCGCCCACCTTACGGACGTCGATCGCCGTCGGCGGTGTCCCCTCGAGCTCGATCACGGTCGGTGGGGTCATCCAGTTGGTCGGCTTGTACCCGCCGCTGTCGGCGTGGACGAGCACCGATCCGTCCGCCTTGATCATCAGCAGCCGGACGGCCATCGGCAGGACCGTGGCCAGTCGTCCGGAGTAGATGACTTCGCAGCGGGCGACGATCAGGCGCATCCCGGGCAAGCTACGCCGCCGGCCGGACGGGCGTCGCCCGCTCGCCCCGCGCGGGCGTTGCCAGCCTCCCGGGCGACTATCATCCGGCGGCCGGGCGGCCTTTCCCCGTCATCATGGCGCCGAGATCTGAGTGGAGAAATTGGGCGACCGCAGCCCCGAGCGCATCGGTGAGATCGCGCAGCAAACCGAGTCAGGCGTCTCCTGGCCGGAACGCTGCGCCGCGGAGTCGCGCGCCTACCTGATCCGCGTATGCGGCCCGATGGTGGCCGGGCCGGTAATCGAGCGGGCGCTCCGGGACGTCGCGCGGCTGGCGGGCGGCGGGACCCGACCACCGTCCGCGCCGGTTGTGGGGCGGATCCGAGCCACGGTGTGGGAGGCCGCCCTCGACGCGACCGAGCGATCGGCTGCCGGCCTCGGCGAGCGGCTCAGGCGCCTGACCGGTCTGCGCGTCGGCTGCACCAAGCTCCCCGCCCTGCTCCGCGACCGTGCCGCCGGCCGGCTCTCGCCGGGCGACGTCGAGGCGCTCGAACGCCGCCTCGAACGCTGCCCCGACTGCGCCGGACTGACCCGACGCCTCGACGCGGCCGACTGGCATCTCGAGCAGGCCCTGTCGCGACCGGCCCGGGTCGTGCCGGTGCCGTCCGCCCGCAGCACCAACGGCGGCGGACGTCGCGCGGTGCGCGCGGCCGCCGAC
>JBPCNA010000104.1:0-8127 GCA_051001735.1 Solirubrobacteraceae bacterium
CCCCCCCCCCCCCCCCGCCCCCCCCCACGACCGCGATCCGCATCCTCGGGCAGCCGAGCTCCGCCGGCGGCGTCGTCATGACCGACAGCCTCGTCCGCGTCGGGACGCGGTCGCAGCCCGGCCTCTACCGCGGACGCATCCTCTCGCTCTCCGGCGGCGAGCTGACCGCCCGACTGACCAGCGGCAGCCGCCACGCCCGGCTCGACGCCTCCCTCCAGATCAACGGCGCCGCCGTCGGCGGCAGCACCACGATGAGTCCGACCGCATGACCGCCTCCGCCGCCACCCTCCCGCGCCTGCTCGCCGGAGTCGGCGGCGAACGCCAGATCACACTCGACGAGCACCATCGCCGCCACGGCCCGCTGCCCCGCGACACCAGGCGCGCGCGCCTCGACCTGATCGGGCTCGTCGCCGACTCCGGCCTCCGCGGCCGCGGCGGCGCCGGCTTCCCCGCCGCCGCCAAGCTCCAAGCCGTCCGCGACGCCCGCGGCGCGAGCGTCGTCCTCGCCAACGGGGCCGAGGGCGAGCCGGCCAGCGCCAAGGACCGGCTTCTGCTCGAGGCCGCGCCCCACCTCGTGCTCGACGGAGCCCTCCTCGCCGCCGACGCGGTCGGCGCCCGCGAGGTGGTGGTCGCCGTCACCGGCGGCGCCGCCCTCCGCGCCCTCGAGCGGGCGCTCGCCGAGCGGGCCGCCGTGCCCGAGCGTGTCGCGGTGACCCTGGCCCGCGTGCCCGACCTCTTCATCGCCGGCGAGGAGACCGCCCTCGTCAACCATCTCGGCGGCGGCCCGCTCAAGCCGCTCCTCACCCCGCCCTACCCCTCGGCCCGCGGCCTCCGGCGCCGGCCGACGCTCGTCCAGAACGTCGAGACCCTCGCCCACCTCGCCCTGATCGCCCGGCACGGCCCCCGGTGGTTCCGCGGTGCCGGCACCGGCGAGGACCCCGGGTCGGCGCTGATCACGCTCTCCGGGGCCGTGGCCTACCCCGGCGTCTTCGAGGCCGGCACGGAGATCGCCCTCGACGACCTCCTCGACGCCGCCGGCGGCCTCGTCGAGCCGGCCCGCGCCGTACTCGTCGGCGGCTACTTCGGCGACTGGATCGACGCCGCGGCGGTCGACGACCTCCGGCTCGACGACGCCTCCCTCCGTCGCTTCGGCGCCAAACGCGGCGCCGGCGTCATCGCCGTCCTCCCGCGCTCGGCCTGCGGACCCGCGGAGACCGCCCGGGTGCTCGCCTACCTCGCCGGCCAGAGCGCCGGACAGTGCGGCCCCTGCGTCAACGGCCTCCCCGCCATCGCCGCGACGGTCGGGCGCATCGTCGACGGCAGCGCCCCCGCCGATGCCCTCGTGCACCTACACCGCTGGCAAAGCGTCGTCCGCGGCCGGGGCGCCTGCCGGCTCCCCGACGGCGTCGCCCGCTTCGCCGCGAGCGCACTCGCCGTCTTCGCCGACGAGTTCGCCGACCATCACCGGCACGGACGCTGCGACCGCTGCTGGTCTCACGCGATCCTGCCGATCCCGCCACCCCGCGCGGAGCTCGCCGCGTGACCCTCCGCCTCCGGGTCAACCCGATCACCTGCGAGGCCCACGGGCTCTGTGCCGAGATCCTGCCCGAACGCATCGCCCTCGACGAGTGGGGCTATCCGATCCTCGCCGGCGGGCCCCTCCCGGCCGCCCTCGTCGACCACGCCCGCCGCGCCGCCGCCGCCTGCCCGACGCTCGCTCTCCTGCTCGATCGCGAGCCCCGCCGGTGAGCGCCCAGACGATCCACCCCGACCGCACCCACGCCCGGCGACGCCTGCTCGCTGGCGCCACCACCGCAAACCAGCTCTACTAGAACAACTCCGGCGAGCTCAGGCCCCGCGCGCCGCCGCCACCATCCGCGCCGCCGCCGCCGCCGCGACCTCGCCCGCCGCCCACGACAGCGGCTTCCCCGTCGGCTGGACCTCCTCCTCGCGCGCGAACTCGAGGGGCACGCCCGCCTCGAGGTAGCGAAGCGTCCACCCTCGCGGCCGGTCACCCACGTCCCAGCCGTTGTCGGCGTCGAAGAAGACCTCCCCGACCACCGCGTCCGCCTCGATCAGGCGGAAGCGCCAGTCCGGCTCCAGCGGGTCGCTTTCGACCCTGATGCCCTCGATTGCCTGGGCTTCGGCCATGTTGCTCTCCTCGCTCGTTCCAGTGCCAGACCGCCACTGGCACCCGCTCGGAAGAATGTAAGCTCGAACGCCCGCGCGCGAAACCGGCCGCCCACAACATTTCCTCGGAGGATGCGCAGTGGTTGTCGCAGAGCCCTCCCCGCCCGGCTCCGTTCACCCGCCGGTCGGCCCGATCCGGGCCGGGGCCCCGTACGCGACGAGCGCCTCGGGCAGGACGACGCCCCCCCGTCCCTCCTGTCCGTTCTCGAGCAGCGCGATGATCGTCCGCCCGACCGCCACCGCCGTCCCATTCAGGGTGTGCACCGCCACCGGCCGCCCGCCGTCGGCCGGGCGCATCCGGATGTCCAGCCGGCGAGCCTGGTAGTCGGTGGTGTTCGAGCACGAGGTCAGCTCCCGGTAGCCCGCCTGACCCGGCAGCCACGCCTCGCAGTCGTACTTCTTGGCCGCTGAGGCCCCCAGATCGTCGACGGCGATGTTGACCACCCGGTAGGGGATCTCGAGCTCCGCCAGGAGCGACTCCTCGATCGACAGCAGCCGCTCGTGCTCGTCGCGGCCCTGATCCGGCGTCGTGAAGCTGAACATCTCGAGCTTGTCGAACTGGTGGACCCGGAAGATCCCCCGCGTGTCCCGGCCCGCCGCCCCCGCCTCCCGGCGAAAGCACGAAGAGAACCCCGCGTAGCGGAGCGGCAGCTCCGCCTCGTCGAGGATCTGGCCCGCGTGGAGCGAGGCCAGCGCCACCTCCGAGGTCCCCACCAGATAGAGGTCGTCGTCGGCCAAGCGGTAGATCTGCTGCTCGGTGTCGGGGAGGAAGCCCGTCCCGTAAAGCGCCCGCTCGCGCACCAGCACGGGCGGCAGCACCGGCTCGAAGCCGTGGGGCCGCAGCCGCTCGTAGGCCCAGCGCACCAGCGCCAGCTCGAGCAGCACGAGGTCACCCCGCAGGTAGGCGAAGCGCGACCCCGACAGCCTCGCCCCCGCCTCCATGTCGATCATCCCGCCGGCCAGCTCGAGGTGGTCGCGACCCGTCTTCCCCGCCTCCCCCACCGTGCGCACCACGGTGTCCTCGCCGGCCGCGTCCGGCGACGGCATGTTCGGGAGCGCGGCCAGGTCCGCCTGCAACCGCTCCTCGACAGCCGCCAACTCAGACGCCAGACGTTTCTCCCGGCCGCCCACATCGCGCATCTCGGCGATCGCCGCCGCCGTGTCCTCGCCGGCCCGCTTCGCCTCGGCGATGGCCTCTGAGGCCGTGTTGCGGCGCGCCCGCAGCTGCTCGAGCTCGGGCAGGAGCTCCCGCCGCCGGCGGTCGAGCCTCCGCACCTCGTCGACCCCCGCCTCGACGCCGCCGCCCCGCCGCGCCAGCGCCTCGCGCACGACCTCGGGCTGCTCCCGGATCAGCCTCAGGTCGAGCACGGCGCGCTCCGAAGGACCGGTCTAGCCCGTGGGCGGATGGGCGGTCAGCGTGGCCGGGCGCTTGTAGCCGCCGACCTTCGCGAGGAACTGCGCCACCGCCTGCGCGTCGGCCCCGACGACGATGTTCTGGGGCATGATCGCGCCCGAGAAGCCCCCGTTGCGGATCGCGTAGAGCACCTGGTCGACCTTCTCGGTGCGGACGTTGAAGTTCGGGCCGTTGATCCGCTCGCGGTTGCCGATCGACTGCGCCGAGCCCCGCGCCCCGACCAGACCGAGCGAGTGGCAGCCCGAGCAGTGCTCGGCGAAAAGCTTCGCCCCGTGGTAGTTGGGATCCGTCTTGGCGACCTGGATACCCTGCGAGCCACAGCCGCCGACGGCGACCGTGGCGAGCCCCGCCACGCTGGCGGCGGCTGCGATCTTCGCGCGTCGACTCATGCGGGCGCAGATGATACGGATAATCCCCCGCTCGATGCGGATCGTCTCCCCCCACTCCCCTTCCGCGCGCTGCCGGCCCACGGCGGCCGGACTCGTGCTGCTCGCCGCCGTCGCCGTCCTGGCCGCCGGCTGCGGGACGCACGTCGTGAAGGTCGACTCGAGCGTCATCCGGCTGCGGATCGACGAGTACAGCTTCACCCCGCAGGAAGTCCAGGTCCACGCCGGCCGGCTGAAGATCATCGCCGTCAACACCGGCATCCTCACCCACAACGTCCGCGTCCAGGTCGCCCGCCCCAACGCCACCGGCGACCCCTACGTCCCCGGCTGTGTCCCGCCCAACGTGGCGACCGGTTGCGGCACGAGCGTTGCCCAGCCCGGCGAGCGCGTCGTCAGCCCCAAGCTGACCCTCGCCCCCGGCGTCTACCGGCTCGTCGACACGATCTCCAACCACGCCGACCTCGGCGAGTACGGGACGTTGACCGTCGTCAAGTAGAGGAGACCGCCCGCTCTTCTACGGTAGGCCCGTGACTCGGCAACAACGCTACCGGGCGGTGATGGGGCACTTTGCCACCGGCGTCTCGGTGATCACCGGCTGGGGGCCCGACGGCCCCGGCGGCATGACGGCCAACGCCGTCTGCTCGCTCTCGCTCGAGCCGCTCCTCCTCCTCGTCTGCTTTGAGAACACCGCCCGCACGCTCCCGATCGTCCGCGAGGCCGGGCGCTTCGCCGTCAACGTGCTCGCCGCCGACCAGCACGGGCTCTCCGACGTCTTCGCCTCCAAGCGCGCCGAGCGCGAGAAGTTCGACACCGTGGCCTACGAGCTCCGCGACGACGTCCCGCTGCTCGTCGACACGCTCGCCTGGCTCGTCTGCGACCTGCGCGAGCTCGTCCCCGCCGGCGATCACACGATCGCCATCGGCGCCGTCTCCGACATGGGGCATGCCGCCGGCCGCGAGCCGCTGCTCTGGTATCGCGGCGGGTACCGCAAGGTGGCTGCGCCCAAAGCGACCCGCGGCCGCGGGGACGGCTCGGGGCCGGCGCGGTCCTAGGTCGGCGGTGGGGCCGTCCCGGCGGTCGCGGTCCGCTTCGGGCTCCGCCAGACCGTCCGGCCCGTCGCGAGTGCTGCGTTAGAAGCCTTGCGCGGTGCCCGCGGCGCGCAGCGCGAGGAAGCAGACGACGATCGCCGCCGCCGCCATCACGCCGAGCTCGCGGCGGAGGATGGCCACCACGACCGACCGCTGCTCGTCCTCGTCGAGCTCGCCGACCTCCTGGGCGTCGGCCAGGCCCCGACTGGTGAGGACCTGCTCGGCGGCGAGGACGCGCAGCTGCTCGGCCACGAAACCGATCGCCAGCGGCAGGAACGCGTAGAGGTAGAAGAGGTCGTCGGCCGCCCGCCGGCCGGTCAGCCAGAGGACGCCGACGCCGACGGCGTAGGCCAGAGCGGCGAGCTGTCCGGTGCGCAGGGCCGGCCAAAAGGCCCGACTCGGCTCGACGAGGTACCAGCGTATGGTCCCGTAGGCCCCGACCAGGCCGTTGACGACGGCCACGGCGAGGGCGCCCCAGATGACCGCGTCGGACGTCCTCACGGCCGGATCCGACAAGTGATTCCTGCCACAAGCGCGCGCTCCGGCTCCGGCCGTCGGTGATATAACGGCCCCAGTGCTTCGGAGCTACCTGCCGGCGATCGTCTTCCTCGCCCTCGGCGGACTTGTCGGTGTCGCATTCGCCTTCCTGAACACGCTCTTCGGGCCCCGCCGCAAGATCCCCTCGAAGACCGACCCCTACGAATGCGGCCTTCCGTCCGAGGTCAAGCAGGGCTTCCGGTTCGGCATCAGCTTCTACCTGATCGCGATGCTCTTCATCCTCTTCGACATCGAGGTCGTCTTCCTCTTCCCGGTCGCCGTCCAGCTCCGGGCCTTCGGCGCCTTCGCACTGTACGAGACAATCGCCTTCGTCGTGCTCCTGCTCGTTGCCTTCCTCTACGTCTGGCGCCGGGGCGCCCTCGAATGGAAATAATCCGCCAGAAGGCCGCGGCGTCGTCATCGAAGGTGGATTCGACCGACATGCGCGCCCGCCAGCTCCGCGCCCGCGACATGCTCCGCGGCGATCTCGACGGCCAGTCGCTCGACCAGTTCGTCGAGGAGCGCGTGCTCACCACGACGATGGACCGCGCCGTCGCCTGGGCCCGCTCGAACGCGATGTTCCCGGCCTCGTTCGGCCTCGCCTGCTGCGCGATCGAGATGATGACCGTGGTCGCCGGCCGCGTCGACATCGCCCGCTTCGGGATGGAGGCCTTCCGCGCCTCGCCCCGCCAGGCCGACCTCCTGATCATCTCCGGGCGGATCTCGATCAAGATGGCGCCGATCGTCCGCCGCATCTACGACCAGATGCTCGAGCCCAAATGGGCGATCGCCATGGGCGCCTGCTCGTCCTCGATGGGCGTCTTCAACAACTACGCGATCGTCCCCGCCGACAAGTTCATGCCCGTCGACGTCCACGTCCCCGGCTGCCCGCCCCGACCCGAGGCGCTGATGCACGGGATCCTCAAGCTCCGCAAGATGATCCAGGACGACCCCGACCTCGGCTGGCGGGCCCAGTACGGCGCCGAGGGCACCGAGGAGGTCGTGCCCGAGCCCGCCGCCCCCGGCCAGGCCTCCGCCCCGGTCCCCGCCCCGACCCCGGCCACCGAGCCCGTCCGCAACGACGATGCCTGACGCGACCGGCCTCGAGCTGATCGCGCACGACCTGCGCGACGCCGACCCCGACAGCGTCTCCGGCACGCTCCACCACCGCGGCCGCGGCACGCTGATCGTCAGCCCGCCGGCCGTCCGGGCCACGCTGGCGCGGCTGCGCGCCCGCGGCTACGGCTTCCTGGCCAGCGTCCACGGCGTCGACTACTACCCGGACGAGCCCCGCCTCGGCGTCCACTACGAGCTGCTCGACATGGACCGCGTCGACCGCCTGACCGTCAAGCTCCGCGTCCCCACCGGCGACCCCCACGTCGAGTCGGTCACCCCCGACTGGCCGACCGCCAACCACCAGGAGCGCGAGGTCTACGACATGTTCGGCGTGGTCTTCGACGGCCACCCCGATCTCCGCCGGATCCTCATGCCCGAGGACTACGAGGGCCATCCCCAGCGGCGCGACTTCCCGATCGGCGGCGAGCCCGTCCTCTTCACCCACAACGACGCCACCACCCCCGGGTACACGCATTGAGCACACCGACGCCGGGCCCGACGCCGAAGACCTACCGCGAGCAGGAGGAGTCGATCACGCTCGCGCCGATCGCCGAGCAGGTGGCCGACCAGCGTGCCGACGCGCCCGACCAGGAGCTCCTCACGCTCAACATGGGCCCCCACCACCCGGCCACCCACGGGGTGCTGCGGCTGCTGGTGACGCTCGAGGGCGAGGTCCTCCGCGACATCCGGCCGATCATCGGCTACGTCCACACCGGGATCGAGAAGACGGCCGAGGACAAGTCCTACTGGAAGGTCATCCCCGTCGTCGAGCGGATGGACTACCTCTCCTACTACTTCAACGCGCTCGCCTTCTGCGGCGCCGTCGAGACCCTGCTCGACGTCGAGGTGCCGACCCGGGCGCAGTACCTCCGGGTGATTCACCTCGAGCTCAACCGGATCATGTCCCACCTCGTCTGGCTCGGGACCGGCGCGCTCGACCTCGGCGCGATCTCGATGTTCTGGTACTGCTTCCGCGAGAAGGAGACGATCCTCGACCTGTTCGAGATGTCCTCCGGACAGCGGATGCACACCCGCTACATCCAGGTCGGGGGCGTCTTCGAGGACATCCCGGTCGGCTTCGCCGAGAAGCTCCGCGAGTTCACGTCGATCATGCCGGAGCGGATCGACCAGTACGCGGCGCTCCTCGACAAGAACGAGATCGTCCTGCAGCGGCTACGTCACGTCTGCCCGCTCAGCGCGGACACGCTCCTCTCCTACGGCGTGACGGGCCCGCTCCTGCGCGCGGCCGGCGTCCCGTGGGACCTGCGCAAGGCCGCCCCCGACAGCTCCTACGACCACTTCGACTTCAAGATTCCTGTCGGCACCCTCGGCGACAACTACGATCGCTACGCGGTGCGTCTCGCAGAGATCTACGAGTCGGTGAAGATCATCGAAC
>JBPCNA010000105.1:0-11790 GCA_051001735.1 Solirubrobacteraceae bacterium
GAGGGCCCCGGCCGTACGGCCCCGGCCCGGCCCGCGCCGTGCCTCTCCGCCGTGCCTGCGGCCAACGCGGTAGGGTGGACGCCGCAAAAACAACTATAGGCGATTGACGACGGATATCGGCATTGACCAATATCCTTGCAATCCCCCTGACCATCGGATAATCGTCCCGTAGTCGAAGTCGTAAACGGGGACCGAGGGGCCAGCAATGGACCCTCGCGGTCGTCTACGATCTCGGCTGTCCATTGCTTTGTTATTTACCCTGGGAGGGTGCTGTGCGCGGATTCAACCGGACGAGCATCGTCGTCCTTGCGGTCGTCGTGCTGATCCTTGTCACCGCCGTGGTGCTGCTCTCGAAGGTTGTGCGCGCAGCTCAGCGGATTGACGTCAAGGCAGCGACGATCGCGCAGACGGGGACGCAGATCAACACCAACACGGACCAGATCTTCCAGCTGGCGCGGACGAACAAGATCGCTTCGTCGATCCTGAAGACAGCGACACCGCTGGCCCCGGCCGTCAACTCGATCGTCGGCCTGGCCGGCTCGATCGACGGTCTCGCCAAGTCGATCAACGGCACGGCAACCGGCATCAACAACGCGGCCATCACCGTCCAGAACAGCGCCACGACGATCAACGGCACTGCGACGACGATCAACGGCTCCGCTTCGAAGATCCTCAGTAGCGCCGGCAGCATCAACAGCGCGGTCGGCGGCATCATCAAGAGCGCCGACACGATCAACGGAACCGCCCGCGGGATCCTCAGCACCGCCGGGGGAATCGACGGTGTAGCAAGGAAGATCCTCACGGACGCAACGGCGATCAACGGGTCACTGGCCACTACCGTCAGCGTCGCCAACAGCATCAACACCGACTCGACCAACATCCTCGGCGATGCCAACCGCATCCGCACCAACGCGGCCTGCATCGACAACAAGGTGCTGGGCGCGAACGGCGGGAGTGATTGCCACACATGACCCGGGAATCGACACGCCAGGGGAACTGCAACAAGGAGCGGGAGGCTAGATGACGGCGCAAGAAAGCACGATCTCACGTTGGCTGTTCACGTGGATCACGATCCTCGGGCTGGTGGTCGTAGTGGTCATCGGCTTCCTGATCGGCATCGTGAACGCCCTCGAGTCGATCGACGGAAACCTCGGTCAGGCGAGCAACTCGGTGGTCAGCACGGGCGGCCACGTCGTCCCGCTGTCGGGCTACATCCAGAGCATCAACGGCAACCTGTCGAAGATCGACACCGCCCTCGCGCCCATCCCGGGCGTCGCCGGCAAGATCATCAACGGGCTGACCTCCATCAACGGCTCGCTCAAGAACGTCGACTCTTCGCTGAAGAGCACGCTGGGCTCGCTCGGGCCGACATCCTCGGCGCTGGTGGACACGTCCAATTCGTTGGTCGACACCTCGACCAAGCTGGTTGACGTCTCCAACTCCCTGGTCACCACGTCGGGCACCGGCGCGGCGATCAACAGCTCGCTGGCTCCGACCTCGAACACGCTGGTCACCGTGCGCAGTGGTCTCGGCACGATCCTCAGGGTGCTCACCCAGGTTCAGGGCACCCCGAACGGTACGAGCGCGATCAACCCGAAGGTCGTCACGATCAACTCGGCGCTCAAGAGCACCGAGGGCAACGCCAACCACATCAACCTCGGCCTTACGTCGGCCAACGTGCACCTCAACAGCATCTGCCACGCGCCGGTCCTCAACAACCCGCTCACCGGCCTCCTTACCGGTGCGCTCAACCTGACCAACGTCAACGGTCCCTGCCCCGCCAACTCCAGCGCCGGCGGCTGAGGGATCGCCATGGCTCCATTCAACAAGACAAGCCGAGGGCTGCCACAGCTCGTCCTGGTCATCCTCCTCGCGTGGGCACTGACGGCGGTGCTGATCTTCACCGGCATTCTCGTCAACGCGAGGGAGATCGACCGGCGCGTCGTTTACATCAACCACCAGCTCAAGCCGATCAACCAGAGCACCGGCTTCGTCGCGCTGGCGGCGAAGACGAACACGATCGCGGCGGGGATCCTGAAGGCGGTGCCGACGCTCGCGCCGGGACTGCAGAAGACGGATGACTACGTCAACAGCATCAACAAGACGGCGAAGACGATCCTGGCCACCGCCAAGCAGATCAACACCAAGGTGCTGGGGATCGGGGCCACCGTGTCCACGATCCACGCCACCGTGCTGACGATCAACTCGACGGTGACCTCGATCCACTCGGCGGTCGTCGGGTCGATCACGCCGAAGTTGACCAAGACCGGTCAGGACGTGACGTCCATCCGGGCCAGCGTCGATTCCATCCTGAAGCGGGCTCAGTCGATCCTGAGCACGGTCCAGACCGGCATCCAGCCGGCGGTGGTGTCGATCAACGGCAAGGCGGATTCGATCAGCTCGACGGTCAACGGGCCCGGGACGCAGATCCTCCCGGACTTCATCGCCATCGACGGACTGGTCGGGAAATCGCCGACCGACCCGCACACGATCAACGGTCACGCGAACAGCATCGACTGCGCGCGTATCTTCAACCTGGGCGGCCTGCTGCCCGGATCGGACACTGGTTGCGGACAGGGGTAACCCCCGGCAGCACCCCCACAGTGACGCTCAGCCGGCGGCGACTCGCGTTTATCGCGGTCGCCGCCGCTGTGGCGTTGGGGGGCGGTTACGGCGCCGGGAAGCTCTTCGGCCCCGGCAGCTCCCACGCCGTCGGGACGCCGACGGTTCCGGCCGTCACCCCGCCGGTCACCGCGTCACCGACCGCGGCCACCACGACCCAGACCGCGACCCCAGCCCCAGCGCGGTCGCCGGCGCCGGCCGGAGCAGCCGCCACGGGCGCGACGCTCCCGACCTCGCTGCCGACGGTGACGATCACCTCGCGCGCCGCGTTTCGGATCTCCTACCCCCGCGCGTGGTCGCGCCTCGGCAGCACCGACCCGACGGCTCCGCTGCTGCTCAGCAGCTACGACGGCGTCTCGCTCCAGGTCCGGGCGCTCAAGCTCTCCCAGCCGGTCGACGGTCCCCGTCTCGCCGTGCTCCGCGACGCGACCGGCGCGCTCATCCGCCGCCGGCCCGGAGTCCACATCATCGCCGGGCCGCGGCTCCTGGCCAGCTCCAACCTGCCCGGCTTCCTCTACATCTACGACTTCCCCGACCCCCTTAGCCACCAGCGCGTCGCCCACTCGCAGATCACCCTCTTCTCCGGGCGGCGGATGTACACGCTGATCTTCCAGACGGCCCGGGCCGGCGACCTGCCGCGGTTCGCCATGCTCTTCGACAAGATCACCGCCAGCTTCCGCGCGACCTAGTGCGCTAGTAGCGGCGGAGCCGATTCAGCCGGAGGCGCTGGCGGCCACCGAGCCCGGCGGGGCCGGCTCCTCGAGCGCGCGCGACGCGTCGCCGTGGGCGACGAAGGCGAGGAAGGCCTCGGCCGCGGTACGCCGCGGCGCGTCGACCGCCGACAGCGCGTACCAGCCGCGGACCGGGGTCCCGCCGGCCACGCCGAGCCGCGACAGGGTGCCGTCGTCGAGCTCGCGGGCGACCGCCTCGCGGGGCAGGAGCGCCAGCCCGAGGCCCATGGCCACGAGGCGCTTGATCGCCGCGTTCGAGCCGATGGTCAGGCACGGCGGGCGCATCAGCCCGCGGCCGGCGAAGAACTCCGTACTCACCTCGGCGGTCTCCGAGCCGTCCTCGCGGACGAGCCAGGTACCGGCGTGGAGCTCCTCGACCGGGATCGGCCCCCGGCGCGCCCGGGGGTCCTCGGCGGCGGCGACGACGACGAACTCGTTCTCGGCGAAGCGGACCCCGCGCAGGCGCGCGTCGAGCGGCTGCCCGCCGATGCCGACGTCGGCCTGATGGCGGTCGAGCGCCCGCGTCACGCTCCTCCGGTTACCGACCTCGAGCGTCAGCTCGACCTCCGGCTGGCGCCGGCGGAAGGCGCCCCAGAGGCCCGGCACGAGAAACTCGGCCGCCGTCGTCGTGGCGGCCAGGCGCAGCCGCCGGCGCGTCGGATCGGCGGCCTCACGGACGGCCGCCGTCCCGTCCTCGAGGGTCGCCAGCATCCGCTCGGCGTGGGGGAGGAACGCCGCGCCCGCCGCGGTCGGCCGCAGCCCGCGGCCGTCGCGCTCGACCAGGCGCTCGCCCATCTCCTTCGACAGGGCTGCCAGGGCGCCGGAGACCGACGACTGCGTGACGACGAGCTCCTGGCTCGCCCGGGTCACCGACCCCGTGCGCACCACGGTGACGAACGTGCGCAGCAGTGAAAGCGTTACCGCCACGGCCGTGGCGGGCGCGACTCGGAACCCACGCGCGGAGCCTACCACCGCCTCTGCGCCCCGGCGCGGTCTCGTGCGGCACTAGAGCTCGCGCCCCCGCGCCCAGGCCCAGGCCCAGGCGATCAGCAGCTCGAGCCAGTCGATCAGCCCGGCGGCGAAGTGGCCGACCGGCCCCGTCACCAGCCAGGCGAGCACGCGCTCGGAGGGACGGAGACGCAGCCGACGCACCCGGTGAAGGTATCGTTGCACGTCGATATGCCGGAGACAGCCGTCAAGACCAGCGTCACCGAGCTCCCCGAGTCGCGCGTCCGCGTCGAGGCCGAGGTCGTCTCCGCCGAGATCGAGCGCTCGCTCACCCAGGCGGCCCGGGCGATCGGGAAGGACCTCCGGGTCCCCGGCTTCCGCAAGGGCAAGATCCCGCCGCCCGTGGTGATCCGCCGCCTCGGCCGCGAGACTCTGCTCGACGAGACGGTCAAGGAGCGCATCCAGGGCTGGTACGCCGCCGCCATCGGCGAGTCGGGCATCGCCCCGGTCGGCGAGCCCGACATCGAGCTCGGCGAGCTCCCCGGCGCCGGCGAGCCGCTCCGCTTCACGATCGAGATCGGCGTCCGCCCGAAGGCGAAGCTCGGCGACTGGCGCGGCCTCGAGGTGCCCCGCCGCGCCGCCGTCGTCGACGAGGACGAGCTCGCCAAGGAGCTCGAGCACCAGCGCGAGCGCAACGCCCGCCTCGAGAACCAGGTCGGCCGCGAGGCGCAGCTCGGCGACTTCGTGGTGATCGACTTCGAGGGCATCATGGACGGTGAGGTCCTCGGCGGCGGCAGCGGCAGCGGCCAGGCGCTCGAGCTCGGCTCCGGGAAGATGATCGCCGGCTTCGAGGAGGGCCTCCTCGGCGCGGTCGCCGGCGAGGAGCGAACGCTCGACATCGCCTTCCCCGAGCAGTACCACCGGGCTGACGTGGCCGGTAAGCCGATCACCTTCAACGTCGTCGTCAAGGACGTCAAGGCCAAGGTCCTCCCGGAGCTCGACGACGAGTTCGCCTCCTCGGCCGCAGGCTTCGACACGCTCGAGGAGTTCAAGGACGAGCTCCGTTCCCAGCTGCTCTCTGCCGACGAGCGCCTCGCCGAGCGCGAGTACCGCGAGGCGGTGCTCGACGCCGCCGTCGAGCGCGCCGAGGTCGAGGTCCCCGACGCCCTGATCGACGCCCGCTCCAAGGAGGCGTGGGAGCACGCCCTCCGCGCGCTCGCCGAGAAGGGGATCAGCAAGGAGAACTACCTCAAGCTCGACCAGCGCCCCGAGGAGGAGATCATCGCCGCCGGCCGCGACGACGCCGCCCAGGCGCTCCGCCGCGAAGCGGTCGTCGTCGCCCTCGTCGAGGCCGAGGGGATCGAGGCGACCGAGGACGAGCTGCTCGAGGCGCTCGCCGACCACGTCGAGCCCGACCGCTCCGGCAAGACGCCCGACACCGGGAAGCTCCTCGCCACCCTGCGCAAGAACGGCCGGATCAGCGAGCTGATCGAGAACATCACCGCCCGCAAGGCGGTCGACACCGTCGTCGCCGCCGCGACGCCGGCCCCGCCGGCCCCGGCGCCAGCCGAGTAGCCGGCCGCCGCCCGAGTCCCCGCGGCGGGCCCGACCCGGCCGCCACCCGCCGCCGGCCCGCAGGCGGTCGAAAGCCTTACCCCGGTCGCCCCGCGCCGCCGGGCGCCCGCCCCGCCGTGTCGGCGGGCCCGGGACCCGGGTTGGTAGACTCGGCCCGAGAGGCCGGTGCCGGAAGCCCTCCAGCACCTGCCAGGAGGAATCGAGCCGGGCAAGCGAAACAAAGCGAGGACCATGAGCCCACTGATTCCTATGGTGGTCGAACAGACTTCACGCGGCGAGCGTGCGTTCGACATCTACAGCCGACTGCTCAACGAGCGGATCGTCTTTCTCGGCACGCCGGTTGACGACCAGATCGCCAACCTGATCGTCGCCCAGCTGCTCCACCTCGAGAGCGAGGATCCCGACAAGGACATCTCGCTCTACATCAACTCGCCCGGCGGGTCGGTCTACGCCGGCCTGGCGATCTACGACACGATGCAGTTCATCAAGCCGGACGTCTCGACGATCTGCGTCGGCATCGCCATGTCGATGGGCGCGCTCCTCCTCGCCGCCGGGGCCCACGGCAAGCGGATGGCGCTGCCCAACGCGAAGATCCTGATCCATCAGGTCAGCTCGAGCTTCCAGGGCCAGGCCACCGACATCGAGATCCACGCCAAGGAGATCATCGACGTCCGCCGCCGGCTCGACGAGATCATCGCCCACCACACGGGCAAGCCGGTCGAAGAGGTCAAGAACGACACCGATCGCGACTACTTCATGAGCTCGGAAGAGGCGAAGAACTACGGCATCGTCGACCGGGTGATCTCGGAGCACTAAGCTCCGACGGCTCGAGACCACGGATGGCGCGACCCACCGACACCAACGAGCAGCTCCTCTGCAGCTTCTGCGGCAAGTCGCAGCGGCAGGTCAAGAAGCTGATCGCCGGCCCGGGGGTCTACATCTGCGACGAGTGCATCGATCTCTGCAACGAGATCATCGACGAGGAGCTGACCGCCCCGCCGAGCTTCGACATCGAGAACCTGCCGAAGCCGCGCGAGATCTACGACGTCCTCGACGAGTACGTCGTCGGCCAGGACAACGCCAAGCGGACGCTCTCGGTCGCCGTCTACAACCACTACAAGCGCGTCCAGATGATGGCCGTCGACGACGCCGAGATCGAGCTCCAGAAGTCGAACATCCTGCTGCTCGGGCCGACCGGTTGCGGCAAGACGCTCCTCGCCCAGACCCTCGCCCGGATCCTCAACGTCCCCTTCGCGATCGCCGACGCGACCGCCCTGACCGAGGCCGGCTACGTCGGCGAGGACGTCGAGAACATCCTCCTCAAGCTGATCCAGGCCGCCGACTACGACGTCAAGAAGGCGGAGACGGGGATCATCTACATCGACGAGGTCGACAAGATCGCCCGCAAGGCCGACAACCCGTCGATCACCCGCGACGTCTCCGGCGAGGGCGTCCAGCAGGCTCTGCTGAAGATCCTCGAGGGGACCTCGGCGTCGGTGCCGCCCCAGGGCGGGCGCAAGCACCCCCACCAGGAGTTCCTCTCGATCGACACGACGAACATCCTCTTCATCTGCGGCGGCGCCTTCGCCAACCTCGACAAGGTGATCGAACGGCGGATCGGCCACAACGGCATCGGCTTCGGCGCGGCGATGGAGACCGCCGCCCAGAAGGACCCCGGCGAGGTCTTCGAGCGCTGCCTCCCCGAGGACCTCATCCAGTACGGCCTGATCCCCGAGTTCATCGGCCGCCTGCCCGTCATGTCGGCGGTGCACCAGCTGACCCACCCCGACCTCGTCGCCATCCTCACCGAGCCGCGCAACGCCCTCGTCAAGCAGTTCCAGCGCTTCTTCTCCTTCGACGGCATCGAGCTCGTCTTCTCCGACGACGCCCTCCTGTCGATCGCCGACAAGGCGCTCGAGCGCGAGACCGGAGCCCGGGGGCTGCGCTCGATCATCGAGGAGGTCCTGCTCGACGTCCAGTTCGAGCTGCCCTCCCGCCGCGACGTCAAGAAGTGCGTCGTCACCAAGGAGACGATCGAGAAGGGCCTGACCCCGACGCTGGTCACCGAGGCGACCCGCGAGGATCCGGCCCGCGAACTCCGCGAGGAGGCGAGCTGATGGGTCGTATGCGCGCCCTCCCGTGGATGCTCCTCTACGAGCTGGCCACCGTCGCCCACGCCCAGTGGCAGGAGCTTCCCGCCGGCGACCGCGACAAGCTGACCCGCCTGGCCGTCAAGTCGCGCGGCCTGCCGACCAACCTGACTCCCCGCGAGCGGGCCGAGGTCAAGCGGATCCTCGGCAAGGTCGACCTCCAGCACGTAGCCCGCCAGATGGTCCCCCGGGCGATCGCCCGCCGCGCCCGCCTGCGGTAGCGACCCCCGCCCCCCGGCGGCGGCTAGCCTTCCGGTCATGGCCGAGGCCCCCGACCTCCCGACCCGCTACGACCCCGCCGAGGCCGAGCCCCGGATCCTCGCCGCCTGGCTCGAGTCCGCGCTCTTCCACCCCGAGCCCGCCGGCTCGTCCGAGGACAACTACTCGATCGCCATCCCCCCGCCCAACGTGACCGGCGCCCTCCACATGGGCCACGCGCTCAACGGGGCCGTCCAGGACGCGCTGATCCGCTACCACCGGATGCGCGGCCGCCGGACGAAGTGGATCCTCGGCACCGACCACGCCGGCATCGCCACCCAGACACAGGTCGAGCGCCAGCTCGCCGCCGAGGGTTCCAGCCGCCAGGAGATCGGCCGCGAGGCGTTCATCGACCGGGTCTGGGACTGGCGCGCCGGCTACGGCGGAACGATCATCGAGCAGTACAAGCGGCTCGGCGCCTCGGCCGACTACGAGACCGAGCGCTTCACGCTCGACGACGCCTACGCCGAGGCGGTGATCTCCGTCTTCGTCACCCTCTTCGACAAGGGCCTGATCTACCGCGACAACTACATGGTCAACTGGGACCCCGGCAGCCGGTCGGCGATCTCCGACCTCGAGGTTCACGAGGTCGAGGTCGAGGACACCCTCTACTCGATCGCCTACCCCCTCGCTGACGGCTCCGGCGAGGTCGTGGTGGCCACCGTCCGCCCGGAGACGATGCTCGCCGACACGGCGGTGGCCGTCCACCCCGACGACCTGCGCTACCACCACCTGATCGGCCGCGAGGTGATCCTCCCGCTCGTCGGCCGCCGGCTGCGGATCATCGCGGACGAGTACGTGAAGATCGATTTCGGGAGCGGTGCTCTCAAGATCACCCCCGGGCACGATCCCAACGATTTCGAGATCGGCCGGCGTCACGGCCTCGAGGAGATATCGGCGATCGGCGAGGACGGGCTGATGACGGCGGCGGCCGGCCGCTTCGCCGGGATGTCCGTCGCCGACGCCCAGCAGGCGGTGGTGGCCGCCCTCGAGCAGGAGGGGGCGCTGCGGGCGCGCGTGCCCTTCAAGCACGAGGTGCCCTTCTCGCATCGCTCGGGCCGGCGGATCGAGCCGCTGATCTCGCTGCAGTGGTTCATGCGCATGGACGCCCTCGCCGCCCCGGCGATCGACGCCGTCCGCTCCGGGCGCGTCCGGTTCCATCCCGAATCGCAGGGCCGGCGGGCGCTCGACTGGATGGAGAACATCCGCCCCTGGTGCATCTCCCGCCAGCTCTGGTGGGGCCACCGCCTCCCGGTCTACTACTGCGACGTCTGCGAGGAGACCTACGTCTCGGCGACCCCCCCCGAGCGCTGCGGCCTCTGCGATGGCGAGGTCCGCCAGGACGAGGACGTCCTCGACACCTGGTTCTCGAGCGCCCTCTGGCCGTTCGTCACGCTCGGCTGGCCGGCCGAGACCCCCGAGCTCGCCGCCTTCTATCCGACCGACGTGTTGACCACCGCCCGGGACATCGTCTTTCTCTGGGTCGCCCGGATGATCATGATGGGGTTGGAGTTCACCGGCGCGGTACCCTTCGAGGACGTCTACGTCCACTCGGTCATCCTCGCCCCCGACGGCCGCCGGATGTCGAAGTCGCTGGGCAACGGGGTCGACCCGGTCGAGGAGATCGACTGCCACGGCGCCGACGCCGTCCGCTTCGGTCTGCTCGCCATGTCCTCGACCCAGGACGTCAAGTACAGCGCCGAGAAGATCGCCCAGGGCTATGCCTTGGCCAACAAGGTGTTCAACGCGTCGCGCTTCGTGCTCCGGAGCGTCGACCGCGACGTCGCGCCCCGGCCGTTGCCCACGGCGATCGAGGATCGGTGGATCCTCTCGCGGCTGACCCGGATCGAGACCGAACTCGCCCGCCGGCTCGACGCCTACGACTTCTCCCAGGCGGCGCTGCGCCTCTACGACTTCGTCTACCGCGATCTCTGCGACGTGTACCTCGAGCTGGTCAAGGCCCGCCTGGCCGACGACGCTCCCGACCGCCCGGCGCTGTCGGCGACCATGCTCCACGTGCTGCGCGACACGCTCGCCCTCTCCCACCCACTGATCCCCTTCGTCACCGAGGAAGTCTGGTCCCATGTGAGCCGATCCGACGAGGGTCTCCTCGCCGGGACGGCGTTTCCCGTGGCCGACGAGTCGCTGCTCGACCCCGACGCCGAGGCCGCGCTCGACCGGGGGATCGCCGCCGCCCAGGCGATCCGTGGCTGGCGCGACGAGGTCGGTATCAAGCCGAAGGTGGTGGTCCCCGCCCGCGTCGCCGCCGACGGCTACGACGACATCGCCCCTCTGGTCGCCCGGATGGCCCGCCTGCGCCTCGAGGCCGACGCCGAGGCGGACGCGCTCGCCGGCGTCCCCGTGCCCGGCGGGGCCTTCGAGGTTCTCGCCGGCGAGGGGGTCGACCTCACGGCCCGCGACGGCCGTAGGGCCAAGCGGCGCGCCGAGATCGAGGCGGAGATCGCTCGCGCCGCCGGCAAGCTCGCCAACCCTGGGTTCGTGGCCAAGGCGCCGAGCGAGATCGTCGCTGCCCAGCGCGCGCGGATCGCCGAGCTCGAAGCCGAGCTGGACGCCCTGTGAGCCCGGAGCGGACCCAGCCGAGCGCGGCGGCCGGCTGGAGCGCGGGCGACGCCGAGCGCTACCTGCTCGGCCTCGAGCTCTTCGGCATGCGCTTCGGCCTGTCGCGGATGCGCCGCCTGATGGCGGTGCTGGACGCCCCGAACGAGCGCTTCGAGTCGATCCACGTGGTCGGCTCCAACGGCAAGTCGTCGACCACCCGGATGATCGCCGCCCTGCTCGAGCGCCACGGGGTGGCGAGCGGCGCCTACACCTCGCCCCACCTGATCTCCTTCGCCGAGCGGATCCAGGTCGGCGGCGCCGACGTCTCGGCCGAGCGCTTCGCCGCCGCCGTCGCCCGCGCCGCCCGGGCCGCCGCGGTAGTCGACCGCACGCGGGCCGACGAGGACGACCGCGTCACCCAGTTCGAGGCGTTGACCGCCGCCGCCTACGCCGAGCTCGCCGCCGCCGGGGTGGCCGCCGCCGCCGTCGAGGCCGGGCTCGGCGGCCGCTATGACGCGACCAACGTGATCGAGTCGAAGGTCCAGGTGCTGACCAACATCGGCCTCGAGCACACCCGCTGGCTCGGTCCGACGATCTCCGACATCGCCGCCGAGAAGCTCGACGTCGTCCGCCCGGGGGGCGTGCTCGTGCTCGGCCCCGACCTCCATCCCGACGCCGCCGCGGTCGCCCACCGGGTCGCCGGCGAACGGGGGGCCTCCGTGGTGCTCGCGCCGGCGGACATCCCCGAGTCGCGGCTGTTGCGCACGCGCGGCGCCTACCAGCGGCGCAACCTCGCCGTCGCGGCCACCGCGGCCGCCGCCTTCCTCGAGCGGCCGCTCGACCCCGCCGCCGTCGCGGACGTCGCCGCCGAGCTCGTCGTCCCCGCGCGCTTCCCGGTGTTCGACGGGACGGCGCGCCCGGTCGAAGTGCTCGACAGCAGCCAAAAC
>JBPCNA010000106.1:0-8996 GCA_051001735.1 Solirubrobacteraceae bacterium
GCCGACTGCCTGCCGGTCGCCGTGGCGGGGGCCGGGGGGGTGGCCATGCTCCACGCCGGCTGGCGCGGGCTGGCCGCCGGCGTCCTCGGCGAGGGCGTCGCCGCGCTGCGGCGCCTCGGCGTGGCCGGCCGGCTCGAAGCGGCGATCGGACCCGGGGCGGGGGGGTGCTGCTACGAGGTGGGCCGGGAGGTCCACGCCGCCTTCTCGGGCCGTCCCGGCGCGAGCCGGGACGGCCGGGTCGACCTCAAGGCGGTCGCCCGGGGGGAGCTCGAGTGCGCCGGCGTCGCGGTCATCCACGACGTCGGGGTGTGCACACTGTGCGCGCCGCCCGGCCTTCTCTTCTCCCACCGGCGGGACGGACCGGCGACCGGACGGCAGGCGGGCATCGCGTGGCTGGACTGAGCGTCGAGCGCGTGGCGAGCAACCTCGCGGTCGTGCGCGAGCGGATCGCCGCCGCCGCCGCCCGGTCGGGGCGCACGTCGGACGACGTCGGGCTGCTGGCCGCCGTCAAGTACGTCGCCGCCGAGGACCTCGGCGCGCTGGCCGGGGCCGGGGTCGCCCTGGTCGGGGAGAACCGGGCCCAGGACCTGGTCGAGAAGGTCGCGGCCGACACCTTCGGCCTGCGCTGGCACTTCATCGGCCAGCTCCAGAGCCGCAAGGTCAAGCTGGTGGCGCCCCGGGTCGAGCTGATCCACTCGCTGGCCTCGGTCTCGGCGGCGCGCGCCCTCGCGGCGCATGCCCGGCCCGGGCTCGAGGCGCTGATCGAGGTCAACGTGGCCGGCGAAGCGGGCAAGGCCGGAGTCTCGCCCGAGGAGCTCGACGCGATGATCGCCGCCTGCCCGGTCCCCGTCGTCGGGCTGATGACGATGCCGCCCGCCGGCGGCGACAGCCGGCGCTGGTTCGCCGGGCTGCGGGGGCTGGCCGCCGAGCGGGGACTGGTCGAACTGTCGATGGGAACGAGCCAGGACTACGAGATCGCGGTCGAGGAGGGGGCGACGATCGTGCGGATCGGCTCAAGCCTCTACCGGTGAGGCGCCTTGTATGGCTAGAGTTCACGGGTGCAGGGAATCCTGCGCCTGTGACGAACTGGAACTGAGCTGATGGCGCTAAGAGACTCATGGCATCGCGCGCTCCTCTACTTCGGCCTGGCCGAGGACACTCTCCACGAGGAGCACGACCGCGAGCTGTCACGTGAAACGCCCCCCGAGCCGGAGGAGCGTTACGCCGCCGAGCGGCCGAACGTCCGTCGGATGCCGGCCCGTCGGCGGCGCGACGAGTTCGACGACATCTTCGCCGACGACGACGACGGCGGCGGGCGCCAGACGGCGGTCCTCCGCTCGGTCCCCGGCGGCCGGGCGGCCAACGGCCGGGGAGGCGTCCGCGTCCACCTGGTCCTGCCCAAGTCGTTCAACGACGCCCAGCAGGTGGCCGACAAGTTCAAGGACAGCGTCCCGGTGATCCTCAACCTCCAGAGCGTCGACAACGACCTGGCCAAGCGGCTGATCGATTTCGCCAGCGGCCTGACCTACGCGCTCGACGGCGGGATGCAGCGGATCGCCGAGAAGGTCTTCATGCTCACCCCGCGCAACGTCGAGATCTCCGCCGAAGAACGGGCGCGGCTGATCGAGAAGGGTTTCTTCAACCAGAGCTAGCTGCCAGTCGGGCAGGGACGGGCCGGCCGGCGGCGAACACCTCACGAGGCATTCCCACTCCTCGGAGGCGACTATGAGCCAGATTCAGCAGGAGACCAGCGCCGGGCGCGCGGCGCTCAGGGGACGCGAGCGCCTGAGCTCCGTATCCCGCCGCGCGGTCGGTTACTTCACGGACCCGGGCGAGGCCGAGGGCCGCGGGCAGGACACGGCCGAGTTCGCCGCCGACGTCCCGCCGGCGCCGGCCGCGGCGGTCGTGCTCCCGCTCACCCGCTCGGGCGCCTACGAGCGCGAGGCGGTCGACCGGCGCCTGGCCGAGCTCGAGCACGAGCTCGCCGAGACCCGGGCCGCCGCGGCGACGCCGACCGGCGTCGAGGCCGAGATCCAGTACCTCGGCGAGGAGACGGCGGAGATCCTCCGCGTCGCCCACGAGCGGGCCGGCGCGCTCGTCGCCCGCGCCACCGAGGAGGCTGAAATGCGCCGCCTCCGCGCCCAAGCGGAGGCCACGGCGACCACCGAGGCGGCCGAGGCGCGCCTGCGCCAGCTCGACACCGAGACCGAGCTGATCTGGGCCGAGCGGACCCGCCTGACCGACGACACGCTGCGCCTCGCCGAGGCGCTCCGCGCGATCGCCGAGAGCGCGGTTGGCCGCTTCCCGGCCGCGCCGGCCGACGAGGCCCCGGCGCCCGCCGCGGACGCGACCCCGCCGGACGTGTCGGCCGCGCTGTAGGGCGGTGGCGTCGGCGCGGGATGCCCGACTCTGGTTCGCCGACGACCCGGCCGCGCTCGGGTCGCTCGCCTCCGGCGGCACGGTGACGGCCTTCCCCGCCCCGCCGGCAGCTCGATCGGCCGCATCACCGTGGACAGGGCGATCAAGCTCGTCCGGGAGGGCGACGCCCACATCTACGGCGACCGGAGCTACCACATCGTCTCCGGCCCCGGCGGTCTCGCGCGCCCCGCCTCGCTCGCTCAGTAGAAACCCGGGCGGCGGTCGGTCCCGCTCTTCAGGCGGTCGTTGAGACGGAGCTGGTCGATCACCCCGATGCAGCCGGCGATGCTCGCCGGGAGGCCGGTGAGGCCGCCGGTGGCCACCCGCGTGCCGTGCCAGCAGCGGCCCGAATTGGTCACGGCGTAGGCGATCCCGCCGGCGCTGGCGTCGTTGGTCATCACCGCGCACGTCCACGTCCGCGGCGCGGTCGACCGGCACGATGCGAAGTAGCCCTTGCCCACCTTCGCGGCGACCGAGTGGCTGATCGAGGCGGCCGAGACCTTCTCGCCGAGGGTGAAGTAGGCGACGACGACGGCGGCCGACAACACGACGACGACGCCGATCAGCACTCTGCGCCGGCGCGTCATCGGGCGGGGGCGGCCCGGGCGGGAGCCGCGGCGGCCCCGGCCCGCGCCGCCAGGGGCGCCCCGAGCAGCGAGACGGCGGCCATGGCCAGGAACGCCGCCAGCTGGTGGTGGACCAGCGCCTGGACGATTCCCGCGACGACGAGGCCGCCGAGGTTCCCGGCCATCCAGACGATCGCCCCGGCCGCGCCCGCCGCCGACCCGGCGAGCTCCTCGGCGGCCGCGAGGACGATCGGCAGGGCGGGGAGGAGGACCAGGCCCATGACGACGAGCGCGCCCGCCCGCAGGCCGATCCACGGGAGCACGCCGAGCGCGGCGCACCCGAGCGCGCTCGCCGCCACCGCCGCGCTCAGGTAGGGGCGCTCGGCGCCGAGGCGGGCGACGCGCGGCGGGAGCACGCCGCAGCCGACGACCCCGGCGAGGATCATCGCCACGAGCAGTGCGCCCGCCGTCGTGTCGGAGACGCCGTCCGGATGCAGGAGCGTCTGGAGCCAGGTGGCCAGGGCGACGAAGACCCCGAAGCCGAGGAAGACGAGCCCGCACAGCGTGCGCATCCGCGGGAGGGCCCACAGCGCGCGCACCGTAGCCAGGCTGCCGACCACCGGGCCGCCGCCGGCGGTGCCGGCCGCCGGACTCGGCGCCCGCAGGAGCCCGGCCAGGACGAGCGCTGCCGCCACCGCCAGGCCTGCCTCGACGGCGAGCAGGCGCTCGAGATGGCCGCTCCCCCCGACCGTCGGGCCGAGCAGGAGGGCGGCGAGCATCCCGACGAAGCTCCCGGCCGAGCCGATGGCGATCGCCGTCGGACGCTGGGGCGGGCTGACGTACTCGGCGGCGAGCTTCCCGACGGCGGAGAGAACGACCGGCTGGGCCAGGGCCACCGCGACCTGGCCGGCCATCGCCCAGCCGAAGCGGAGGCCCCCGAGGCGGATCAGGCCGCCCGCGGCGACGAGCAGGGCGCCGCCGGCGAGCAGCGGGCGAAACCACCGGTCGAGCAGCATCCCGGCCGGGATGGCCAGGACGACGTAGATCAGCGGGAAGATCTCAGACAGCCAGCCCACCGTGCTCTCCGACACGCCGTAGCGCCGCGCCGTGTCGGTCGTGATCGCCGCGTAGGTCAGCCACAGCATCTGCGTCGCCGCCGCCACGAGGGCGTAGGCGACGATCACCCCCCAGCGGCCGCGGCGAGGCACCGCGGATCAGCCGTCGGCGCCGGCCGCCGGGGTCCGGCGCGCCTTCAGCATCTTCTTGAACGCGTCGTGGATGATCATCAGCCGGATCCGGCGCGGACCGCCCATCAGGTTGAACGCGAGCCGGAGGTGGGGGCGATCGAGGACCACGACCGGCCGATTTCCCGCCGCCGCCCGGGCGATGGCGCGCGCGGCATGGGCCGGCTCCATCGCCTTCTCGTAGCCCGCTCCACCCGTCGGGCCCCATTCCTGCTCCTCGCGCAGCTGGTCGGTGCGGACGTCGGCCGGGCAGATCGCGCAGGCGCGCACGCCGCTCCCGGCGAGCTCGTGGTGGAGCACCTCGGTCAGGCCGATCATCGCGAACTTGCTCGTGCAGTAGGACGTGTAGGACGGGCCGCCGATCAGCCCGAATTCGGAGGAGACGAGGACGATCCGCCCGTAGGCGCGCTCGCGCATGCCCGGGAGGACGGCCTGGGTCAGCCACAGCGCGGCGCCCGCGTGGAGCCGGTAGCTGTACTCGAAGTCGGCCGGCGTGACGTCCTCCACCCAGTCGCGGCGGAGCGCTCCGGCGCAGCTGACGAGCACCTCGACCGGGCCGAGCGCCCGCTCGACCTCGACGACCGCCCGAGCGCACTCGGCTGGGTCGGTCAGGTCGGCAGCGACCGCGTGGGCGCTGCCCTCGGGCAGCGTGGCCGCCGCCTGCGCGACGCCTCCCGCCCCGTGCGCGACGACGCCGACCCGGGACCCGAGCCCGGCGAAGTGCTGCGCCGTGGCCAGACCGATCCCGCGGGACGCGCCGGTGACCAGCACCGTCCTGCCCTCGAACTCCGACCCCGACACCGCACCCTCCAAGCCTCGACAGCAAGAGCCGCCGGCGCGTGGGCGACCGCGCCTGCCGGCCAGAGACTATTCCCCGAGCCGGGCGGTCGCCTCGATCTCGACCAGCAGGTCGGGTGACCTCAGACCCGCGACGCCGTAGACGCCGCAGGCCGGGGCGACGAGCCCGAAGACCTCGCTGTGGGCCCGCCCGACATCGTCCCCGTTGGCGGCGATGTCGACGACGAAGATGCGGGTGCGCACGACGCCGCCGGCGCCGCCGCCGAGCGCCTCTACCGCCGCCAGCACCCCGGCGAGCGCGTCGCGCGCCTGGGCGTAGGCGTCCTCGCCCGGCGCGGTCGTCCCGCTCACCTCGATCACCCCGCCGCGCCGGCAGGCGCGACTCGCGCCGAGCCTTTCCTCCCAGGGGTTCTCGGCCGGGATCCGCTGCATGCATCGATCCTAAGGCCCGCGGCCCGGTCCGGCGGAGGAGTTACCCTTGCCCCTCATGGCGATCGGCTTCATCGGCTCGGGCAACATGGCTCGCGCGCTGGCGCACGGGCTCGGCGAGCCCGTGCTCGCCACCGACGCCGGCTCGGGCCGCTCCGCCGCCCTGGTCGGCGAGCTCGGCGGCGAGGCGCCGGCCGGCAACGCCGAGCTGGCCCGGCGCGCCGAGCTGGTCATCCTCTGCCACAAGCCGGCTCAGCTCGAGGCGGTCGCCGTCGAGGCGGCGCCCGCCGCCCGGCGGGTCATCTCCGTCCTCGCCGGCGTCCCGCTCGAGCGGCTGCGCGCCGCCTACCCCGAGGCCGAGGTCGTCCGGGCGATGCCGAACACCGCGGTCGAGATCGGGGAGGGCGTCACGTGCCTGTGCACCGACGGGGCGCCCGAGCTCGGTCCGGCGGCGCGAGCGCTGTTCGAGCGCGTCGGCCTCGTCGTCTCGCTGCCCGAGCGCCTGATCGACGTGGCGACCGCGATCAGCGGCGTCGCCCCGGCCTACGTCGCCCTGATCGCCGAGGCGTGGATCGACGCCGCGGTGCGCCACGGCCTCCCGACGGCGCAGGCGTCCGAGCTCGTCGGCGCCTCGCTGCGCGGCTCGGCCACCCTGCTGCGCGCCCGCGGCATGGACACCCTCGCCGTGCGGCGGGGGGTCACGTCCCCGGCCGGGGTGACCTCCCGCGGCCTCGCCGCCCTCGAGGCCGGCGGCCTGCGCGCCGCCTTCGCCCGGGCGACCGACGAGGTGCTCCGATGACCGTCCCGCTGCTCACCGCCCGGGCCGACATCGCCGACTTCCTGAGCGCCCTGATCTGGGTCTACACGCTCGTGATCTTCGCTTACATCATCAGCATCTTGGTCTTCGCGATGGGCGTCCGCATCCCCTACTCGCGCTACACCGACGCCGTGCTCGGCTTCCTCCGCGACGTCAGCGAGCCCTACCTGCGCCTCTTCCGGCGCTTCATCCCGATGTTCGGGGCGTTCGACCTCAGCCCGATCATCGCGATCTTGGTATTGCGAATCGTCGGCAGCATCATCGTCGGCATCATCCGCGGCTGACGGTGACCGTCGCCCGCGGCGCATGGCTGCGTGCCGGGGTCGTCCTCGGCTGCGTGGTCATCGCCGACCAGATCACCAAGCACCTCGTCGACAGCTCGATCGGCCCGACCGAGCACCGATCGATCCTGCCCGGGCTCCAGCTCGTCCACGCCGTCAACGAAGGGGTCGCATTCAGCGTCCGGGCCGGCGGCCCGCAGATCGTCGTCGTGGTCATCGCCATCGCGATCGTCGCGATCGTCGCCTACTTCGTCACCCACGTCGAACGGCCGCTGCTCTGGCTGCCCGCCGGGCTGATGGTCGGCGGCGCGCTCGGGAACCTCGTCGACCGCGTGCGCAACGGCGCGGTCACCGACTTCATCAAGCTGCCGCACTGGCCGGCCTTCAACCTCGCCGACGCGTCGATCACGATCGGCGTGATCGCCCTCCTCTTCGTGCTCAGAGACGATGGAAGTCCGCGTCCCGGCTGAGGCCGCCGGCGAGCGGCTCGACACCTTCCTCGGTGGCCGGGTCGGCTCCCGCGCCCAGGCGCAGCGGCTGCTCGAAGCGGGCCACGTCCGCGTCGACGGCCGCCTCGTGCCCAAGCGGCACGCGCTCGCCGAGGGCGAGACGGTCGTCGTCGAGGCCGCGGAGGATCTCCGTCGCGGGGACGCGGGCGACGACGGCGAGCCGGCCGACTACGCGGTGGCCTACGAGGACGACGACCTCCTGATCGTCGAGAAGCCGGCCGGCGTGGTCGTACATCCGGCCCGCGGCCACCGGCGCAGCACCCTCTCGCAGGCGCTGAGCGCCCGTGGCGCCGCCGGCGGGGACCCGTGGCGGGCGGGCATCGTTCACCGCCTCGACAAGGACACCTCCGGTCTGCTGGTGGTGGCCAAGCACTCAGAGAGCCACCGCCGGCTCAAGGCGGCGCTCGCCGCCCGCCTGATCACGCGCGAGTATCTCGTCCTCGTCGACGGCCGGCCGCCCGCCCGGTCGGGGACGATCGACGCGCCGCTCGGCCGCGACCGCCGGGTCCGCACGCGTATCTCCACCGACACCGACGATCCGCGCGAGGCGCGCACCCACTTCGAGCTCGAGCGCGCACTGCCGACCACGACGTTGCTGCGGGCGCGGCTGGAGACCGGGCGCACCCACCAGATCCGCGCCCATCTGCTGGCTATCGGCCACCCGGTCTGCGGCGATCCCGAGTACGGGCGGGCCGGCGCCTTCGGCCTCGACCGCCAGTTTCTCCACGCCACCCGCCTGACCTTCGACCATCCCTTCACCGGTGTCGTAGTCGACGCCCTCGCCCCCCTTCCCGCCGATCTCGCGGTGGCTTTGAAGCGGGCGGAAAGCGGGTAGCCGGATTTTGGGAGGCCGGTATCCGGCCCATCCCGGCAGAAGGTCGGCGGGCCGGACCGCCGGAGGTAGGGGAAGGGCGGCCCGGCCCGCGCATTCACTTCAAACGACGAACCGGCGCGAAACTTGCGTATCCTCAGGGGGCACCATCAATTCGATCCGCTCGGATAAGCGGGTCGCGACCCTGCCCGGGTCTTCGAACCCGGGTCCGCGACTCGATCGGGCGGACGGCAAACGGACCGATCAAGGGAGCAGTACCGTGGCTCAAGTAGGCATCAGAGAGCTTCTGGAGGCCGGCGTCCATTTCGGCCACCAGACCCGCCGTTGGAATCCCAAGATGCGCCGCTTCATCTTCGGTGAACGGGGCGGCATCTACATCATCGACCTGCTCAAGTCGCAGCGGTTGCTCGACGAGGCGCAGCAGTTCGCCGGCGAGGTCGCCCACCGCGGCGGCACCGTCCTCTTCGTCGGCACCAAGAAGCAGGCGCGCGACGCGATCAAGGAGGTCGCCGAGAGCGCCGGGATGCCCTACGTCAACCACCGCTGGCTCGGCGGGCTCCTGACCAACTTCCAGACGATCAGCCAGCGCATCAAGCGCCTCCACGACCTCGAGCGCTACGAGGCCGAGGGACAGCTCGCGCTCCTGCCGACGCGCGAGCGGCTCGGCGCCCTGGCCGACCTGGCCAAGCTCCGGGCCAACCTCGGCGGCGTCAAGCACATGAAGGGCGTACCCAGCGCGATCTTCATCGTCGACCTCAAGACCGAGGCGATCGCCGTGGCCGAGGCCCAGCGCCTGCGCATCCCGATCATCGGGCTCGTCGACACCAACTGCGACCCCGACGGGATCGACTTCGTGATCCCCGGCAACGACGACGCGATCCGCTCGTGCGCGGCGATCACCCGCGCGATCGGCGACGTCGTCGCCCAGGGCTCGCGCGTCTACCGCGAAGAGCAGGAGCGCATCCGCCTCGAGGCCGAGGAGCGCGCTCGCCGTGAGGCCGAGGAGCGCGCCCGTCGCGAGGCCGAGGTCCAGGCCCGCCGCGAGGCCGAGGAGCAGGCCGCCCGCGACGCCGCCACCCAGGCCGCCGCGGCCGAGCAGGCC
>JBPCNA010000107.1:0-5149 GCA_051001735.1 Solirubrobacteraceae bacterium
CGGCGAGGATGCGCGGGGCGGGCTCGGGACCGGCGGCGTCGAGGCCGCGCCGGAGGGCGTCCAGAGCCTGGCGGGCGGCTGCGCGCTCGAGCTCGAGCCGGCTGACTCGGGCCTCGGCCTGTTCGCGGGCGCGGCGCTCGACGGCGAGCCGGGCCTCGAGCTCGCCGGCGCGGGCCGCGGTTTGCTCGTGGGCGTCTCGGTCAGCCGCGTGTTGTGCCTCGAGGGCGCCGGCGCGGGTCGCGAGGGCCTGGACCCGCGTCTCGGCCTGGACACGGGCCTGCCGCTCGGAGGTGCGTTCGGCGTCGAGCGTGGAGGCCCGGGATTCGGCCTCCCGGCGGCCGGCGTTCTCCGCGTCGCGCTGGGTCTCGAGCCCGCGGGCGCGCGCCTCGGCCTCACGGACCTGACGCTCGAGTTCGGCCTGGCCGGCCTCGAGCGCGCGGACGCGCTCCTCGGCGGCGGCGCGCGCTTCGATCGCGGCCTCGGTACGCGCCCCCTGCTCGGCGGCGGCGCGGGCATCACGCTCGCGGGCGCCCGTCTCGGCGTGCTGGCGGAGCTTGCGCTCGGCGGTGCGCTGTGCTTCGAGCTCGCGGGCGCGGGTCTCCGCCTGCTCACGGGCCTGGCGCTCGCCGGCCTGCTGGGCCTCGAGCTCGCGGGCCCGCACTTCGGCGCGGGTGCGCTCCTGGCTCTCGGCGGCGCGCCGGGCCTCGACCGCGCGGCTGCGGGCCTCGGCCTGCTCGCGGGCGCGGCGTTCGGCGGCGAGGCGGGTCTCGAGCGTCGCCGCCTCCGAGCGGACCGCGGTGGCGGCGCCGGCCTCGCCGGCCAGCCGGACCGAGCGCTCGTCCGCGAGCGTGTGGCGGGTGGCGTCGAGCTCGGCGGCCAGCGACTCGCGGGCGGCCCGCTCGCGGGCCAGGGTTCCCTCGGCCGTGTCGAGGTCGGCTCCGAGCGATCCCCGCGCGGCGCGCTCGGCCTCGAGGGCTCGCCGCGTGCGCTCGAGCTCGGCGCCGACGGTGGTTGCGTCGCCGAAGTGGGCGGCGGCGCGCGCCCGTTCCGCGGCGAGCTGCGCGGCGGCGGCGGTGAGCTCCGCGCGGAGGCGCTCGGCCTCACGCCGGGCCTCGTGGTCGACGACGGCCGGGGCGGGTCCGACCACCCGGGCGGTCGCCTCGAGCTGGGCCTCGAGCTCGGCAGCACGGGCGCGGACGAGTCGCTCGCGTTCGGCGGCGGCGGCGCGCTCGGCGGCGAGGGTGGCGTCGAGCCTCTCGCGGGCGGCGCGCTCCTCGACGAGCGAGACCTCGGCGCGGCGCCGGACGGCGCGCTCCTCCTCGGCTTCGGCCCGGGCCCGGCGAACCGCGGAGTCGTCTGACCCGGTCGCCGCCGCCGCCGCCGCGCCGCTGCCGTCGAGGTCGCCGGCCAGCCCGCCGTCGAACCCGCGGGTCCGGTCGCCGGACGGATCGAGGGCGTCCAGCAGCTTGCGGAACTCGGCGATCACGCGATCGCGGGCGCTGGCGCTGGCGTACATCCGACAGACGGCGTAAGCGTTGCCGCCGGCGTCGGTCAGGGCGCACCGGCACATCACGACGCGGCGGCGCCCGACGCTGTCGATCAGGTGCTCCTCGTCGACCACGGCCGTCGGGGTGTCGAGCGCGAGGCGATCGTTCTCGGCGAGCGCGGTCGCCACGGTCCGGGCGACGAGGTCCTGCTCGGAGCGCCCGCGGAGGTCGTCGACGCTGCCGCCGTGGAGGCCGGCGAAGCTCTGGTTGACGAGCAGGTAGCGGCCCTGGGGATCGAGGATCGCCGTGGCGTAGCGGTAGTCGTCGATCGGCGGCGGGTCGCTGAGGCGGAGGATCTCAGGTGTCTGGAGACCGGCCATTGCTCTGGTGATCGGCGCCCAGGGTGCCGGGCAGGAGCGCCGGCCGAGCCGGGATGGACGGAAGGAGGACCCCCCTAGCCGCCCGGAGGCCGGCCCCGCCGCGTCGGCGCGCGGCCCTTCGGTTGTGTGGGCGTGCCGGTGGGAGTCACGTGCTGGGCCGCAAAGGTGCGGGTGACCCGCCCCACCGTCACCGGCTCGCCGAAGTGGCGGATCTCGAGCGGCGGGCCGTCGAGGAGGGAGTACGCCGTCTCCTCGCCGCCGACCTCGACGCGGAGGCGGCTGCCGCGGAAGCCGATGCGAAAGGCGAGCCGGGTCAGCCGCTCGGGCAGCTGCGGCGCGAAGCTGAGCTGGCCGCCGAAGTCGCGCATGCCGCCGAAGCCGGCGACGGCGGCGATCCAGGCGCCGGCCAGCGAGGCGATGTGGAGTCCGTCGCGGGTGTTGTGCTCGAGGTCGGCGATGTCCATCAGCGCCGCCTCGCCGAAGTAGTCGTAGGCCAGCTCGAGGTGGCCGACCTCGGCGGCCACCACCGCCTGGATGCAGGCCGAGAGCGAGGAGTCGCGCACGGTCAGCTGCTCGTAGTAGAGGAAGTTGCGGGCCTTCTCCTCGGCCGTGAACGAGTCGCCGCAGGCGAAGAGCGCGAGCACGAGGTCGGCCTGCTTGACGACCTGCTTGCGGTAGAGGTCGAAGTAGGGGAAGTGGAGCAGGAGCGGGTACTGGTCGGGGTGGGTGTGGGCGAAGTCCCAGACTGAGTGGTCGGTGTAGCGCTCCGATTGCGGATGGACGCCGAGGCCGGCGTCGTACGGAATGGTCATTCCGTGGGCCGCGTCGCGCCACGAGGCGGCCTCCTCGAGATCTACATCGAGCTCCGCGGCTCGGCCGGGATTGCGCTCGACGGCATCGGCGGCGGCCTGGAGGTTGTGCCGCGCCATGAGGTTGGTGTAGACGTTGTTGTCGGCTACCGCGCTGTACTCGTCGGGGCCGGTCACCCCGTCGATGCGGAAGCGCCCGGCGGTATCGTGGTGGCCGAGCGAGCGCCACAGTCGCGCCGTCTCGACGAGCAGCTCGGTGCCGACGGTGCGGGCGAACTCCTCGTCGCCGGTCGCCGCCTGGTAGCGGACGACGGCGCCGGCGATGTCGGCGCCAATGTGGAAGGCGGCGGTGCCGGCCGGCCAGTAGGCCGAGCACTCGCGGCCACTGATCGTCCGCCAGGGGAACGCGGCTCCGCGCAGCCCGAGCTGCGTCGCTCGCTCGCGGGCCGTCGGGAGCGTGCGGTGGCGCCAGCGCAGGACGGCGGCCGTCGCCTGCGGGGCGGTGTAGGTGAGCACCGGGAGGACGAACGACTCGGTGTCCCAGAAGCAGTGGCCGTCGTAGCCGGGGCCGGTGAGGCCCTTGGCGGCGATCGCCCGGCCGTCGACCCGGGCGCCGGCCTGGAGCGTGTGGAAGAGGGCGAAGCGGACGGCCTGCTGAAGCTCGGCGTCGCCGTCGAGCTCGACGTCGGCGCCGGCCCAGAACTCGTCGAGGACGGCGCGCTGCTCGGCCACGAGCCCCTCCCAGCCGGTATGGCGGGCCTCGGCCAGGGCGGCGCCCACCTGGTCGCGGACGGCCGGGACCGAGCGCTCAGCCGACCAGCCGTAGGCGAGGAACTTGACCAGCCGCAGGCGCTGGCCCGGTTGCGCGGTGGCGGCGATCGTCACGCGGGCCAGGTCCTCCCAGCTCTCGGCCGGGCTGATCTCGGTGCCGGGCGGGCCTTCGACGATGTGGTCCATCGCCGCGGCGATCCGTAGGCCGCTGCCCCGGGTCGAGTGGACGAGCGCCGACCGTGTCCCGGCGGAGGCGTGCTCCTCGGTCATCAGCGGCGACTCGAGCGCGGCGGCGGCCCGGGGATCCTTGGAGGCGGGCGGCGTCGGCTCGTTGGCGACGAGCTCCGACTGGATGACGAGGCGGGTGGTCGCCTCGAGCGGCTCCACCTCGAAGAGGATCGCGGCGACGGCGCGCTGGGCGAAGGAGACGAGACGGGTCGAGGAAACGCGGACGGCGCGGCCGGTGGCCGAGCACCAGACGAGCTCGCGGTGGAGGAGGCCGGAGCGGAAGTCGAGCGTCCGTTCGTGGCTGCGCAGCGCGCCGTAGCGGATGTCGAAGGGCTCGTCGCCGACGAGCAGGCGGATGATCTTCCCGTTGGTCACGTTGACCACCGACTCGCCGGCCTCCGGATAGCCGTAGCCGGCCTCGGCGTAGGGGAGGGGGCGGGTCTCGTAGAGGGCGTTGAGGTAGGTGCCGGGGAGTGCGTGGGGCTCGCCCTCGTCGAGGTTTCCGCGGAGACCGAGATGGCCGTTGGCCAGGGCGAAGATCGACTCGGTCTGGGCGAGCAGGTTGAGGTTGAGCTCGGTCTCGCGGAGCTGCCAGGGCTCGACGATGAAGGCGGGGTGCTCGATCATGCGGGCGGGAGGAGTTCGGCGAGGTCGGAGACGACGACGTCGGCGCCGTGCCGGCGGAGCGCCTCGGCCTGGCCGACACGATCAACACCGACGACGAAGCCGAACTTGCCGGCCCGGCCGGCCTCGACCCCGGCCAGCGCGTCCTCGAAGACGACGGCCGCCTTGGGCTCGACGCCGAGCGTCTTGGCCCCGGCGAGGAAGGTGTCGGGCTCGGGCTTGCCGCGGAGGTGCTCGCGCCCGGCGACGACGCCGTCGATGCGGGCGTCGAAGAGGTCTTCGATCCCGGCAGCGACGAGCACGTCGTGGCAGTTCGCGCTGGCCGATACGACCGCGGACTTGAGGCCGGCCTGCCGGACGGCCTTGGCGTAGCGCACCGACCCCTCGTACGGCTGGACGCCGTCGCGTTTGATCAGAGCGAGCACGATCTCGTTCTTGCGGTTGCCGAGCCCGGCCACCGTGTCGAGGGCCGGCGGGTCCTCAGGCGACCCCTCGGGGAGGTGTATCCCGCGGGAGGCAAGGAACGTCCGGACGCCGTCGGCCCGCTGGCGGCCGTCGACATACTGGTTGTAGTCCGCACCTGCGTCGAAGGGGACGAACTCCCCGCCCCGGTCGTGCAGATAGGCGTCGAACATCTCCTTCCAGGCGGCGGCGTGGACCTTTGCCGTCTGCGTGAGTACCCCGTCCAGATCGAACAGGCAGGCCCTGATGCCGTCGGGAAGCCCGAGCACGCGCCCAGTCTACGCCTGGCGAGGACGGGCCGATCGGGTCAGCGGCGGGCGGCGCCGTGTGACCGCGGGTCCGGGCGGTGGTCGCGCGACCGCGCCGTCCGGCCGGCGGGCGCCGGGCT
>JBPCNA010000108.1:0-33394 GCA_051001735.1 Solirubrobacteraceae bacterium
TGGCCAGGGCGGCGGCGGCGAGGACGACGGCCGCCCGCCGGCCGATCACCGGCCGCCCTTCGAGCCGTCGGGCTCGGGGGCGCCGGGCTCGCGGGCGCCGGGCTCGCGGGCGCCGGGCTCGCCGGGCTCGGGCTCGGGCTCGGGCTCGGCGGCGTCTTCGCCCCGCTCGGGCTCGTCCTCGGCGTCGTCGTCGAGCTCGTCGTCGTCGGCCCGCCCCCGGCCGCCGCGCATCAGCGCGAGGCCGCCGACCAGGAGGATCAGGGCGAGCGGGGCGCCGAAGGTCAGGAGCGCCGAGGAGCCACCGCCACCCGACCCGCCGGCCGCCTTGACCGCCGGCAGCGTGATCGGGTGGCCGGCTTGGGCGGCCAGGGCGGCCACCGCCGGCATCGCCGCCCGGGCGAGGCGGTCACCGCCGGTTCCCGGCGGAACCCTCTGGGCGGCGAGGGCGGCGGCCGATCCGGCGTGGGTGACGCCGAATCCCTGGGGCATGACCACCAGGAGCATGGCCGGCCGGTTGAAGGAGATCTCCTTGTCGAGGAAGTCGGAGAACTGCTGCGGCTTGCCGAACAGGTCCGGCACCGAGCCGAGATCGGTCGCCGCGGAGATGATGGCCACCTTGATCGGGAAGCCCGCCGCCTTGGCCCGGGCCACCGTCGTCCGCACGGCGTCGGCGACGTTGGGCGAGACCATCTCCTGGAAGGGAAAGAAGGCGTTGGTATCGCCGTAGAGGTAATCACTCGCCGGATCGCCGTCGGCCCGGGCCGCGGACGCGGCGAGGAGGAGCGCCGGCGCAACGAGGAGGGTCGCGAGGCAGGTCGATCGGATCAGCCTCATGCCGGGCGCCAGGATACCCGGCCCGCCCCCCCGCGACGGCGGATCAGAGGCCCGGGGGGAAGCGGTAGGACCGGTGCGGCGGGACGGCGCCCGAGATCTCGAGCACGATCTCCCGGTGTCGGCGCAGGACGATCGCCGCCGGATCGCCGGCGACCGGCCGGCCGTCGACGAAGGCATGCACCCGGGCACCGGCGAATCCGGCGAGGCGCCGCGAGGACAGCGGCTGGCCCCAGACGGCGAAGAGGTCCCCAGGCGGAGCGGCGGCCCGGCGGCCACCACGAAGACCACTCCGGTCGGGTCGCGCGTGACCAGCGGGTAGAAGCAGCGCCCGCCCTCGACCGAGGTCGGCCCCCTCCGCCGCGGGGCGACGACGCCGACGCCCGGCCCGATCAGGATCACCTGGCGGTGGGCGAAGAGCTCGACGTGGACCCCCAGGCGCGGGCCGAGCGAGCTCCGGCAGGCTACGCCGGCGGCCGGCGCGAGGGCCCGCGCCGGCGGCCGGTAGCGCCGGCCCGGTCCCACGGTGAGTGGGATGTAGCTCGGATCGAGCGCGCCTGGCACCTCGCTGCGGATGTGCGGCGCCACCGCCGCCGGGCCGCCGCCGCACCCGGCGGGCCCGGCGCCGAGAGCGGCGCCGACCACGACGGCGGACCCGAGCCGGCGGAGCCGTGGTTTCGTCTGCGCCAAGCGCGCCTCCCCATGAGCGCTACGGGTTGACCCGGACCGACCGCGGTCGGCTGGCCGCCGACGCGTAGGGGTAGCCGGTCACGCCGCCGGCCGGGATCATTACCCGGAAGGTGTAGACGATCGGGATCGTCGTGCGCCGGAACGTGTAGTGGTAGACGAAGCGGCCGTCCTTCGGCCGGGCCCGCGTCGAGTCGAATGTCCGCCACCGCCGGCCGTCCCGGTACTCGACCTGGAGGGGCAGGCCGGTCGCCGGGATGTAGCCGCCGAAGACCTGCCCCCGGTAGACGATCGTCTGCCCGTTGTGCACCCGCGCCGGGGCGATCGTCAACGAGATCGACGGCGTCACGTCGAGCCGGGCCTGGACGGTCGCCGCCGGGGCCGTCGCGTCGGCGAAGGCCAGGTAGCTCAGCGTCACCGCCCGGGACGGCCCGGGCCCCAGGGCCAGCGCGAAGCTCCCGTCCGCCCCCGTCCGCGGCGTGGCCGCCGCCGGCGTACCGCCGCCGCCGAGGCGCACGATCGACGCGTCGAGGGACGCCCCGGCCACCGGGCGTCCGGCGCAGTCGAGGCGCCCGTGGAGGGTGGCCCGGCCGCCGAGCCGGACGCGGCCCACCGGGCTCGATCCGAACGTCGCCGTCAGGTGGGCGTTCGCGCATCCGCCGTTCCCGTTCGGCGTGTGGCCGGCGCCCGCCGCGCCCGAGCCCTTCGGCGGCTTCGCCCCGGTCAACCCGCCGCTCTGGGCCTGCACCCCGCCGCCGGCCGCGCTCCCGCTGAGGTCGGCGATCGGCCCGACCACCGCCGAGCGCCGGGTGCTCTGGCCGGCGAAGTCGATCGCCGTCACGTCGACCGCCAGCTGCTGATAGTCGTCGGCGTAGCCCGGCACGTAGTTCTGGCCCAGCGCCCCCGGGATCGCCTGGCAGCTCGTGGCCGCCGAGCAGCGCAGCCACTGGTAGCCGAAACCGGTCGGCGCCGGCGTCCACGTGCCCGGGGCGGCGGTCAGCTTCTGGCCGTGGGCGAGCGGGCCGGTGATCTGCGGCACGCCGCCCTCCGGCGCGTTGCGGGTGGTGATCGTCCCGCCGTAGACCCCGGTCGCGTTGCCCGCCGCGTCGTCGACCGTGACCGCGACGTTGTGCGTCCCGTCGTGGAGTCTGGCCGTGTCGAGCGTCAGGTCGACGGTCGCTGAGGACCGGCACGGCTGCTGGAGGCGGAAGTCGCGGAGGCCGTCGGTCGCCTGCCCGACCGTCTCGCAGTGGCCGCCGTTGGAATCGACTACCTGGCTCGAGGCCGCCGCCCCGTCGACGGTCACCCCCGCCGAGTAGACGCCGCTCCCCCGGTCGACCGCCGCGAACGTGATGTCGGTCGACCCGGTCAGCGGGCGCCCGCTGACCAGTGTGCCGGACACGTTCTCCGCCCGGGGCGCGATCCCGTCGACCAGCGTCATGTCCGCCTCGTAGAGGTCGACCTCGGCCGCGTAGGCGGCGTCCGGCGCCGCCGGGCAGACCGCCCCGCCGAGGCCGCCGCAGAAGACCTCGAAGTAGAGGTGGCCGCCTCCGCCGATGTTGGCCGCCGGGATCACCAGGCGATTGGCCGGGTCGAGGCCGCCGTTGTTGGTCCCCCGCGCCGCGCAGCCGAGGTCGGCCTCGCAGATGTCGAAGATGTCGGCCGCGTCGTAGGCGAGGTTCGGCCCGGCGAAGAACGTCGAGTAGGTCGAGTTCGGCCCGACGCCGCCCGCCAGCCCCTCGTAGCGGTAGAGCGTGGCCCCGGCCAGGGTCAGATCCTGTGCCGTCGAGAACCCCCAGGCCGCGGCGCTCGCGTTGGCGGCGTGGGCGACCGGGGCGTCGAGGGAGGCCGACAGCGCGTAGGTCAGCCGCCCCCCGCAACCGTCGTATGTCGCGGCGCCCGATCCGCTTGTCACCGGCGTCCACCCGTCGGTCGGCGCGACGTCGCCCGACGGCGTGTGACAGCCGTAGACGTGGTACTCCGCGGCCCGGGCCGCCGCTGGCGCGAGCACGCCGCCGACGAGCGCCGCCACCACCACCCCGACTGCCCGGCCCTGCCACTGCCCCATCCCCGACCCTCCTCCGCTCGGCCCCGGCTCACCGCTCTCGGCCGCCTCGGCGGCCATGAGCCCGCTGGCCCTTTCACCGACCGAACCCGGCGAACGGGACGGATCCGACGGTGCCTTCGGGGTGCCCGCCCGGCGCCATTATGCGCACACGCGATTTAGCCAGTCAAGGGCGCGAACGTCACACGCACACCCGCGTCAGCCGGCGTAGCCGGCGGCGATCCGCTCGGCCGACGCCGCGTAGGACCCCCCGAAGAGGGCGGCGTGGACGAGCAGCGGGAAGAGCTGCCACAGCCCGACCCGCTCCTCCCACCCGGCGGCCGGCGGCGACGCCTCGGCGTAGGCCTCACGGAAGCCGGCCGGCGGCCCGCCGAACAGCGCGAGCATGGCCAGGTCGACCTCGCGGTGGCCGCCGTGGGCGACCGGATCGATCAGCCACGGCCGCCCGTCGGCTCCGGCCAGCACGTTGCCGCCCCAGAGGTCGCCGTGGAGGCGCGCCGGCGGCTCGGGCGGACCGGCCAGGTCCTCGAGGCGGTCGCACACCCGGTCGAGCAGGCGCTCCCCCCGGGCCGACAGCCCCGCCCGCGTCCGCAGCGGGCGCAGGCGCCGCTCGGCGTAGAACTCGGCCCACGTCGCGCACGGCTCGTTCGGCAGGACGAGGCGGCCGATCCGCGCCGGCCACCCCGCCCCGAACGCCGGCGCCCCGGCCGCGTGGACGGCGGCCAGTCCCCGGCCGAGCTCCTCGGCCCCCGCTCCGTCGAGCCGGCCCGCTTCCACCCACTCGAGCTCCAGAAACTCGTCCCCTACCGCCAACACCTCGGGCACCCGCAGCCCACCCGGCTGGCCCAGCCAGCGCAGGCCCGCCGCCTCGGTCGCGTACTCGCCCGGGGCAGCCCCGACCCGGGTCTTGACGAAGGAGCGGCGGCCGTCGGCACGGACGACCTGCCAGCCCTCGTTGATGTCGCCGCCGGCCACCCGCGTCGCCCGGGCGCCCTCGGGCAGCGCCTCAGACGGCAGGCTCACGCAGCGAGTCGAGCAGGCCGCGGCAGGCCGCCTCGATCAGCTCGAACGACTCGGCGAAGCCGCGTGCGCCGCCCGAGTACGGGTCCGGCACGTCGAGGTCGACGGCTCCGGCCGACGCCGGGTCGAACTCCCGCAGCAGCCGGACCTTGGCCTGGGCCGCCCTGCCCGGCGCCATCCCGAGGAGCTCCGAGCGGTTGTAGCGGTCCATCGCCAGGATCAGGTCGAAGTCCTCGAAGTCGCGCGCCCGGACCTGGCGCCCCTTGCCGGTCAGCGTGTAGCCCCGCTCGGCGGCGGCCGCCGCCGCCCGCGGGTCGGGCGGGCGGCCGACGTGCCACGGGCCGGTGCCGGCGCTGTCGGTCTCGACCGCGACGCCGGCGTCGGCCGCGAGCCTGCGCATCACGGCCTCCGCCGACGGCGACCGGCAGATGTTGCCGAGGCAGACGAAGAGGACCTTCACCTACTTGCCGAGCTCGAGCACCGCGAGGAAGGCCTCCTGGGGCACCTCGACCCGGCCGATCTGCTTCATCCGCTTCTTGCCCTCCTTCTGCTTCTCGAGCAGCTTGCGCTTGCGGCTGATGTCGCCGCCGTAGCACTTGGCGATGACGTCCTTGCGGTAGGCCTTGACCGTCTCCCGGGCGATCACGTGGGCGCCGATCGCCGCCTGGATCGGGACGTCGTACTGCTGGCGGGGGATCTTCTTGCGCAGGCGCTCGGTCAGCATCCGGCCGAGGTCGTAGGCCTTGTCCTTGTGGGTGATCATCGACAGGGCGTCGACCTGGTCGCCGGCGAGGAGGACGTCGAGCTTGACGAGGTTCGCCGGCTTGCGCCCGGTCAGCTCGTAGTCGAGCGACGCGTAGCCGCGGGTCCGCGACTTGAGCTGGTCGAAGAAGTCGATGACGATCTCCGCCAGGGGCAGCTCATAGGTCAGCTGGACCCGCTCGGGCGAGAGGAAGTGCATCGCCTCGTGGGTGCCCCGCCGCTCGATGCAGAGCTCCATCACGACGCCGATGTACTCCTTCGGGGTGATGATCGTCGCCCGGATCATCGGCTCGCGGATCTCCTCGATCCGCATCGGGTCGGGCATGTCGGACGGGTTGTGGACCTCGAGCTCCGAGCCGTCGGTCAGGGTCAGCTCGAAGCCGACCGACGGCATCGTCGCCAAGAGCTCGAGGTCGTACTCCCGCTCGAGCCGCTCGCGGACTATGTCCATGTGGAGGAGGCCGAGGAAGCCCGCCCGGAAGCCGAACCCGAGGGCGTCTGAGGTCTCGGGCTCCCAGGAGAGGGCGGCGTCGTTGAGGGTCAGCTTCTCGAGCGCGTCGCGGAGCTCTGGGAAGCGCTCGGAGTCGATCGGGAAGAGGCCGCAGAAGACCATCGGCTTGACCTCGCGGTAGCCGGGCAGCGCCGCGGTCGCCGGGTGCACCTTGGTCGTCAGGGTGTCGCCGACCCGCAGCTGGGTGACGTCCTTGATCCCGGTGATCACGTAGCCGACCTCCCCGGCCCGCAGTTCGCCGACCGAGACCATCTGCGGGCTGAAGAAGCCGATGTCGTCGATCTCGGCCTGGGTCCCCCCCGCCATCGCCCGGATCGCCGCGCCCTTGGTGAAGACGCCGTCGACCACGCGAACGTAGGCGATCACCCCCCGGTACTGGTCGAACTCCGAGTCGAAGATCAGCGCCCGAGCCGGGCCGTCGGGGTCGCCGGCCGGCGGCGGGACCCGCTCGACGATCCGCTCGAGGATGTCGACCACGCCGGCGCCGGTCTTGCCGCTGATCCGGAGGATCTCCTCGTCGGGGTCGCCGAGGAGGTCGACGATCTCCTCAGCCACCCGCTCCGGCTCGGCCCCCGGGAGATCGATCTTGTTGAGGCAGGGGATCAGCTCGAGCCCGGCCTCGACCGCCATGTAGGTGTTGGCCAGGGTCTGGGCCTCGACCCCCTGGCTCGAGTCGACCACGAGGACGGCGCCCTCGCACGCCGCCAGCGACCGCGAGACCTCGTAGGTGAAGTCGACGTGGCCGGGTGTGTCGATCAGCTGGAGCTGGTAGTCCTCCCCGTCGCGGGCGGTGTAGCGCACCCGGACGGCCTGCGCCTTGATCGTGATGCCCCGCTCCCGCTCGAGGTCCATCGAGTCGAGCACCTGGGCGCGCATCGCCCGCGGCGAGACCGTCTCGGTCAGCTCGAGGATGCGATCGGCCAGCGTCGACTTCCCGTGGTCGATGTGGGCGATGATGCTGAAGTTGCGGATGTGTGCCTGGTCGGCCATTTTTTCGGAGCGCTATTCGGAGGGGCGGCAGGTGGGTCTCTGACGCCGAGGCGAATCGGGCGTCGGCCACCGAGCGCGACATACAGGGTAGAGGCGCCGCGACGCGCGGCCCGGTTACCGCCCCCGGCGGCCCGCGCCAGGCGATCCCACCGCCGGTGCTACCCTCTCGCCGGGATGGCCAAGATCAGCGTGAGCCTCGACGACGACCTGCTCCGCCGCGTCCGGGATGCGGCCGGTCCGCACGGCGTCTCGGGCTGGCTGGCCGAGGCCGCGGCCGCGCGCCTACGATCCGCGGCGATCTTCGCGGTCGCCGAGGAGATCGCCGGGGCCGGCGGGGGGCCATACACGACCGAAGAGCTGATCGAGGCCCGGAGTTGGCTTCCGTCGTCCTCGACGTCGGCGCGCTGATCGCGATCGACCGCGGCGACCGCCGGATCGGCGCGGCGCTCCACGTGGCGGGGCGCGAACATGTGGATGTGATCACCTCGTCCGCCTGCGTCGCCCAGGTCGCGAGCGATCGGTCGCCGGAGGGTCGGCTGGCGCGGGCGCTCGCCGGAATCGTCGAGCATCCGCTCGACGCGCCGGCCGCCCGGCGCATCGGCCGCCTGCTGGCGGAGTCGGCGACCGCCGACGTCGCCCAGGCCGCCGCCGCCCTCCTGGCCGGGCCGGCCGATGTCGTCCTGACGGGCAGTCCGAAGGAGATCCGGCGACTGATCGGGCTCGCCGGGACCGACGCCCGGGTCGAGGGGATCTGAGGCCGGTGATCGACCGCGACGAGGCCTGGGGGCTCCTGACCGAATGGGTCGCGTCCGAGTCGTTGCGCCGCCACTGCCTGGCCGTCGAGGCGGCGATGCGCGCCTACGCGGCCCGCGGCGGGGCCGACCCCGAGCTATGGGGCGTGACCGGCCTCCTCCACGACGCCGACTACGAGCGCTTCCCCGATCTCTCGACCGGCCATCCGCGGATGATCATGGCCGAGCTCGAGCGGCGGGGCGAGCCGGCCGAGCTGATCCGGGCGATCGCCGCCCACGCCGAGCTCCTCGGCGTCCGGCCGGAGACGCCGATGGAGCGGACGCTCGTCGCCGTCGACGAGCTCTGCGGCTTCCTCATCGCCTGCGCCGTCGTCCGCCCGACGGGGATCCACGGCCTCGGGCCGCGGTCGGTCAAGAAGAAACTCAAGCAGCCGTCGTTCGCCGCGGCGGTCAACCGCGATGACGTGCGCCGGAGGGCGCAGGAGCTCGGCGTCGACCTCGACGAGCACTTCGCCTTCGTGATCGCCGCCCTCGAGCCGCACGCCGCTGCGCTCGGAGTCGACGGAGCCGGGTAGTCCCACTCGTATACCAACGACGACGAGGAGCAAATGATGGCCGTGGACATCCGTTTTCTGGGTCAGTCCTGCTTCGAGCTGAAAGCCGGCGGGACGACAATCCTGATCGACCCGTTCCTGACCGACAATCCGAAGGCAGCGGCGAAGGCCGAGGAGATGGAGCCCGACGTGATCCTCCTCACCCACGGCCACTTCGACCACATCGGGGACACGGTCGACATCGCCAAGCGGACCGACGCGACCGTGGTCGCGATGAAGGAGCTGGCCGACGAGATCTCCGGCGACGGGGTCGAGAACGTGTTCGACCCCCTCTACGGCGGCACCGTCGCCTTTGACTGGGGCTCGGTCAAGATGGTGCCGGCCTGGCACAGCGGGATCACCCCGAAGGGCACCGTCCACCAGCCGGCCGGCCTCCTGATCGACTTCGGCGACAAGCTGATCTACCACCTCGGCGACACGTGCCTCTTCTCCGACCTCCAGCTCGTCCGCCACCGGGGCCGGCGCCCCGACCTGGCGATCGTCCCGATCGGCGGCCACTACACGATGGACCGCTTCGACGCCGTGGTCGCCGTCGAGCTCGTCTCCCCCGACCTCGTCATCCCCTGCCACTACAACACCTGGCCGCCGATCGAGGCCGACGCCGAGGCTTTCAAGGCCGACGTCCAGCAGGGTGGGTTCGCCGAGGTCGTGGTGCTCGAGCCAGGAGAGTCGCACGGCTTGCGGTGAGGCGGCGCGGCGCGTCGAAGCAGTCGAAGCGTCCGTTTGCAGGCGAATCGTCCACGCCGGAGAAGCGTCCTCACCCGGAGTTACCGTGCTGTTGTGGATCCGCCGCGCTTCCTACCCTTCGCGCATCTCACCGCGCCGAACGCCGAGCTCTACCGGCGGGTGATGCTCGCGTTCGTCGCGGCCAAGCGGCGCTTCGTCGTCCACCTGCGCGCCGAGGACGTCCTCGAAGCACTCGTCGGAGCCGAGGCCGGCGAGCGGACCTCGGCCGAGAACGTCGGCGATGCCCTGGCCCAACTCGTCGACTGGGGCAATCTGAAGCCCGATCCGGACACCGGGCGAGTGACCTCCGTCGAGGACTTCCACCGCGCCCGCTTCCTCTACCAGCTCACACGTGAGGGCGAGGCGGCCGAGCGGGCGCTCGCCGTCTACGACGAGCAACTCGGTCGTCGGGGGGCGCTCCAGGCGGTGGCGCTCGTCGACATCGCCTCGGGGCTGCGGGCGCTCCGGGAGCTCGCGGCCGACGCCGACCCCGATCCGCGTCGCGTCGGCCTCCTCCTGCGCGACCTGGCCGCCAGGTTCGCCGAGCTGGCCGACAACGCCCAGGCGTTCATGGGGTCGCTCCAGCGGACGATCGACCTCTACGACATCGACGTCGACGCGTTTCGCGCCTACAAGGACCGGTTGATCGATTATCTCGAGCGGTTCATCAAGGACCTGGTCACGATCGGCGGCGAGATCTCCGGCCTGCTCGGCGAGATCGACGCCGGCGCGGTCGAGCGACTGCTCGCACTGGTCGCACGCCGCGAGGCCGAGGACGCCGCACCCGGATCCGAGGCGCTCGACTCGGGCGGCGAGGACCCGCGCGGGCTGGCGTTCGAGGGAGGTCTCGCCGCCTGGCGGGAGCGGTGGCGCGGACTGCGGCAGTGGTTCCTCTCCGAGCCGGGCCATCCGAGTCAGGCCAAGCTCCTCCGCGGCCGGGCGCGCCAGGCGATCCCCGACCTGCTCGCCGTCGTCAAGTCGCTCAACGAGCGCCGCGCCGGGCGCTCAGATCGATCGGCCGACTTCCGCGAGCTCGCGGTCTGGTTCGCCGAGGCGCCCGACGACGCCGCGCTCCACCGGCTCTGGCGCAGCGCCTTCGGCGTCTACGGGTCCCGGCACATGACGCTCGACCACGACACCCGCGAGCTCCGTGACCGCGACCCGGTGCCTCCGTCGACGTCATGGCTCGCGGCACCACCGCTCCTTATCAGCCCGCGCCTACGCCGTACCGGGAGCTACGAGCGCCGGGGCAAGCCGAACCGCGTGATCAGCCGCGACGAAGGCCGGCGCCTCCTGGTCGCGCGCGTCGCTCGCGAAGCCGAGCAGACCGCGGCCGCCCGCGACCGCCTGGCCACCGACCGGCCGGTGCGACTCGGCCACGTCGGCGAGCTCGATCCCGATGCCTTCCGTCTCTTCCTCGAGCTCCTCGGCAACGTGCTCTCGGCGCGGCGGCCCGGACAGCGTGAGTCGAGCGCGACGACCGCCGACGGGTCGCTCGCCATTTCACTGACGACGCTGCCCGACGCCCGGCCGGTGGCGATTCGCACGCCGGGGGGAGTCTTCAGCGGACCGGATCACCTGATCGAGATCGTCGACACCGCTGGGCGCGGCCACCGTCACCCCGCCGGCGAGCCGGACGAACCCCGGCGGCTAGTCGCGTGAGCCAGTCGCTCGATCATGCGCTCGACCGGGCCCGCCGGGACGAGCTACGGCGGGCCGCCCGCGCTCTCCTGCGCCGACCGCTGCTGCGGGCCGGACCGGAGGAATTCCGGCTTGTGCGCCGGCACGCCGGCGAGCTGCGCGCCTGGTTCGACGCCAACACCGGCTGGCGCCTGATCGTCGACGCCGACGTCGCCCGCCTCGTCAAGGTCGCCCCGACCAGCGACGATCCGGGGCACCCGGCCCGCGAGCCGCGCTCGCGGGCGCCGTTCGGCCGTCGGCGCTACGTGCTGACCTGCCTCGCCCTGTCGGTACTCGAACGCTCAGACGCCCAGATCACGCTCGGCCGTCTCGCCGAGGGCATGATCCTCGCGGCCGCCGACGATCGGCTCGAGCGGGCGGGAGTGGCCTTCCGTCTCGGCAGCCGCGACGAGCGCACCGACCTTGTCGCCGTCGTGCGGCTCCTGCTCGACCTCGGTGTGCTCGCCCGGGTGGCCGGCGACGAGGACGCATTCATCCGCGACGCCGGCGACGCCCTCTACGACGTACAGCGGCGGATCCTCGCGGTCCTGCTCGCGGCGCCGCGCGGTCCGTCGACGATCTCCGCCGCAGACTTCGCCTCGCGCCTGACCGAGTTGACCTCCGCCCCCGTGCCCGAGGCCGAGGAGCTGCGCAACCGAGCGATCCGCCAGCGGCTCACACGCCGCCTGCTCGACGATCCCGTCGTCTACTACGCCGACCTCGACGCCGCCGAGATCGCCTACCTGACCTCGCAGCGGGCGGCGCTCACCAAGCGCATCTCCGATCTCACCGGCCTCGTCGCCGAGGTTCGCGCGGAGGGAATCGCGATGGTCGATCCCGACGACGACCTGACCGACGTGCGGATGCCCGAGATCGGCACCGACGGTCACGTGGCACTGCTGCTCGCCGAACACCTCGCCGCCCGAGCGCGTGCCCACGAGCCGGAGGAGGTCGCCGCCTGCGTCGAGGCGGACCTGCACCGGCTCGTCCGGCGCCTGGCCGGCGAGCATCGGGCCTACTGGCGGCGGAGCGCCCGCGAGCCGGGCGCCGAAGTCGCCCTCGTCGACGCGGCCCTCGAGCGGCTCGCCGCGCTCCGGCTGGTCCGCCGCGCGCCGGGCATCGTCCGACCGTTGCCGGCGCTCGCTCGCTACGGGCTCGCCGCGCCGACGCTGGCCGACGACGACCGTCAGAGCGCGCTGGAGGTGTCATGACCGGGTGGCCCGAACCCGAGCGTGAGCGCTGGCAGCCGCTGCGCGCCGGGCTCACCGACCTCTTCTACTACGACCAGGAGGAGTTCCGCTTCCGCGACGGGCGGCTCCTCCTCCGCGGCAACAACGGCACCGGCAAGTCGAAGGTGCTCGCGCTGATGCTCCCGTTTCTCCTCGACGGGGAGCTCTCCCCCCACCGCGTCGAGCCGGACGCGGACCCGAAGAAGCGCATGGAATGGAACCTCCTTCTCGGCGGCGATCATCCCAACGACGAGCGGCTCGGCTATACCTGGCTCGAGCTCGGCCGCCGCGACGCGGACGGCGGCGCCCGCTTCTGCACGCTCGGCTGCGGCATGAAGGCGGTCAAGGGTCGCGGTATCGCCGGGCACTGGTTCTTCGTCACCGAGCAGCGGATCGGCGTCGATCTGGCGCTCGTCGACCTCGCCGGCGTCGCTCTCGTGCGCGACCGGCTGGAGGCGGCGATCGGATCGGCCGGGGCGGTGTACCGAACGGCACGGGACTACCGGCGCGCCGTCGACGAGACGCTGTTCGGCCTCGGCGACCACCGCTACGCCGCGCTCGTCGACCTGTTGATCCGGATCCGCCAGCCGCAGCTCTCCAAGCGCCCGAACGAGCGGGCGCTCTCCGACGCGCTGACCGGATCGCTTCCGCCGCTCGATCAGGCCCTGATCGCCGACGTCGCCGAGGCGTTCCGCGAGCTCGAGGCCGATCGCAGCGACCTCGCGGCGATGGTCGAGGCCCAGCAGGCCGCCGACGGGTACCTCCGCACCTACCGCCACTACGCGCGGATCGCCACCCGCCGGCGCGCCGCACTTCCGCGGCAGGCCCAGACCGCCTTCGATCGGATCGGCCGCGACCTGGCCGACGCCCAATCGGCCCACGAGCGGGCGCGCGCCGAGCTCGAGCTGAGTCGCGCCGCGCTCGCCGCGCTCCAGGCGGAGGACGAGCGGCTGCATACCCGCGACCGCGCGCTCCGCGAGAGCCCGGAGGCCCGGAGCGCGCGCGAGCTCGACCGCGCGGCCGAGGAGGCTCGCCGGGCCGCCGTCCGCGCTCGCCAGGCCCGCGCGGCCCAGATCCAGGCCGGCGAGCGCCGGGCGACCCGCTCGGACCGGCTCACCCAGGCCCAGGCGAAGGAGGCCGCGGCCGCGGACCTGCTGGCCCGCGCGCGGGGCGCTGCCCTCGAGAGCGCCCGGGCGGCGCGAATCGGCGCCGCCCACGCCGACCAGGTTGACACGGTGATCGAGCAGGTCGACGCCGAGGAGCTCCGCCGGCGTGGCGACGATCTGGCCGACCGCCAGCAGCGCGCGATCGATCATCTCGAAGCGCTCCTGCGCGTCGCCGCCGACCGCCGTCGGGCGCTCGCCGCGCGGCGCGAGCAGCTCATCCGGCTCGAAACCGAGGCGGCGGGGCTCGCCGAGCAACGTGGCGCGGCCGCCGACGCGGCCGCTGAGGAGGGCCGGGAGCTGGTGGGCGAAGCGCGGTCTCGGCTCGAGGCCGCCCACCAGCTGCGGCTGGGCGACCCGGCCGGGACCCTGGCGGCGCTCGAGCTCTGGGTCGAGACGCTCGACGGCGCCAACCCGCTCGGCGAGGCGGTGGCCGCCGCCGGGCGGGCGATCAGCGCCGAGCTCGCGCGCGACCAGGCCGAGGTCGACGCCCAGGCCCTGGCGAGCCGTGGGCTCGCCGGCGAGCTCGACGCCGCGATCGAGCGACTCGAGGCCGGCGGACACGACGTCCCTCCCGCCCCGCACACGCGCGATCCGCAGCAGCGGGCCGACCGACCGGGGGCCCCGCTCTGGCAGGTCGTCGACTTTCGGGAGGACGTGCCCGAACCGGAGCGCGCGGCGCTCGAGGCGGCGCTCGAGGCGGGCGGCATCCTCGACGCCTGGCTGACGCCGGACGGGCGCCTGCTGACACCGGGTACGCAGGATGTGCTGCTTGCGACCGACGGGCTCGACGCCGGCGCCGGGCCCAGTCTTCGTGACGTTCTCGTGCCGGCGGTCGATCGCGCCGACCCGCTGGCGGCCTCCGTCGCCGTCGAGACGGTCGGCCGCGTGCTCGCCGTGATCGGCCTGACCGAGAGCGACCGGCCGGTCTGGGTGACTCGGGCCGGCGGTTTTTGCAACGGCATCCTCCGGGGAAGCTGGCGCAAGCCGGCGGCAGCGTTCATCGGGCACGGCGCCCGCGAGGCGGCCCGCCGCAAGCGTCTCGCCGAGCTTCTCGCCGAGCGCGAGCAGGCGCGCCGGCGCCTCGCGGACCTCGCGATCACCGATCGGCGGCTCGCCGGTCGCCGCGCCGAGCTCGAGACCGAGCTCGCCGCGATGCCCGGGGACCACGGCCTCCGCGACGCCCACACCGCGCTGATGCGGCTGGAGGCCGACCTCGCCCGCCAGGCGCAGCTGCTGGCGACCGCCGGCACGCACGTCCGCGCGGCGCAGGTCGGCGCCGAGGCGGCGGAACAGTCGGTCGCAGAGAGCGCCGCGGACCTGCGCCTTCCGAGCGAGGAGGCGGAGCTCGCCGCGGTGCAGCGGTCGCTCCACGGGCTGCGCGTCGCCCTCGCCGAGCTGTGGGGCAAGCTCTCCGCGTGGCGCGCGGCACGAGCAGCCACCACGGAGGCCGCGGCGGACGCGGCCGACGCCGAACGTGATCTGAAGGAGCAGCTGGGCGCCGTCGCGTCGGCCGGGCGCGAGGAGGCCGAGAGCGCCGAGCGACACGCAATCCTCCGACGGACCGCCGGGGCGGCGATCAGCGAACTCCAGCGCCGGCTCGCCGAGGTAGCCGGCGGTCTCCGGGACAACGCGCGGCTGCGAGCCGGCGCCGATGCCCGCCGGTCGGCCGCCCAGCGCGACGAGGGTCTCGAGGACGGCCGCCGCCAGCAGCTGACCGGGGAGCTCGATCAGGCGGGCGACCGCCGGCGTGCGGACGTCGAGGCGCTCCGGCGCTTCGCATCGACCGGCCTGATCGAGGTGGCGCTCGAAGGGATCGAAGTGCCTGACGCGGCGGAGGAATGGGGCGTGACCGCGGCGCTGCGGCTCGCGCGCCAGATCGAGCAGGAGCTCGCCGAGGTCGCGGACGACGACCCGGCCTGGCAACGCGCCCAGCGACGCGTAACCGACGAGTTCGGCGTCCTCGCCGACGCGCTCCGCCGCCACGGCAACAACGCGTCGGCGTCCATGCACGAGGAAGGCATCCGGATCGAGGTTGTCTTCCGCGGCCGCGGGATCAGCCTGCCGGCGCTGGCGAGCGCCCTGGCCGAGGAGGTCGGCGATCGCCGGCGGCTGCTCGACGAGCGTGAGCGCGAGATCCTCGAGAACCACCTGGTCAACGAGGTCGCGCAGACGCTGCAGGAGCTGATCTCCGATGCCGAGAGCGAGGTCGCCGCGACGAACCGCGAACTGGCCGACCGCCCGACCAGCACCGGGATGGCGCTCCGGCTGCGCTGGGTGGTCGAGCCGGACGGTCCCGATGGGCTGATCGAGGCCCGGGAGCGCCTCCTGCGCCAGACCGCCGACGCCTGGTCGGAGCCGGACCGGGCCGCCGTGGGGGCGTTCCTCCAGGCGAGGATCGCCGAGCAACGGTCGCGCGACGCGGGCGGGACGTGGGTCGAGCAGCTGACCGAGGCGCTCGACTACCGGTCCTGGCACCGCTTCACCGTCGAGCGCCGGCAGGCCGGCGGCTGGCGGTCTGCCTCCGGCCCCTCGTCGGGCGGCGAGCGGGTTCTGGCCGCGAGCGTGCCCCTCTTCGCCGCGGCGTCCTCCTACTACGCCTCGGCCGCGAACCCCCACGCACCCCGCCTGGTGATGCTCGACGAGGCGTTCGCCGGCGTCGACGACGACGCCCGGGCGAAGTGCCTCGGCCTGCTCGCCGCGTTCGATCTCGACGTCGTCATGACGAGCGAGCGCGAGTGGGGCTGTTACCGGGAAGTTCCCGGCCTGGCGATCGCTCAGCTCGCGCGGATCGAGGACGTGCCGGCGGTGCTGGTGACGCATTGGGAGTGGGACGGGGCCACGAAGTCGCGGGTCGACCGGCCTGCGGTCGTCGGCCTGCCGGTGGGCGCCGGGCCGACCGGCGGCGAGGAGCCACGTCTGTGGGAGACATCGACCGCGAACGGCTGACGCGGCTGCTCGGCGATCCCGCGCTCGCCTGGCTGGTCGATCGCGCGAGGCGGCGCCTCGAGCTCGGCCGGTCCCTCAGCGGGACCGTCACGCTCGCGGGCGCGTCGACCGGCCAGCGTCGGGCGGCCGAGCGCCTGCTCGGCCGGCGTCCACGGCCCGGCCGGGGCCTGACCGTCTCACTCGACGAGGTCGACGCGGTGCTTCGGCAGGCCGGCCTCGGGACCGATGGGCTGGAGGCGGCGGTCGTCCTGCTCACCGGCCCTCTGACCCGGCGGGCCGACGTCGCGTCGCGCGAGCAGGTCGCCTGGGAGGAGGCGTTCGCCGGCCTCCTCCGGGGCGCCGCCCGGCGAGCGGAGCTGACCGGCTGGCTTGAGCGCCTCACCCGGTCGGGCGTCGTCAAGCGGCTCGAGCCGGACCCGACCCGGGCGCGGGCTCTGCTCGACCGGCTCGGCGTGGTCCTCGCGTCCCTGCCGGCCGCCGGCGAGCCGCTCGGCGGGTTCGCGGCCCGCCTCCTCGGCGAGGCCCACGCACTCGACGACGGCCGCCCGCTGGCCACGCTCGCCGTGGGCGCCGCGCGGGCCCTCGCCGGCCTCGGTGCTCCGGCCCCCGGAGAGTCGCCGGCCGAATCACGGCGCGAGACGTGGGCCGCGGTCGGGCTCCTGTGCGACGAGCTGTCGAGCGTCGTCCTCACCGTCGGGCTCCGGGGTGACGAGGAGACCGGCTGCGGGCGGATCCTCGCCGCCGGGCGGAGCGTCGGGCAACCGCTCTGGCTCACGCTCCGCCAGTTGGTCCGCGACCCGCCGCTGTGGGCGGAGAGTTCCGCCGGCGCACCGGTCCACATCTGCGAGAACCCGGTGATCGTCGCGCTCGCCGCCGACCACCTCGGTGCCGACTGCCCGCCCCTCGTCTGCACCAACGGACAGCCGCGGGCGGCGACCATGCTGCTCCTCCGGTCGCTGGCCGCCTCCGGAGCCGCGCTCCTCCACCACGGCGACTACGACTGGGGCGGCCTCCACATCGCCAACCTCCTGCACGCGCGCCTGCCGGTAACGCCGTGGCTGTTCGACAGCGAGTCCTACCTCCGAGCCGTCTCCGTGCCGCGTCCGGCGTCGCCGCTCACCGGCTCGCCGGTCGCCGCGCGCTGGGACCCGCTCCTCGCCGGGGCCATGGCCCGCGCCGGGCGGCGGATCGAGGAGGAACTGGTCGCCGACGAGCTGGTCGCCGCCCTCGCGCGCGCCGCCGGCCGGAGCCCCGGGGTCGCCGACGTTCCTGCCGTGGGGCCGGGCTCGGCGGGCGCGGCGCCGCCGGCGCGAGCGCCGTGTGGCAATCCCGTGATCGCGACGGGCGCCGCTTGACGAGCCGTCCTATTTGGACTAGCCTGCTGGCCATGCCCGATCGCCAGCTCCCAGCCACGGCGTACGTGGTCCTCGGACTCGTCTCGGTCCGCCCGGCGGCCGGGCACGAGCTCGCCGGCTTCGCCGGCCGGTCGGTCGGCAACTTCTTCCCCGTCACCCGGAGCCACGTCTACCTCGAGCTCGATCGCCTCTGCCGCCTCGGGTTCCTCGGCGCCACCGAGGTGGAGCAGGAGCGGCTGCCGAACAAGCGCGTCTACGCGATCACCGAGGCCGGCAGCGACGAGCTCCAGCGCTGGGTTGAGGAGGCCGGCGTGCCGTCCGAGCGCCTGCGCAACCTGTTCCTCGTGCGGGTCTTCTTCGGCGACCGCCTGACTGCCGTGCAGGTCGCGGCGATGCTCGACGCCTACGCGGCGGAGGCCCGAGCGACGCGCGAGCGGTTGGCGGGGATCGTCGAGCAGCTGACCGACCGTCCAGAGGCGGTGTTCCGCCGCTCGACCGCGATGTACGGGGTCCGCCACGAGCAGGCCAAGCTCGACTGGGTGGCCGATGTGCGGCCGATGCTGGTCGCCGCGGCCGAGCAGGGAGCCGCCGGCCGGGACCTATCGGCGACGGAGGCGGCGTGCTGAGCCGGCTGGCCGATCTCGCGGTCCGCCAACCGCGGCGGATGGCCTTGGCGGCCCTGCTCGCGGTGATCGTCGCCGGGGTGCTCGGAGGTCCGGCGGCCGGCATGCTGAAGGCGAAGAACCCGTTCAGCGACCCGAAGTCCGACAGCGCGCGGGCGGCCGCGACGGTCGAGCGGACGACCGGCGCCGAGGCCAGCCCCGGGGTCATCGCCGTCGTCGCAGCGCCGCCGGCGAGTCCGGCGGTCGCGTCGGCGGCGCGGACGATCGCCGCCGTCCGCGGCGTGGCCTCGGTCGCCGCTCCGGGCTCGGGCCCCGCCGGGGGCCTCGTCTCCCGGGACGGGCGGTCGTCGATTGTCGCCGCCACCCTCCGGGTCGGGCCCGGGGAGGATGCCGACGCGACGGTCTCGCGCGTCCAGACGGCGCTCCACGGGCGCACCGACGTCACGCTCGGCGGCGGCGACGTGGCCGGCGTGCAGACCGGCAAGCAGGCGACCACAGACCTCGGCTTCGCCGAGCTCCTCGCTTTCCCCCTGCTCGCGCTCCTCGCCTTCTTCATCTTCCGCGGCGTCGCGGCCCTGCTCCCGCTCGCCGTCGGCATGACGGCGATCCTCGGGACCTTCCTCGTCCTCCGGGCGGTCAACGCGGCGCTGCCGCTCTCGGTCTTCGCCCTGAACCTGGTGATCGGGCTCGGACTCGGGCTCGCCGTCGACTACAGCCTGTTCCTCGTCTGGCGCTTCCGCGAGGAGCTCGGCCGCGGCGCTGAGGTGCCGGAGGCCCTCCGCACGACGATGGTCACCACCGGCCGGACCGTGCTCTTCAGCGGGCTGACGGTGGCCGCGGCGATGGCCTGCCTGACCGTGTTCCCCCAGCGCTTCCTCGTCTCGATGGGGATCGGCGGCGCCGCCGTCGCCCTCGTCGCCGCGGCGAGTGCTCTGCTCGTGCTCCCGGCCCTGCTCGTGCTGCTCGGCAAGCGGGTCGGCCGGGCGAAGGTCGACCCCGACGCCACGGGCGGCTGGTACCGGCTGGCCGAGGCGGTCATGCGCCGGCCGGTCCTGGTCGCGATCAGCACCGCCGTGCTGCTCCTGGCGCTGGCCACGCCGACGCCGAACGTCCACTGGAGCGGCGTCGACGCCACCGTCCTACCGCGGGCCCAGAGCGCCCGCGTCGTGGCCGACACCCTGGCCCGCGACTTCCCGGCCGCCCACGGGGGCGCCGCGATGAACGTGATCGCCTCGGCCCCGACCCCGGCGTCGGCGTCGGCCCGGTCGACGCTTTCTGCCTACGCCGGCCGTCTGGCCATGGTCCCCGGCGTCGCGCTGATCCGGGGCCCGACGCGGCTCGGCACCGGGACGTGGGAGATCGTCCTGGGCAGCCAGTCGAGCGCGATCACCGCCGCTGCCCAGCGCACGGTGGCGGCGGTCAGGGCGGTGCCGGCGCCGGTCCCCGTGCTCGTCGGCGGGGAGGCCGCCGCCTTCGCCGACCAGCGGTCGGCGATCACCGCCGCGCTCCCCCTGGCGCTGATCCTCCTCGTCGCCGTCACCGTGCTCGTGCTCTGGCTGATGACCGGCTCGGTGGTCCTCCCGTTCAAGACGCTCCTGATGAACGCACTGAGCGCTGCGGCGGCGACCGGCATCCTCGTGTTCGTCTTCCAGGACGGACGCCTGACCGGCCCCCTGGCCTACACGAGCCAGGGCGGCATCGAGGAGACCGACTTCCTGATCCTGGCCGCCCTCGCCTTCGCCCTGGCGACCGACTACGGCGTCTTCCTGCTGGCGCGGATCAAGGAGGCCCGGTCGCAAGGGCTCGGCGAGCGCGAGGCGGTCGCCGCCGGGCTCCAGCGGACCGGGCGCATCGTCACCTCGGCGTCGATCCTCCTCGCCGTGGCCATCGGCGCCTTCGCCACGTCGAAGATCATCTTCCTCAAGGAGGTCGGCGTCGGCACGGCGGCGGCGGTCCTGATCGACGCGTTCGTCGTCCGGGCCCTTCTCGTCCCGTCGCTGATGGCGCTCCTCGGGCGCTGGAACTGGTGGTCGCCGGGGCCGCTGCGCGCGCTCCACCGGCGGATCGGCCTCGCGGAGGCCGCCTGAGGCGCTCAGCTCCGGCCTAGGCGGGCGGCGACCAGCTGCTGCATCTGGCGCGCCTCGGGCACGCGCATCCGCAGGACGGCGCGGACGTAGAGCCAGAGGCCGGCGACGGCCGCTGCGCCAACGGTGATGATCTGGGCCGCCACCGAGCGGCCGAGGACGAAGTCGAGTGCCGAGTAGACGACGTAGGCGCCGGCGGCCATGAACGTCGAGGCGACGAGGATGCGGGCGCTGATCATGATCGTCTGGTGGCCCTCGAGGCGGCCGGCGAGCTCGCGGCGGAGGTAGACGGCCTGGAGGACCGTCATCACCGCGGAGGCGACGGCCGTCCCGATCACGAGGCCGGCGATGCCGAACGGCTTGTAGAGGGCGAGTGAGACGATCACGTCGGCGACCATGTTGACCGCGGCCAGCTTGGTCGGCATCCACGTCTTCTGCAGCGAGAAGAAGGTCCGGGTGAGCATCAGGTTCAACCCCGAGAACGGCAGGCTGAAGGCGAACCAGAAGAGCGCCGTCGAGACCCGCTGGGTGTCGGGCGCCCCGAAGCTGCCGTGCTGGAAGACGAGCCGGACGATCGGCGTGCTGAGGACGACGATGAAGGCGGCGGCCGGGACGAGCAGGAGGTTGATCTGGCGCAGCCCGTTGCTCATCGCCGCGCGCAGGCCGTCGATGTCACGGCGCGCGGCGAAGGCGCTGAGGGCTGGGAAGAGGACGGTGGCCACGGCGACGCTGAACATGCCCTGGGGGAGCATGTAGATGCGGAAGGCGGCGTCGATCGCCCGGGGCGCCTCCTGGGAGACCAGCGTGCCGAGCGAGGAGTTGATCAGCAGATCGAAGTTGATGATCCCGAGGCCGAGGCAGACGGGAACCATCAGCCTGAGCACGCGCCTGACCCGCTCGTCGCGCCAGTCGAAGGCGAACTCGAAGCGGAAGTCGATCCGCCGCAGGGCGACCACCGCCATCGCCAGCTGGACGACCGTCCCGGCGAGCACGCCGATCGCGTAGGCGTAGATCTGGTCCTGCCCGTGGAAATGCCCGCGCAGCGCGATCAGCACGACGATGATCACGAGGTTCCAGACCACCGGGGCGATCGCCGGGATCGAGAAGTGGTCGTAGGTCTGGAGGATCCCCACGACCAGGCCGTTGATGCCGAGGAGGACGACGATCGGGAAGAGGACCTGCGAGAGCCCGACGGTCAGCGTGGTCAGCTGGTGGTCGAAGGTGTGGCCGATGAACAGGGGCATGACCAGGCCGGCGGCGAGAATGAAGAAGGCGGTGATCGCCCCGAGCACGATGAGGATCACGAAGAGCAGGGTCGAGGCCAGCCGGAAGGCCTCCTGGCGGCGCTTCTGCTCGAGCAGTTCGGTGAACACCGGGACAAACGCGGCCGAGAGGGCGGCGTCGGCGAAGAGCGCCCGCACGAGGTTCGGCACCTGGAAGGCGATCGTGAAGGCCGAGAAGCGGCCGGTCACCCCGAAGTAGCTCGAGGCGACGATCTCCCGCACGAGGCCGGCGATCCGCGAGAGGCCGGTGGCGATCGAGAAGATCGCCGTGTTGCGGGCGACGCGCCGCGGTCGGGCCGGCTGGTCGCTCTCCGGCGGCCGCGGGGTCGGTCGGGCAGCTGCGTGGTTCTCTGGGAGCCCTTCCTGGTCGGTCGGCCGCAGCACACGGGTCGGGGCCTCCGGAGACTCGGCCATGGGGGTCGTCCGGCCCTCACGCCCGGCGCGCTGCTCAGCTCGGATCCGGCGCCGCTCCTCGCGGGCGCCGTCGCCGTCGTCGGGCGCCACTAGGAATCGGCGCCCGGGTGTGAGGCCAGGAGCCCGTGCTGGATCGCGGCGGCGAGCAAGATCCGATCGTAGGCGAGGAACTCGTCTGCGTCGACGCGGAGCGCGCTGGCCAGATGGATCGCGTCGAGGGTCCGGACCGCGCGTGAGGTCAGTCGCGCTGCCGCGCGGAGGAGCTCGCGACCCAGGTCGACGAGCACGCACGAGTCGAGGAGCCGCGCGGTCGCCCGGCGCACCTCGGCGGCCGGGTTGGCGAGCGCCGTCGCCCGCGAGACCTCGACGACGGCGAGCCGGCTGGTGGCGAGCGTCGGCCGACCGCGGAGGTGGTTGGCCAGCGCCTGGCTCTCCGGCTCCTCGATGACCAGCTTCACCAGGGCCGACGAGTCGGCATAGACGAGGCGCCGGTCACCGGTCAGCGCGGTCGTCCTCGAGGGCCTGGCTGGCACTCAGCGCGCCCACTGCCCTAAAGCGCCGGCCGACGATCGTCGCGTCCGGCTTCGCGGGCGTCACGTCGCCGCTCGCCACCAGTCGGGCCAACCGGTCCGCCGCGACCGGGGCGATCGTGGCCACGGGCTGACCGCGATGCGTGACCTCGATCGTTTCGCCCGACCGGACGCGCCGCATGGCTGCCGTGAGGTTGTCGCGAAGCTCGCGGATACCCATCTGGACCGTGGCCATGTGACCACACGATACCACTAGCGGGCGTTGAATCGGGCCGGGCCGGATCACTCCGGCGTGCGAGCACAGGGCCTGGGTCAGCGGCGGACGCTATAGTCCAGAGCCCCCGCGCCCTCCGGCCGGGCGACCGACCATGGCCAACATCCCCTCACAGAAGAAGCGAATTCTCCGGGCCGAGCGCGAGCGGCTCGAGAATCGTCGCTACACCTCGGCGATCAAGACGTACTTCCGCCGACTCGAGGCAGCCGTGGCCGGCGGCGACACCGAGGTCGCGGCGGCCGAGCACCGGACGCTGGTCTCGAAGATCGACAAGGCCGTCAAGGCCGGGGCGCTCCATCGAAACACCGGCGCCCGCAAGAAGTCCCGGGCCGCTCGCGTGGCCAACGGCAGCTGAGCCGGGGCGCGACGGCCGGGCAGCGGCCGGCATTGTCGTGTCTCCTCGACGCGGCCGAGGTGGTCGCCGAGACGACGCCCGAACCGGTGGAGTTCGCCGGTCACCCCGTCGTGGGCGGACGGGCGGCCGGACCGCTTGAACGGACCGGATATTGCGATCGCCGAGCGTGCCGGTCGTCACGAAGCGGATGTGGGCGATGAAGGTCAGAGACCGGCGGATGCCGGCCTCGGCCGCAAGAACGAGGTCGTTGTGGGCAGCGATCGGATGCTTCTCGACAGGGGGCCCATTCGCCCAGATCCTGGTCGGCCGCAGCCAAGCAGCGCGCGACCGAGTTGGAAAGATGTCCGGGACGCCGAGTTCGACGGTCATCCGTCCCGGCTGGCGACCGCCTCCTTGAGCTTGGCCACAGCGAACCCCCAGGCGTCGCCCGGGGTGACCAGGGGCGGAAGGGCGACCTCCTCAGGGTTGGTCAACACATCGAGGAGCACCGGCCCCGGGGTCGCCAGCGCCTCGCGAACCGCCTCGTCGATGTCCGCGGGGTCGGTCACGCGGATGCCCGTCAGCCCCATCGCCCGACCGACCGCCGCGAGGTCGGGGTTCTGGAGCTTGGTGCCGAACTCGGGCAGGCCACCCTGCTCCTGCTCGAGCTTGACCATCCCCAGGCGGCCGTTGTTGAAGACGACGAGCTTGACCGGCAGCTCGTAGGCGACAGCGGTCAGGACGTCGCCGAGCAGCATGGTCAAGCCGCCGTCGCCGCAGAAGGCAATCACCTGTCGGGTGCGGTCGAGCGCCTGGATCCCGAGCGCCTGGGGCATCGCGTTGGCCATCGAGCCGAGGTTGTAGGAGCCGACAAGCCGCCGGGTCCCGCGCATTGTGACGAAGCGCGAGAGCCAGACGGTCGCCATCCCGGTGTCCGTCGTGAAGATCGCGTCGTCGGCCGCGTGGGCGTCGACCGCCGCCGCGAGCGCCTCCGGGCGGATCCGGCGGTCCGGGTTGTCGAGGGCGGCGCGGGCGCGGCCGGCCAGGCGCTCGTCGTGGCCGGGGTCCGACAGCTTGCGCTGACGCTCGCACCAGTCGACATACGCGGTCCGATGCTTGTCGAGCAGCTCCCGATCAGGCTTGACCGCGACCCGGTCGAGCAGGCCAGCGACGGCGAGCTTGGCGTCGCCGACGACGCCAACCGCGACGCGCGTGCGCCGTCCGATGTGCTCGCCGCGCACGTCGATCTGGACGACGGTCTTGCCTTTCGGGTACCAGTCGACGTACGGGAAGTCGGTTCCGACCATCAGCAGGAGCTCGGCCGCCTCGAGCGCGCCGTGGGCGGCCGGGTTGCCGATCATCCCGGTCTGGCCGAGCTGATACGGGTTGTCGCGCTCGAGATCCTCCTTGGCCTTCAGCGTCAGGACCATCGGAGCGGCCAGCCTGTCGGCCAGCGCCAGCAGCTCGTCGCGGGCCGGGCGGGCGCCGAGCCCGGCGAGGATGACCACCGACGCGGCGGCGTCGATGCGCCCGGCGGCGCGTTCGAGGCCAAGGGGATCGGGCGTCAGCGGCGGCTCGGCCCGGGTGAACCCAGGCTCGGCCGTCCCCTTCGGCAGGTCCATGGCCGCGACGTCTCCCGGCAGCGTGAGCACCGCGACCGTCTGGCGATGTATGGCCGTCTGCACCGCCTGCTCGAAGAGCAACGGCATCTGCTGGGGGCTCATCACCGTGCGCGAGAAGGCGGCGACATCGGCGAACAGTTGGTCGTTGTCGACCTCCTGGAAGAAGTCGCTGCCGATCTCAGCCAGCGGAACCTGGCCGCAGACGGCGAGCACCGGGACCCGCGACTTCTTCGCGTCGTAGAGGCCGTTGAGTAGGTGGATCGACCCGGGGCCGACGGTGCCCATGCACACGCCGATCGTCTGCCCGAGGTGGGCCTGCGCGCCGGCGGCGAAGGCACCGGCCTCCTCGTGGCGGACGCCGATCCACTCGAGCCGCCCGTCCCGCCGGATGGCGTCGGTAACCGGGTTCAGGGCGTCGCCGACGACGCCCCAGATCGTCCTGACCCCCAGGTCGGCCAGCCCCTTGACGATCAGCTCGGCGACGGTCGGCATCGCGCTCCTCAGGCTCGGGCTTTGAACGAATCGGGGTTGGCGCGGTGCCAGTCGGCGGTCCACCGCGCGGGCTCGGCGGCGAGCAGCTCGCCCGGCTGCAGCCACTCGAACAGGTCGGCATAGGAGCGTGTCGAGGACTCGTCGACGCGGCGGATCAGCATCCACGGCCTCACCTCCGACGGATCGCGGAGCCCCATCGAGCCGACGATCTGCTGGGCCTGCTTGACCGTCGCCTGCTGGAAGCGGTGCACCCGCTGGGTCTTGTCGGGGACGTCCAGCGCCCGGGCCCGCCGCCGGTCCTGGGTGGTCACCCCGACCGGGCAGGTGTTGGTGTGGCAGCGCTGGGCCTGGATGCAGCCCGCGGCCATCATCATCGCCCGGGCGGCGTTGGTGTAATCGGCGCCCTGGGCGATCCGCTTGACGATGTCCGACCCGGTGGCGACCTTGCCGCTGGCTCCGATCCGGACCCGGCCGCGGAGGCCGGTGCCGACGAGGGCGTTGTGGACGAACATCAGCCCCTCGGTCAGCGGCGTGCCGACGTGGTCCTCGTACTCCTGCGGGGCGGCGCCCGTCCCGCCCTCGGAGCCGTCTACGACGATGAAGTCGGGCGTGGTCCCCTCGGCGACCATCGCCTTGCAGATGGCCAGGAACTCGTGCCGGGCCCCGATGCAGAGCTTGAAGCCGGTCGGCTTGCCGCCGGCCAGCTCGCGCATTTCGGCGATGAAACGTACAAGCTCGCGTGGGGTCGAGAAGACGGTGTGATGCGGCGGCGAGACGCACTTCTCCCCCTTGGGGACGCCGCGCGCCGCAGCGATCTCGGCGGTCACCTTGGCTGCCGGCAGCACGCCGCCGATCCCCGGCTTGGCCCCCTGGGAGAGCTTCAGCGAAACGCACTTGACCTGCTCGTGGGCGGCCTTCTCGCGGAACTTCTCCGGATCGAAGCGACCGTCCTTGGTGCGCGTGCCGAAGTAGCCGCTGCCGATCTCCCAGATCAGGTCGCCGCCGTTCTCGAGGTGGTACTCCGTGAGGCCGCCCTCCCCGGTGTCGTGGGCGAAGCCGCCGAGCCTGGCACCCCCGTTGAGAGCGCGGATCGCGTTGGCCGACAGTGCGCCGAAGCTCATCGCCGAAACATTCAGCAGCGCCATCTCGTACGGCTTGGTGCAGTCGGGTCCGCCGACCCGGACGCGCGGCAGGTCCTCGGCCGGGTCGAGCGCCGCGTTGCTGTGCAGCAGCCACTCGTAGCCCGGCTCGGCGACGTCGCGCTCGGTCCCGAAGGCCTGCTCTCCGTGGATGCCCTTCGCCCGCTCGTAGATCACCGTCCGGGTGTCGCGGTCGTACGGCCGGCCGTCGTAGTTGCGCTCGATGAAGTACTGCTGGAGCTCGGGGCGGATCGCCTCGAGCAGGAAGCGCATGTGCCCGACCAGGGGGTAGTTGCGCAGAATCGAGTGCCGTGGCTGGAGGAGGTCGTAGATCGCCAGGCCGAGCAGCAGGACGAGGAGCGCCGCCCCGCCGATACTCGCCGGCCCTCCGCCGGCCAGGGCGCCCAGCCCGACGAGGACGAGCAGCATGGCCACGGCGATCAGGCCGAGGAACCTCAAGGCGCGGGCGCGACCCGGCGCCGGGTGATCGCCGCTGGCACGCCCAGGCGAGTACCCTCCATCAGTCGCGTTCAATCGTCGGCGCTCAGGCGGCGATCGCGGCGATCGCCCGGAGGGCCAGCGTGTCGCCGTTGAGCTCGGAAGCGCCGCGCGAGTCGCGCTCGAGGTCGGCCAGTCGGGCCAGCGCCCGGCGCAGCGCGGCGACGTCGGTCCGGCGGACGTCGGCGATGAACTGGTCGGCCGCCCGCGGCGGCATCCGCAGTCCGCGCTTGATCTCCGCCGGCGGCTGGCCGGCCTCGAGCGCGACCGCCACGCCGAGCGCTTCGCGGACGCGCTTGGTCATCCAGAACGACATGCCCTCGAGCCGCTCGCCCTGCGCGCGCAGCCGCAGGTAGAGGCGGGCGGCGGCCGGCCCGTCCCGGGCCACGAGCGCGTCCGCGAGGACCCAGAGCTTGCGCTCGGCCCCGCCGGTCGCCAGCTCGCTGACACCCTCGGCGTTCAGCCGGCCCTTGCCGCCGAGGTACAGGGCGAGCTTCTCGAGCTCGCGGGCCAGGCGCTGCTGGCGCTCGCCGACCTGGGCGACCAGCGCTCGGGCCGCCGCGGCGTCGAGCTCGAGGCCGACGGTCCGCGCGTGGGCCCGGACCCACTTCGGCAGGTCCCAGGCCTTCAGCGTCGCCTGCTCGGAGATGTCGCCGCCCGCGCCGGTCACGGCCGCGTGGAGCTTGGCCGGCGCCCTGGTCCGGCCCTCCTCCCGGGCGAAGAACGCGACGGTCGTCTCGGGCTCCAATGCGGCCATCACCGGGGCGAGGTGGCTGGCGACATCGGCGTCGCGCCAGCGCTCGCACCCGTCGACTATGACGAAGCGCCGGCCGAGCGCGAAGGTCATCGCGCACAGGGCGGCGGCCACCGCCTCCGGGGTCGAGGCGTCGCCCTCGATCAGCTCGACGCCCGCGGCGCCGGGCCGGGCCTCGGCCATCGCGCGCAGGCGCGCTCGGCGCTCGCCGACCCGCGCATGGTCGTTCCCGTGGATCAGGTAGGCCGGCTTGAAGGCCGGGGCCACTAGCGCACGACGAGGTTGACGAGCTTGCCGGGCACGACGACCGCCTTGACCACCGTCTGCCCGTCGATGTGGGCGACCACGTTCGGCGCCGCCCGGCAGAGCGCCTCGAGTTCGCCCCTGGACGCGGCGCTCGGCGCCTCGACGCGGTCGCGGAGCTTGCCGTTGACCTGACAGACGAGCTCGAACGTGTCGCGCTCGAGCATCCGCTGGTCGGCCACCGGCCACGGCTCCTCCCAGACCCGCCGCCCGGTGAGCACGTGGTAGGCGTCGGTCGCCACGTGCGGCGCGAACGGGAAGACGAGCGACGCCGCTGTCGCGACGGCGAACCGCCGGGTGGCCGGCGCCGTCTCCTCGCGCAGGCGCGAGACGTCGTTGATCAGCTCCATGACCGCCGAGATCGCCGTGTTGAACGCGAAGCGCCCGTCGAGGTCATACGTCACCTTGGCGATCGCCCAATGTGCTTTGCGCACAAGCTCGAGGTCGGCTCCGGCGGGCTCGTCGGGCGCCTCCGCTCCGCCGGCGTCGACCCCCCCGAGATCGGCGGCGAGCCGCCAGATCCGCCCGAGGAATCGGTGGACGCCCTCGGCGCCCGTGTCCGACCAGTCGGCATCCTGGTCGGGCGGGCCGATGAAGAGGATGTAGCAGCGCGCGGTGTCGGCGCCGAAGCGCTCGACGATCGTCATCGGTGACACCACGTTGCCCCGATTTTTTGACATCTTCTCCCCGTCGCGCAGGATCATGCCCTGTGTGAAGAGGTTGGCGAAGGGTTCCTGGATGCTCGCCGGGAGGTGACCGAGATCGGCGAGCGCCTTGGTGAAGAAGCGCGCGTAGAGCAGGTGGAGGATCGCGTGCTCGACCCCGCCGATGTACTGGTCGACCGGCATCCAGTAATCGACCGCCCGGGCATCCCACGCCGCCTCGTCGTTGGCCGCGTCGCAGTAGCGCAGGAAGTACCACGACGAGTCGACGAACGTGTCCATCGTGTCGGTCTCCCGCTCGGCCTGACCCCCGCAGGTCGGGCAGGCGACGTGGACCCACTCCTCGGCCGTGGCGAGCGGCGAGCGGCCCTTCGGCTTGTAGTCGCGGACGTCGGGCAGGATCACCGGGAGATCCTCGGTCGGGACCGCCACGGTCCCGCAGTCGGCGCAGTGGATGATCGGGATCGGACAGCCCCAGTAGCGCTGGCGGGAGATCAGCCAGTCGCGCAGGCGGTAGTTGACCGACGCCCGCCCTTTGCCCTCGGCCGCCAGCCAGGCGACGATCCGCGGCAGGGCCTCGCGGTTGGGGATGCCGTCGAACTCGGGCCCGCAGTTGGTCAGCGGCCCGTCGCCCGCGTAGGGCAGCTCTCCCCCGGCCACGACCTCGCGGATCGGCAGACCGTACGCCTCGGCGAAGGCGTGATCGCGCTGGTCGTGCGCGGGCACGGCCATGATCGCCCCGGTCCCGTACTCCATCAGCACGTAGTCGGCGACGAACATCGGGATCTCCTCGCCGTTGACCGGGTTGGTCACGGTCCGCCCGAGCGCCACCCCGGTCTTGACCTTCTCGACGTCGCCGCGCTCCTGCGTGTCCGCGGCCAGCGCCCGGTTGACGTAGTCGCGCACGGGCGCCTCCTGCCCGGTGCCCGCGACGAGCCGGAGCACGTCGGGGTGTTCGGGCGCCATGACGAAGAACGTCGCCCCGAAGAGGGTGTCCGGCCGGGTGGTGAAGACCGGGTAGTCGACGCCGAGCTCGGCGCAGCGGAAGACCACCTCGGCCCCCTCGGACCGGCCGATCCAGTTGCGCTGCATCGTCTTGACGTGCTCGGGCCAGGCGATCCCGTCGAGGTCGGCGAGCAGGCGGTCGGCGTAGTCGGTGATGCGAAAGAACCACTGGGTCAGCTGGCGGAGCTCGACGAGGGCGCCCGAGCGCTCGCCCCGCCCGTCGACGACCTGCTCGTTGGCCAGCACCGTCTCCTCGACCGGATCCCAGTTGACCGCCGCCTCTTTGCGGTAGGCGAGGCCGCGCTTGAACAGCTCGAGGAAGATCCACTGGGTCCAGCGGTAGTAGCGCGGCTCGTGCGTGCCGAACTCGCGCGTCCAGTCGATCGAGATCCCCCACCGGCGGAACTGCCGCTGGAACTCGGCGATCGCCGCGTCCGTCGACTCCCGCGGATGGCGGCCGGTCTTGATCGCGTGGTTCTCGGCGGGCAGCCCGAACGCGTCGTAGCCCATGGGCTGCATCACCTGGCGGCCCGTACGCCGGTGGAAGTGGGCGATCGCGTCGCCGACCGAGTAGACCTTGAGGTGGCCGATGTGGGGCTCGCCGCTCGGGTAGGGCAGCATCACCAGCACGTAGGACGCGGGGCGGGCGTCGGGCGCGCCGTCCCCGGGGTTGGGCACCTCCCAGGTGTGCTCGGCCTCCCACACGGCCTGCCAGCGCGGCTCGATCTCCTGGGGGTCGTAGCGGAGCTCGGCCATCCCGCTGAGGTTAGCGGGGACGGGGGTCGCCGCTATGGTCTCCCGCGCGATGGATCGGGCACGAATCGTGTGGTTTCGGCGGGACCTGCGGATAGCCGACCACCCGGCGCTGTGCGCGGCGGCGGCGGGCGGTGCGCCGGTGGTGCCGGTGTTCGTGCTCGACGACCGGCTGCTGCGCGTGTCGGGGGCGCGGACGCAGTTCCTGCTCGAGTGCCTGGCCGGCCTCGACCGGTCGCTGCGGGCCCGGGGCGCGCGGCTCGTCCTCCGGCGCGGGCCGGCCGAGCGGGTGCTCGTCGAGTTGGCGAGCGAGACCGGGGCCGGCTCGATCCACTTCACCCGGGACGCGACGCCGTTTGCCCGGGAGCGCGGGCGGCAGGTGGCGGCGTCGTGCCGGGCAGCCGGCGTAGATCTGGTCGGCCACCCGGGTCTCTGCGCGGTCGATGACGTCGCCGCGGTGCGGACCGGCGCCGGCACGCCCTACCGGGTCTTCTCGCCCTTCCACCGGGCGTGGCTCCTCGAGGAGCGCCGGGCGGTGCTCGCGGCGCCCGCGACATTGCCCCCGCCCGGGGGCGTCGACTGCGGCCGGCTGCCGTCGCTCGACGAGCTCGGTCTCCGCCAAGAGGTCGACGAGCCACTCCCCGGCGGCGAGCGGGCCGCCGCCGAGCGCCTGGCCGGTTTCCTCGCCGGCGCCGTCGACCGCTACGCGTCGGGCGGACACGACGACCTGGCCGGCGACGGGACGTCGCGCCTCTCCGCCTACCTGCGCTTCGGCTGCCTCTCCCCCCGGACGCTCGAGGAGGCGCTGCCCGACGGCGAGGCCGGGGCGGCCTTCCGCCGCCAGCTCTGCTGGCGCGACTTCTACCTCCACCAGCTCCACCACTTCCCGGAGAACCGCCGGCTCGAGTTCCAGGAGCGCTACCGGGCGCTCCGGTGGCGCGAGGCGCCTGAGGACCTCGAGCGCTGGCGCCACGGCCGGACCGGGTATCCCCTGGTCGACGCCGGCATGCGCCAGCTGCAGGCCTGCGGATGGATGCACAACCGCGCGCGGCTGGTCGTCGGATCGTTCCTGACCAAGGACCTCGGCATCGACTGGCGCGAGGGCGAGCGCTGGTTCATGCGCCTGCTCCTCGACGGCGACCCGGCGTCCAACAACGGAAACTGGCAGTGGATCGCCTCTGTCGGCTCGGACCCGCAGCCGGTCCACCGGCGCCTGCTCAACCCGACGCGCCAGCAACGGCGCTTCGACCCCGACGGCGACTACGTCCGGCGCTGGGTCCCCGAGCTCCGCCGGGTCCCCGACGCCCATCTCGCGGAGCCGTGGCGGATGCCCGACTCCCTCGCCTTGGAGTGCGGCTGCGTGATCGGCGTCGACTATCCCCCGCCGATGGTCGACCACGCCGACGCCCGGCGCGAGGCGCTCGCGCGCTACGGCGAGACGGCGGCCGCCGCGGGGAAGGAAGGGTAAGATGACCTCGTCACGGGGCCATAGCTCAGCTGGGAGAGCGCCGCCATGGCATGGCGGAGGTCGAGGGTTCGAGCCCCTCTGGCTCCACTGATCCGCTCCACATGACCGGCGCGGGTCGCCGCTCGGGAGCGAGGCGGCGCCCGGCGAGCGCGAGAGGCTAAAAGGCCGACATGGTCCGGACGATCCGCGACGGCGGCGACCAGGCTAGGTGGTCTTACCCTCGGCGCGTTTGCGGGCCAGGTAGGCGCGGGTCGTGGGGTCGATGCGGGCGCGGGTGATGGCTATGACGTGCAGAGCGCGGTTGAGTTGGCGGTCGCCGCCGCGGTGCAGGCGGTAGCGGTCGCGTCGGCCGGAGGAGACGGGAACGGGCGCGACGCCGGCGTGGCGGGCGAAGTGCGCGTCGGTGGGGAAGCGCTCGGCGCCGGCGGTGCGGGCGGTCAGGGTGCCGCAGCCCTGCTCGGAGAGCAGCGCGGGACGGTAGGCGGCGACGAGCTGGCGCAGCTCCCGCTCGACCGCGGTCGCTTGGACGCTGAGTTGGTGGATGCTGGCGACGAGCTCGAGCCCAATCCTGACGCGGGCGGTGCGCGGCTCGCGCCGCAGCCGGCGGGCGATCTTCTGCAGCGTCGGCGCGTTGTCCAGGGTGCGGGCGGGGATCCCGGCCTCGAGCTCGGGGCACAGGTCGACGAGATGCCAGCGCAGCCGGTTGATCTGCCGCGTGCGCTCGGCCACGAGATCGGTGCGGTGATCGGCGAGCAGCCGGATCTCCATCGCCTCCTCGTCGAGATAGGCGGCGGGGAACCGCTCGATGCCTTCCCGCAGCACGGCCCGCGCGACAGCACGCGCGTCGATCTGTCGGACTTGCCCGGCTCGCGCTCACCGGGGGAGACGCCGATCATCCTCGGCGCGACCTTGATGACGCGTTCACCGGCGGCGATCAACGCCTGCTCCAGGCGCCTTGAGACGTGCCGGCAGTCCTCGATCGCCCAGACCCGTTCGTCGTCGAGGTCGCGCGCCCACCGCAACGCGGCGAGATGCCCGGCCTCTGAGGCCCGGATCTCGAACTCTCAGGCGAGCACGCCGGTGCCGTGGTCAACTACCCGCGAGGCCCTCCGCTGCCTCAAACGCCACCTCGCGCGCTCCTTTCATCGCCTCCTCACCCGTCCCGAGCACGCTCACGATGCTAGAAGCGGTGAACCGATCGCGGTGAGCCGGATCGCGGCCACAGGGATCGTAGATCGAGGCTCCGTAAAGGCGTTCTGCGGGCCTCCGTGGTGGCGGCCAAGGACTTGGGTCGCCAGCGATGCCGGCGTTTGAGCGGCTCTGACGCCCGGCCGCCGCCAAGGCATCGCAAGCCTCAAACACCGCGCTTTGCTCGACATATAGGAGCAACCTGGTGAACGCCGACCCGAGCACCGGGCCTAGCTGCGCTGAACCCCAGGACCTTGCTGGCCCGGCCACTATGGCCCACTGACGGGCGACGTGGCGGCAAAGCTGCGCAACATCGCCGGGTAGGCCGGACTTCGGTCAGCCCAAGCTCGGCCGCGCCGAGGCGATCAGCACTTGCCGCGTCCTCTCCGCCCTAGCTCTGGTCGGCACGTGACGGCTTCAGAAGCTGTCCCGTTTCCCTGTGATGGACCATCGCCGTTTCCCTGTGATGGACCATCGGTTTGGCCATCAGCGTCGACGCGCGGAACGCCGAGGGGCGCGATCGAGCGAGGAGTCGCGACGGCGCCGTTCGTGCTCGCCCCCGTCGCCTCCCTGATCGCGGCAAGGACCGCGTCGGTCGTCGGGTTGTCGCTCGAGTCGATGTTGTAGTGGGCAA
>JBPCNA010000109.1:0-4660 GCA_051001735.1 Solirubrobacteraceae bacterium
TGCCACCCGCTCCGGGCGAGCGCCCGCGCGGCCCCCCACCCAGGCGGCCGCATACGTGCCACCCGCTCCGGGCGAGCGCCCGCGCGGCCGCCCCACCCGGAGCCGGCCGCCTACCTGCCACCCGCCCCGGGCGAGCGCCCGCGCGGCACCCCACCCGGAGCGGTCGCCTACGGGGCGCGATCGGCGGCCGCGGTGCCGGCTCTGCGGGGCCGACCCGACGATTCCATCGGGAGCGCGGCGGATCATCGGGCGCGGTGCCTCACGAGAAGCCGGCCAAGGATCAACTCACTCGCCAGCCTCCGAGGGCCGCGCCCGTCTCGATCGATGCGCGGATCGCCGGGATCGCCCGCCGCCAGCGTGGGGTGATCACCCGCCAGCAAGTGCTCGGCGAGGTCGAGGTCGGCGCGGGGGCCATCCATCGCCGACTGGCGACGGGTCGGCTCGTCGCGGTTCACCGCGGCGTCTACCGCGTCGCGGGCCCGCCGGTCCCGCTCGGCTGGGCGATGGCCGCGGCACTCGCCGGCGGCGAAGGGGCCGCCGTGAGCGGGCGGTCGGCAGCGGCCGTGCACGCCATCGGTGGGCGGGGTCCGCGCGTGGAGATCACCGGCCCACGCGAGCGCCGCCATCCGGGCATCCACTCGCGCGTGGCCCGACTCCCCGCGGAGGACTTGACGATCCGTCTCGGCGTGCCGGTCACGACAGTGGCGCGGACGGTGTTCGACCTCGCCGGTCGGGCGGACTACTCCGGTACCCGCCTGGTCGAGCTCCTGCACCGAGCGCGGATAGTGCGCTCCGGCCTGCTGGCGGAGCTCGACCTGCTGATCGCCCGCGAGAGCGGCCCCGGCCGCAGCGGACTCGCCGAGATGGGCCTGCGCGCTCACCTGGCCGACGACAGCGGTCCCATCCGTTCGGTCTTCGAGCGGGAGTTTCGCCAGGCGCTCGCGGAGAGCGACCTCCCGGCACCGCGGTCAACGTCACCGTCGGAGGCATGGAGGTAGATGTGCTCTGGCCGACCGCGGCGCTCGTCGTGGAGCTCGACGGATATGCCTACCACAGCGACGCGGTCGCATTCGAGCGCGACCGCGAACGCGACGCCCGGCTCGGCGCGCTCCACCATCAGGTCATCCGGATCACCTGGCGCCGCTGGCGCGTTCGGCCGGAGGTCGAGCTGCAACGCCTGCGGGCAATCATCCTTGCCCGGTCAGCCGGCCGCCGATAGCCGCAGGTTTCCGATATTGACTCCGAAAAACGGACCAAACATCGAAAACCTCGCGTGGTTCGGGCGCCCGTCAGCTATGCAGCGGATTGCCGAGCTGCTCCACCGCCTCCAGCGCGCCGAGGTCCTCCCCGTCGAGGTCGAGGTCGGCCGCGGCCATGTTCTCCTCGAGGTGCGCGACCGAGGTGGTTCCCGGGATGAGCAGCATCCGGTCGTAGCGAGCCAGCAGCCAGGCGAGCGCGATCTGGGTGGCGGTGGCGCCGTATCGGCCGGCGATCCGTGCCACCGCCGGATCGCCGGCCAGCCTCGCCGGCCCGGCGACGAAGGCCGATCCGAGGGGGAAGAACGGCACGAAGGCGATCTCGTGAACGCGGCAGAAGCCGAGGATGTCCTCGTGCTCGCGGTCGAGCAGGCTGTAGGCGTTCCCCTCGTCGGGCGGGCCGAACCGGACGACGCGTTCGTCGGGCGTCGTGCCGTTCACACAGGCCAGACCGGCGTCTCCCCAGTGGCAGACAGCGAACAACCGGGCGGCCAGCCTGGACGGTCGGGCGGCGCGGCGCGCCGATTGGCTCACCTCGAAATCCCACGCGGTGTGCCCGGACTACCGCGAGTGGAAGTGCGGTCGAGCATGGACCCCTCGTCGCCGTACCACCAGACCACCGCCCCGAGAACACGCCGATCCGCGGTACCGGCCAAGCGCAGGTTGCCGACCCAGCCTGACTTGCTCCCTTAGAGAGCTCGTCGCGATCCGGTCGACGGCACGCTACCCCCGGACGGGCGCGGGAACGAGCCCGTGCCCGCGCTCAGTCGTCGATACTCCGTGGGACAGTTTCCAATAGCCGTGGAGCCTGGCCAGGATGGCCCAATCCTAAGACGGTTGTACGGCCGCCCGGTTCTCAGTGTAAATCCGAGAGGCCTCGGCCCGGCGTTCAGCAGCGCGACGTATCCGACCTGTTGCTACTGGGACGCGTGCGTGCGACTCGCGAGGATGCCGCCACGACCGTCGAGGTGTCGGTGCATAGCCGACGAGAGGAGCGTTGCGATGAGGAGCACGCCGGTCACGACCATGAGCACGCCCGACAACGACCACGACCACGGCCAGGACAAGAGGAGCGTGCTCGCGGCGATGAGAGGCAGGGCATCCGCGAGGAGAAGGAGCGTCCACGCGATACGAGACCCGAACCCGAGCCAGAGGACGAGCAATGCGTACATCATCGCGTGCCGGCGGTTCAAATCGACGGTGCCGGCGAGCATGAACACGGCTGGCTGGAGCACCGTCAGCAGCACGAAGATGACGTAGATGTGGGGACGCCGCTGAGTCATGCAGCGAGACTACACCCGGCATCGAGGCATGCGGCGTTTGCCGTCGGAGTCGGCTCCTGCCGAGCAGGCTACCGCTGCCGGAGGGGGCCAGATCGTCGCCGCGGCCGGCTCCTCGGAGCACGCACTGGCTGCCGTGACCCCAACGGCGGCGGTCGCCGCCGACGTCACTGGACGCCGCGGTGCGCGGGTCGCGCTCGTGGTCTCCGGGCACGCGGACATCCAGTCGTGGCATGGCTCGACAACCGGGTCGGCCCTCCTCCCAGACCCCAGCCGACAGCGAACCGGCGCTCCGGGAGTCGGCCCCTGGGCCGGTTGTACGTGTTTGACGCCTCAGGGCACGGACTTGCGGCCCTCAGCAGCGTCAAATCGGCCGTCACCGGCAGCGTGCCCGGAACGAGAAGGACGCCCCGGTTTCCTGGCTGGAAACTGAAGCGTCTAACTGTCGCAATGGAGACGGTGGGAATCGAACCCACGTCCGCGATCGCGTGAAGATGGCGTCTACGAGCGTAGCCGGCGCTCTGATCTCGTCTCCCGCTCGCCTCGCCGGCTGGGTTGCGGGGGACCAGCCTCCTGAAGTGTTCCCGGCTCGGCAGAGGCGGACCTTGCCGGGTGAGCCTGCTATCTGATCCCAGTTATCCCCGCCGCAGGCTGCGGGGGCCGAGACCTCCGGCGCCTAGTGTTATCTAGGCAGCGAGGAGGGCGTAATCATGAGATTCCGCACTTATTGTTTTTCCCGGGTGTTTAACGAGGCCTCCCGGGACCTCGACTCGCAACCATCCCCACGAGCCAACCACGTCGAAGCCTGTCGTCCCCGGGGATGTTCTGATCTTCTCCATGGTAGCCGAGCGGCCACCACGACCGGACATGAAACGAAAAGGACGCGAACCGAGCCGCTTGAGGAACCCGCCGTCGGCGCGCCCGAAGGCGCTCCTTCTTTGGGTGGCGCGGCCTCGCACCTCGGTGGCCTCGCTCTTTGCGTCTCAGGTTCGCGTCTACGGTTGAAGCTACGCTCGCCGGTCCGGGCTGGCAAGAGTCGCCAACGAATGATCGACGCATTTTGCGAAGAAATTGCCAAGGCGGCGCCTCCTGACCCCTTTACCGATCGCGAATCCGCGCCTGCCACAATCAAGAACGCGATGGATAACCAACCCGCCCTGGTGGTACCGCCCCCGCGCGAGCCGGCCGATCCGTTCGGCCGCCCGACCCCGCCCGCCCGCTCGCGCCTGCGCGAGCGCGCCGGTGCCGCCGGCGCGGCCCTCGTCGCCCTGCTCGCCAAGGGCAAGGCGCTCCTCCTCCTGCTCCCGAAGATCAAGGTGCTCAGCACCGCGGGGACCGCCCTCGTCTCCGTCGCCGCCTAAGGCCTCTTCTTCGGCTGGTGGTTCGCCCTCGGCTTCGTCGTCCTCCTCTTCGTCCACGAGATGGGCCACGTCATCGCCCTCCGACGCGAGGGCATCCCGGCCAGCGCGCCGATGTTCATCCCCTTTCTCGGCGCCCTGATCACGGCCAAGTCGCTCGGCGAGAACGCGCTCGCCGAGGCGCGGGTCGGGCTCGCCGGTCCGATTCTCGGCTCGCTCGGCGCCGCCGCGGTCGCCCTCGCCGGCGTGGTCCTCGACAGCCCGTTCCTCCAGGCGCTGGCCTACACCGGATTCTTCCTCAACCTCTTCAACCTGCTCCCCGTCGTCCCGCTCGACGGCGGACGGGCGATGGCCGCGATGGCCCCGTGGATGTGGTTCCTCGGTTTCGCCGGGCTCATCGGCCTCTTCTTCCTCGCGCCGAACCCGATCCTCCTGATAATCGTCCTCTTCGCCGCCCTCGAGACCTGGCGACGCTGGAAGCAGCGCGGCAAGCGCACCCTCGAGGGTGCCGCCTACTACCGCGTCTCGTCGCGCAACCGCCTGATCGTCGGCACCGTCTACCTCGGCCTGATCGGCGCACTCGTGCTCGGCATGGAGGCGACCTACGTCCAGCACGCCATCGGCTTCAGCCACTACTAACCGAGGCTCCGGGGATGATCGTAGGTGAATCGGGGTTCTGAGCGTCTCGGTTTGCCGGGTTGAGCGGGGCTTTCTTGCTGGTTGTGGGCTGCGTGGGTGACGCGCACGGGTTCAGGCCGTAGGTTCG
>JBPCNA010000110.1:0-5304 GCA_051001735.1 Solirubrobacteraceae bacterium
GGGGGGTGCTACTCGACACGGAACACGATCTCGTTGCGTCCGGGCGAGGCCGCATCGTGGTTGCCGGCCCCGTCGACCGCTTCGACCTCGACCGTGTAGCGGCCCTTGCTGAGGGCGGCCGGCATGAGATAGGAGAACGTCGGGGCGTTTCCGATCGAGAAGGCCGCGGCGTGGGTCACCCCGCAGGTGGCCTTGGCGAACCGGCGCCGGGCGGCGCTATAGGACTCGCAGCGGCGGTGGGTCACCACCCGGGTCACCCGCATCAGTACGTCACGGAGGCCCGAGGGATCGGTGTCGACGCGGCCGGTGAGGACGCGGGGACCGTGCCCGTGGCGGTAGTGGGTGCCCTCGGCGATCGAGAGGCGGCCACGTGGCGCCGTCTGGTCGGTCGTCCCGCAGCGGCCGTCACGGCCGTTGGTGGTGCAGGTCGGGGGCGGGGTGGAAGTCGTCGGGGTGGTCGTCGTCGATCCGGGCGCAGCCGCGGTGCCGCAGTTTCCGTCGTCGCCGTCGTGGACGCAGATGGTGTGGGGCTCCGAGCGAACGTCATTCGTCCCTTCGGCGCGGAGGATGAACGTACCGACGCTCGGGAAGGTCAACGTCGCCGCCCCGTTCACCGTCGGAGCCGAGGTGACGCCGCCGCCGGAGACGGTGGCCCCGGTGGCCGGGGACGCCGCGCCGTCGGCGTTGGCGTATGCGGTCACCTGGACGCCGACCGGCGATCCCTTCTGGACGACGGTTGGCGCGGTCAGGCCGAGCACGGCGGGCGAGACGAAGCCGGCCGGGCAGGCGCCGAAGCAGTCGGGAAAGAAGAGGATCTCGTCGTTGGGGTTGAGCGGCTGCCCGCAGACGCCGAGTTGGGCCGGCTTGTGGTCGTACCAGAAGGCCCAGTAGTGGCCGTCGGTCGCGCCGGTCGGATGCGCCTCGCCGGCGATCGAGGCGACGAGGTAGTCGCCGAAGCTGCTGAAGAATGTGCCGTTCCATGTGGTGCCGTTGGCGAGCGTGGCGAGGTCGAGGGCCTCGGCGGCGCTCGTCCCCGGACAGGGGCTTGACTTGCCAACGGGGGTGTAGCTCGCGGGCTGAGTGGCGACCAGAGTCGGCGGGATCAGCGTGGCGGTCGAGCCCTCGACGCGGACGGTCACGGGACCGGGCGTCGGCGCGGCCTGGGCGAGGGCCGGGGACACGACGAGCACGAGGACGGCGAGCGACGCTCCGAGACTGGAACGCAAGCGGACGGTACGCATGGAGCCACCCCTTTCCACGAGGGCTATTCGGCTTGGGGTCGGAGGCAGGTCTCCTGGCTCACGGAAACGCTCACCCGCGGCCTTCCCGACCAGAGTCGATCAGTGACCGCGCCTGAAGGCGCATGCGGCTGGCGTAGCTTCCGTTCACAGTGGCGGGTCCGCGCCGGAGTCGCACCGGGCTTCCCTTACCACCGACCAATATCGGGTGGATCCTACTGCTCTGTCAGACTCGCGGCATGACCGTCAACCTGACGAGGATCTACACCAAGACCGGCGACGGCGGCGAGACCCATCTCGGCGACATGAGCCGCGTTCCGAAGACCCATCCGCGCATCGAGGCCTACGGGGCGGTCGACGAGCTGAACGCCCAGATCGGGGTCGCGCTGGCGACCGGCGGTCTGCCGGAGCGCTACGCGGAATGGCTGCGGACGGTCCAGAACGACCTCTTCGACGTCGGCGCCGACCTGGCCGTCCCGGCCGGCGGTACGCGCGAGCGGCTGCGGGTCGTCCCCGAGCAGGTCGCGTGGCTCGAGCGGGCGTGCGACGAAGTCAACGACACCCTCACGCCGCTGAAGTCGTTCGTGCTCCCGGGGGGCACTCCGGTGGCGGCCCAGCTCCACGTCTGCCGGACGGTCTGCCGTCGGGCCGAGCGGCGGACGATCGCCCTGGGCGAGGAGGCGGGCGCCGAGGTGGTCCGCTACCTGAACCGCCTGTCCGACCTCCTCTTCATCCTCGCCCGGGGCGCCAACGGCCCGGACGAGCCGCTGTGGGAGCCGGGCCGCTCCCGAGACTCGGCGTAGCGCGCCCGTCGGGGCCGTCTCCGCGCCGGCCGGGCGGCGCTCAGCGGCGCAGCGCGACGGCCACGCCGGTGGCGAGGAGGGCAGCGAGCGCGGCGATGGCCAGGGCGCCGGCCACGAACGAGAGATGGGCGATGGAGTAGGTCTCGACGAGGCGCCCGCGGGCGGCGAGGACGCCGGCGGCGGCGGCGAACGTCGCGGCGAGGAGGGCGGCCGGGGCGAGCCAGCCGGCGGGAGGGTGGAACGGCTCGATCGCCGACACCCGGCCGGGAGGGGTGAGGCGGGACCTCCGCTCGGGGTGGCGCGCCTCGGCCCACCAGAGGACGGCGAGGGCGAACGAGACCCAGCCTCCGGCGACGAGGAAGCCGGCGAGGACGTCGCTGGGGAAGTGCCAGCCGAGCACGAGGATCGAGTAGCTGACCCCGACGGCGAGCCCGGTGCCGAGGAGGGCGGCGAGCGGGCGGAGGAGACGAGGCGCGACGAGGACGCCGCAGAGGGCGACCATCATGGCCGCGGTGGCGTGGCCGCTGGGCCATGAGGCGGCGTTGAGGTTGCCGCCGGGGCTCAGCCAGTCGGAGTTGCGTGGGTTGCCGATCAGCGGCTTGAGGAGCTCGGTGGTGGCGCTCGCGCCGAACATGACGACAGGCACGGCGGCGGCGACCCGCGGCCGCCCGCGGACCAGGGCGACGGCGGCGAGGAGGAGGGCGATGACCAGGTAGCGGGACGGATCGACGGTGTGGGCCAGGCGGGTGGCCAGGTCGGCGACCCGCGAGTGCCCGCTGAGGGCGGCGAACTGGGCGAGCGTGGCCGAGTCGTGGGCCTGGGCGACGGGCAGGATCAGGGCGACCCCGCCGGTGACGAGAAGCCCGGCGAGGCAGACGAGGGCGCCGAGGAGCGCGTGGGCGGGGCGGTGGCGCACGACCGCGACGGCGGGTTGGCGACCGCCGGACGCGGCGGGGCGGGGGCGCATCGGATCGTCGGCGGGGCCGGGGCGCATGACGCCCAGCGTAGAGCGGCCGGCTTAAGCGGTCGCTAAGTCGTCGACGTCGGCCAGGCGGCCGGGGTCGGCGAGCTGTCTGCCGGCGAGAATCAGCCGGCGGGCGTGATCGAGGTCGCCGGACCGTCCGACGGTCAGGGCGGCGAGGACGCGGCGGTCGCGGAGGTAGAAGAGGGTGAAATCGCCGTCGTCGACTGACCCGCGAACGATCTCGAGGTCCCAGTCGGGCGCCGGTCCGACGTACTCGAGCGAGACCCAGTCGCTGAGGTCGGAGAAGAAGTAGGGCAGGACCTCGTGCGGCGAGCGGTCGGGGCCGAGCATGTTGCGGGCGGCGGTCCGCCCCTGCGCGGCGGCGACGTCCTCATGCTCGATTCGCATCAGCCGTCCGTGGACGGTCGACGCGTATTCGCACATGTCGCCGGCGGCGTAGAGACCGGGCATGCTCGTCTCGAGCTGGGCGGTGGCGCGGACGCCGCCGAGGTTGCCGAGGTCGAGCCCTGACTTCCGCGCGAGCGTGACGTCGGGGATCGCGCCGACGCCACAGACGACGGCGTCGGCGGCGAGCTCACGCCCGCCCTTGGTGACGACGCGCTGGACCCGGTCGTCGCCCTCAAAGCGCTCGACCTCGTCGGGGCCGACGACCTCGACGCCGTGCTCTTCGAGCACGCGCTGGAAGTAGCCGCCGGCGCGTCCGCCGAAGTGGCGCTCGAGGGTGAGCGACTCCTGCATGACGATCGTGCACCGCTTGCCGAGCTCGGTCAGCGAGGCGGCGACCTCGCAGGCGATGTAGGAGCCGCCGATCAGGACGACGCGCTCGGCGTCCTCGACGTCGCGGCGGATCGCGTCGGCGTTGGCGAGGGCACGGAGGTAGTGGATCCCGTCGAGCTCGGTACCGTCGACGCCGAGCCGGCGGACCATCGCTCCGGTGGCGATCAGGCCGGTGGCGAACTCGACGGCCTCCTTGTTGGAGAGCTTGGCCGTGCGGGCCTCCTGGTCGATCTCCATGACGCTGGTGCGGGTGAGTAGCTCGACGTCGTGCTCCTCCCACCAGGCTTCCGGATGGATCAGCGTGTCGGCGCGGGAGTCCTCACCGCGGAGGTAGCCCTTGGAGACCGGCGGCCGGTGGTAGGGCGCGTCGAGCTCGCGGCCGACGACGAGTATCGACCCCTCAGCACCGGCCTCGCGCAGCGCCGCCGCCGCGGTGGCGGAGGCGATGCCGCCGCCGATGAGGAGATGCTCGACACGGCGATCGGCCATCCGTCAGACCCTAGCCGGATCAGGAGGTAGGCGACGATCAACCCGTCTCGGTGATGCCGGTGATCGTCCAGCCGCGCGGCCCGAGGCGGAGATCGAGGGCGATCGCGTAGGTCGACGCGCCGTCGGCGATTACGGCGACGGCGCGGGCGGCGGCCGCCCCGCGGGGTGAGACGCGGAGCGTCCGCAGGCGCGGGTCTGCCGCGGCGAGGACGGCGGCCGGAGCCGGGCCGGCGCGGAGCAGCGCGGCCCGGCGGAGGACTGCCGGGCTGGCCTCAGGCAGCCGGGAGGCGTTGAGGCGTCCGTAGGCGAAGGCAACGTAGGCGGCGAGGAATGCCCGGCTGGTCTCCCCCGGGCCGGGCCGAAGGACTTTGGCGGGAGGGGGCCGGCCGACGGCGACGATCGGCGGCGCGGTCGGTCGCGCGGGGCGCCGGCGGCCCGGGGCCACGAGGACGAGAGACGACACGGCGACGACGGCCAGTGCGGCGAGGAGGCGACCCGGGGTCATCGCGCGGGAGTCGAGACGATGACTGCGGCCAGCCCGACGACGATGCGACCGGCGGTCATAGGCCGGGCGGGTGGCGGGCGACGAAGCCGGCGGTCGAGCGACTGGCGGGACGCCAGCGCGGACCAGACTGACTGAAGCGGCCGTCGCCGGCCTGCGGGCTCGTGTCGAGGCGGATCCCGGCGACGTAGACGAAGGCGTGCACGGGGTTGGCGTAGACCGTGACCCAGAGACCGGCGCCGGGAGCGCCGAACCCCTCGAGGGCGACCGAGTCCTCGGGAGCGCTGAGGAAGCCGGCAGCGTGCAGCGCCCAGCTGACCGCGCTCGAGCAGTCGTATCCGGCGGCGAGGTTGAAGTCGGTGTGTCCGCCGCCCCAGATGTAGGGTCGGCCGATCAACTGGTTGCCGGCGGCGATCATCGCCGCGGCCGACGGCGGCGCGCCGGCCGGGGCTTGGGCGCGGCCGGCCGGCCCGATCAGCGCCCGGTCGCCGGGCGCGAGCGGAACGGCGC
>JBPCNA010000111.1:0-5044 GCA_051001735.1 Solirubrobacteraceae bacterium
GTCGCCTGCGTCCTCTTGTTCAGCTTCGGCCACCAAGAACTTACGTTCGACACCCATCCCTCGCGGTTGGCCACCCGCCTCTCCCTCCTCCGCCCCCGCGCCCCGTTCCCCGAGCTCCACGACGCGATGCTCGCCCTGACGGTGCCCGGCGAGGAGCTCGAGCTCCACATGAACCTCCTGCGGCACGGGCGGCGCACCTGCCACGCCCGGGCGCCGGAGTGCGGGGCGTGCGTGCTCGCGCGGATGTGCCCGTCGCGTCGGGCGGCGTGAAGGTTTGTCCTCTGCGGCTGAAGGCGGGAGCGGCTGACCCCTCAGGCGCTCGCGCCGGCGGGTTCCGGCCGGGCGGCCGGTTTGGCGAGCTTGGCCCGCTGCTCCTCGGGATTGGGGAGGACGACGTCCCAGGCCAGGCCGAGCTTGGCGAAGATCTGGATCAGCCAGCCTGAGGGGTCGAGCTCGTACCAGCGCAGGCCGTGACGGGCCGAGCGCGGGAAGGCGTGGTGGTTGTGGTGCCAGGCCTCGCCGAGCGTCGGCAGCGAGAGCCAGAAGACGTTGGTCGACTGGTCGTCGGTGGCGAAGCGCCGCGAGCCGAAGAAGTGGCAGATCGAGTTGACGCTCCACGTCACGTGGTGGATCAGGAAGATCCGCACGAGGCCGCCCCAGAGCAGCGCCTCGACCCCGCCGCGGAGCGTTCCGCTCCACACCAGGCCGGCCACGAAGGGCAGGGTCAGGCTGGCCAGCGTGATCGCCAGGAAGTTCCTGTGGATCCAGCGGAGGCCGTCGTCCTTGAGCAGATCCGGGCAGTAGCGGCGCTTCTGGGCCATCCCGTTGTTCTCCCAGAGCCAGCCGACGTGGGCGTGCCAGAGGCCGCGGATCATCCCGCCGACGCCCGCGCCCTGACCGGCGTGCGGCGAGTGCGGATCGCCCTCCTCGTCAGTGAACGCGTGGTGCTTGCGGTGGTCGGCGACCCAGTCGAGGACCGGGCCCTGGACGGCGAGCGAGCCCATCCCCGCGAGCAGGTAGCGCAGCGGCCGGTAGGTCTCGAAGGCGCGGTGGGTGAGCAGCCGGTGGAAGCCGATGGTCACGCCGAAGGCGCTGAAGACGTACATGACGGCGAAGATCACGACGTCGCGCGGCCGCAGCCAATCGCCCCAGGCGACCACGGCGGCGAAGATCACGCCGAGGAAGGGGATGGTCACGGCGGAGATGTTTATGTTCCGGGCTGCTCTTGTCATGTTGTGAAGTCTAGACGCACAAACGCTTCGGTTCTTGGCACAATCCCCAATCGTGGAGCGCTCTTTTGGCAAGATCGAACAAGATCTGGCGACGACGCAGCCGTGGCAGGCGCTCGATCCGGCGCTCGCCGCGCTGCTCCTCCCCGAGCTGCCCGGCCTGGCCGACGAGATCGCCGCCGGGCTGCGCGAGCACATCCCCGAGTACCGGCGGGCGATGCACGGGCTCTTCGGGTCGACCGTGCGCAAGGCGATCGAGGCGGCGCTCCGCCAGTTCGTCGAGCAGATGGGACGCCCGGCACCGGAGGCCTCGGCTCGCCCCGGGCGGAGCATCTACGTCGAGCTCGGGCGCGGCGAGCTCCGGGCCGGACGCGGGCTCGACGCCCTCCAGGCGGCCTACCGGCTCGGGGCGCGGATCGCCTGGCGGCGCCTGGCCAGCGTGGCCAACCGCGGCGGCGACGTCGACCCCGAGCAGCTCTCGCTGCTGGCCGAGTCGATCTTCGCCTACATCGACGAGCTCTCGGCCGAATCGATCGAGGGCTACGCCCGTGAGCAGGCGGCCCGCGCCGGCGAGCGCCAGGGGAGCCGGCAGCACCTGATCCGTCTGATCATCGACGGCGCCCCGGTCGACGAGATCGAGCCGGCCGCCCGAGCCGTGGCCTGGGAGGTCCCCCGGGCCCTGGCGGTGCTCGTCTGCGACTACTTCGACGCCGAGCGCCTCACCGCCCGAGTCGCCCACGGATCGGTAGCCGCCGCGCTCGACGGCTGCTGCTGCCTGCTCCTCCCCGACCCCGACGCCCCCGGGCGGCGGGAGTCGCTGGTCGCCGCGCTGCGGCGGACGACGGCCGCGCTCGGGCCGACCGTCGCGCCGTCCGACGCCCGCCGGAGCTTCACGCGAGCGCGCGCAGGCCTCCGCCTCCAGGCCGCCGGTGTCCTGCCCGGCGGACGCCTGGTGGTCGCCGAGGAACAGCTCGCCACGCTCGTCCTCCACCACGACCCCGCCCTCCTCGCCGAGCTCGCCGACCGCTGCCTGGCCCCGCTCGGAGGGCTGACGCCGAACGCGGCCGAACGCCTCCGCGAGACGCTCCGCGAGTGGTTGCGCTGGCAGGGCAGCGTCCCCGACGTCGCCGCCGCCCTCCACGTCCACCCGCAGACCGTCCGCTACCGGCTCAATCGTCTGCGCGAGCTGTTCGGCCCGGCGCTCGACGACCCGGAGGCGCGCTTCGAGCTCGCGCTGGCCACGCGGGCGCTGCCCGGTCTCACACCGCCATCGCCATGATCAGGACCGAGTGGAGGGATCCGTCACGGCGGCGGTAGTGGTCTCGACGCAGCCCCTCGACCGCGAAGCCGGCCCGGGCGTAGAGGGCGATCGCCCGGGCGTTACCGGTCCACGCCTCGAGCTCCACCTTGTGGAGGTGGCCGGCGCGGGCATGGTCGACCGCCGTCGCCAGGAGCGCCCGGCCGCCCCCGCGCCCGCGCGCCGCCGCGACGATCCACATCCCGAGCGCGGCGACCCCCGCGGCCGCCGTCGGGTGCAGGCTGGCGCACCCGACCACCCGTCCCTCGTCCTCCAACACCCACAGCGAGTGGGCCGGGGAGACCGCCGCCGTGTGGATGCGCAGGGCCGCGTCGGCGACATCGACCGGCGCCTCGGCAGCGAGGAACATCCCCTCCTCGGCCACTTCGGCCATCCCCGCCGCCAGCGCTTCGGCATCCCCCGTGGTGGCCGGCCGTACCCGCACGCGCCGGAGCATAGGCCGACTCACCGCCGCCGGGGGCCCCCTTGGCGAAGCTGCGCAGGATCTTCTATACTCCGACTCAGATTTTTTCTTCGGTAGAGCAAGGAGTCACGGATAACATGGGCAAGACCATTGGAATCGACCTCGGCACGACCAACTCGTGCATGGCCATCCTCGAGGGCGGCGAGCCGACGGTGATCGAGAACGCCGAAGGCGGCCGCACCACCCCGTCGGTCGTCGCCTTCGCGCAGTCGGGCGAGCGCCTCGTCGGCACCGTCGCCAAGCGCCAGGCCGTCACCAACCCGCAGAACACCATCTTCTCGATCAAGCGCTTCATGGGCCGCAAGGAGGGCGAGGTCAAGGAGGAGGAGTCGATCGTCCCGTACAAGGTCGTCTCCGGCAAGAACGGCGACGCCCGGGTCGAGGCCAACGGCGAGCAGTACTCGCCGCCCGAGATCAGCGCGATGATCCTCCAGAAGCTGAAGGCCGACGCCGAGGCCTATCTCGGCGAGACGGTCGACTCGGCCGTGATCACGGTCCCGGCCTATTTCAACGACGACCAGCGCCAGGCGACCAAGGACGCCGGCAAGGTCGCCGGACTCGACGTCAAGCGCATCATCAACGAGCCGACCGCCGCGTCGCTGGCCTACGGGCTCGACAAGGACACCGACCAGACGATCCTCGTCTTCGACCTCGGCGGCGGCACCTTCGACGTCTCGGTGCTCGAGATCGCCGAGGGCGTCTTCGAGGTCAAGTCGACCGCCGGCGACAACCACCTCGGCGGCGACAACTTCGACAAGGCGATCGTCGACTGGCTCGTGGCCGAGTTCAAGAAGGCCCAGGGCATTGACCTCAAGAGCGACCCGATGGCCTTGCAGCGCCTCTACGAGGCCGCCGAGAAGGCGAAGATCGAGCTCTCCACCACCCAGGAGACGCAGATCAACCTCCCGTTCATCACCGCCGACGCGACCGGTCCCAAGCACCTCGACATGCGCCTGACCCGCGCGAAGATGGCCGAGCTGACGAGCGAGCTGCTCGACCGGGTCGTCGCTCCGGTCCGCCAGGCGATGAACGACGCCAAGGACAAGGGCGCCCCGAAGATCGACCACGTCGTCCTCGTCGGCGGCATGACGCGCATGCCCGCTGTCCAGGAGAAGGTCAAGGAGCTCACCAAGCTCGACCCGCACCGCGGGGTCAACCCCGATGAGGTCGTGGCCGTCGGCGCGGCGATCCAGGCCGGCGTGCTCGCCGGTGACGTCAAGGACGTGCTCCTGCTCGACGTCACGCCGCTGACCCTCGGCATCGAGACCAAGGGCGGCGTCTTCACCAAGCTGATCGAGCGCAACACGACGATCCCGACACGTAAGGCCGAGACCTTCTCGACCGCCGAGGACAACCAGCCGTCGGTGGAGATCCACGTCCTCCAGGGCGAGCGCGAGATGGCGGCGTACAACAAGTCGCTCGGGAAGTTCCAGCTCACCGGCATCCCGCCGGCGCCCCGGGGCATCCCCCAGGTCGAGGTCGCCTTCGACATCGACGCCAACGGGATCCTCAACGTGTCGGCCAAGGACCTCGGCACCGGCAAGGAGCAGAAGATCGAGATCCGTTCGGGCTCCGGCCTCTCAGACGCCGAGATCAAGCAGATGGTCGCCGACGCCGAGTCGCACGCCGAGGACGACCGGGTCGCCCGCGAGCTCGCCGAGGCGCGCAACAACGGCGAGAACGCCGCCTACCAGGCCGAGCGCCAGCTGAAGGATCTCGGCGACGCGGTCGACGCGAGCTCCAAGGAGGAGATCGAGGAGCGCATCAAGGAGATCCGCGAGGCCCTGACCGGGTCCGACCCGGCGGAGATCAACTCGCGCACCGAGGCGCTCCAGACCGCCTTTCACAAGGTCTCCGAGGCGATCTACGAGAAGGCGCAGAGCGAGCAGCAGGCCGACGCGACGGCCGCCGGCTCGAACGGTGGCTCGGCCCACGCCGAGGAGGACGTCGTCGACGCCGAAGTGGTCGACGAGCCGGGTCGCAAGTAATGACCGACGAGCACACCATCGCCGACACGGCGGTCCCGGCGCAGGC
>JBPCNA010000112.1:0-7054 GCA_051001735.1 Solirubrobacteraceae bacterium
GGCCGCGGCGGCCGCGGCGGCCGTGGGGGCCGCGGGGGCCCCGCGCGGGGCCGCTCGGCGACCGGCGAGCGGCTCATCCGCGCCTGACCTCGAAGCGCTGGGGCGGGTCGAGCACGCCGCCGGTGGCGAAGCCGTGGACGACGAGCGAGGCGATGTCCTCGGCGACGGCGACCACGTCGGCCCCGGTGCCGGCGTGGGCGATCGACGGGCTGAGCACGTAGCGGCTCGGCGCGAGCCAGTTCTCGAACTCGAAGCAGACGACGATCCGCTCGCCGACGGCGAACGAGCCCGACGCCGCGCCGTGGCGGTCGCTGCGCCCGACGACCATCGTCTGCCCGGCCTCGTTGCGCAGCGTCACCGCGAGCACCGGATCTTCGAGCGGCTCGCGCACGTGGACCTCGAAGCAGGCGCGCAGCGGCTTGCCCTGGGCCAGGGCGCCGACCCGCTCGCCCTTCGCGTTCTCGAACCAGCCCTCGGAGACGAAGGTCCCGGTCGCGGCGAAGGCGGCGTCGTTCGGCTCGTGGGCCAGGCGGCCGAAGTTCAGCTCGTTGTAGGCCCTGGTCACCGAGCGCGGGTCGCCGAGCTCGACCATCGCCCCGCGCTCGAGCAGCACCACGCGGTCGCAGAAGCGCTCGACGGCCGACATGTCGTGGGTGACGAAGATGATCGTCTTGCCCGCGTTCTGGAGCCGGTGGAACTCCTCGTAGCACTTCTGCTGGAAGGAGATGTCGCCGACGGCGAGCACCTCGTCGATCAGGAGGATGTCGGCGTCGACCTGGATCGCCACCGCGAAGGCGAGGCGGACCGTCATGCCGGAGGAGTAGTTCTTGAGCTTGAGGTCGACGAACTCCTCGAGCTCGGCGAAGGCGAGCACCTCGTCGAAGCGCGCCCGCGCCTGCCGGCGCGTCAGGCCGAGCATGATCGCGTTGATGATCACGTTGTCGCGTGCCGTCAGGTCCGAGTTGAAGCCGACCCCCAGCTCGATGAACGGCGACAGGCGCCCGTTGATGGCGATCGCCCCCCGGTCGGCCCGGTAGATCCCGGCGAGACACTTGAGCAGCGTGCTCTTGCCGCTGCCGTTGCGGCCGACGATGCCGAAGAACTCGCCATGGGCGATCTCGAGCGTTATGTCCTGGACCGCCTTGAGCTCGTCGTAGGTGCTCGAGCGGAAGGGATGCAGAAGCCGCTCCTTGAGCGTCGAGTACTGCTGGTGGGGCAGGCGGAAGCCCTTGCAGAGCCCGGCGATCGAGACCGCGCTCTCGGTGCTGGTCGGCGTGCTCGGCGCCGCGACGCTCACCGCCGCCATCGCGCTCAGTGGTTCTCGATCCGCCGCAGCCCGAGGATGCTGAGGAGGAAGGAGGAGAAGAAGACCTGGATGCCGACGATCAGGAGCTCGGCGGCGACGATGGCCAGGCGCTCCTCGGAAATCGCGCCGAAGCCGCGATCGATCCAGCGCACGGCGATGTAGGAGCCGGCGAGGATCCCCCCGAGCGTGATCGTCCCGCCGACGAGCAGGCCGTGCTCGAGCCGGAAGCGGGCGCGCATACGATCGAACCAGGCGTCCTTCTCGCCCATGAAGTAGGTCCCGTAGGCATGAGCGCAGAGGCCGAGCGCGAGCACCTGGGCGCCGACGATGGTCAGGAGCGCGCCGGCGATCTCGGCGTGCAGGTCCCAGCGGCGGCCGAGGACGTCGAGGTGGGCGACGACGGCCAGCGAGACGATCGTCCCGACCACGGCGAGCAGCGCCCCGGGGACGATGAACAGGTGGGTCGGGCTGTGGACGAGCAGGAAGCGCAGATGGCGCCAGCCGTCGCGGAAGCTCGACAGCTTCGACTCGCCGCCCCGCGGGTGGTAGATGATCGGCACCTCGGCGATCCGCAGGTCCTCCTTGGCCGCGCGGATGACCATCTCCGAGGCGAACTCCATGCCGAGGGTGCGCAGGTCGAGCTGGGGGAGCACGTCGCGGCGGAGCGCCCGCATCCCGCAGTGGGCGTCCTTGACCCCGGTGCGGAAGAACAGGTTGAGGATCCCGGTGAGCACCGGATTTCCGATGTAGCGGTGCAGCCACGGCATCGCCCCCGGCTGGATGTTGTCCATCCGGTCGCCCATGACCAGCTGCGCGCCCTCCTCGAGCTGGGCTACGAAGCGCGGGATCTCGGCGAAGTCGTAGGTCAGGTCGGCGTCGGCCATGACGATGAAGTCGCCGCGCGCGGCGGCGAACCCGGCCAGGTAGGCGCTGCCGTAGCCGCGCCGGGGCTCTGAGATCACGCGGGCGCCGGCGAGCGCGGCGAGCTCGGCGCTGCGGTCGGTCGAGGCGTTGTCGACCACCACCACCTCGCCGCTCAGACCGGCGCCGAGCATGGCGGCGACGGCGGCGGCCACGCACTGCTCGATGTTCTCCTCCTCGTTGAGGCAGGGGATCACCACCGAGACGAGCGGCTGGCGCTCGTCCGGCCGGGTGGCGGCGGATTTCTGCTCGAGGGTGCTCACGGAGGGGACATCACGGCCGGGTGCAAGATATAAACCGCCCGCCGGGGGAGAAAGTGGCGCAGTTGCGGCCGGGACAGCTTAACGATCAGCCTCGATCGCACCGCCGGGGGTCTGTCAAGCTGCCCGCCCGATGCGCATCTGCCTGATCTACGACTGCCTGTTCCCGCACACGGTGGGCGGTGCCGAGCGCTGGTATCGCAACCTGGCCGAGCGCCTCGGCGCCGCCGGCCACGAGGTCACCTACCTCACGCTGACGCAGTGGGCCCCCGGGGAGGAGCCGGCGCTCAGCGGCGTCCGCGTGGTCGCCGTCGGCCCGCGGATGGAGCTCTACGCCGACGGCGGCCGGCGGCGGATCGCGCCGCCGCTGCGCTTCGGCGGCGGCGTGCTCGGGCACCTCCTCCGCCACGGCCGCGACTACGACGTCGTCCATACCGCCTCCTTCCCCTACTTCTCGCTGCTCGCCGCCGGCCTCGTGCGCCGGCGCGGCCGCTACCGCCTGGTCGTCGACTGGCACGAGGTCTGGAGCCGCGACTACTGGCGGGAATATCTCGGGCCGGGGGGCGGAGCCGTCGGCTACGCCGTCCAGCGCGTGTGCGCCAGGATCGGCCAGGAGGCCTTCTGCTTCTCGCGCCTCCACGCCGCCCGCCTGCGCGCCGAGGGTCTCCGCGGCGAGGTCACGGTACTCGCCGGCGAGTACACCGGGACGCTCGAGCCGCCTGCCGTCGTCGTCCACCCCGAGCCGGTCGCCGTCTTCGCCGGACGCCTGATACCCGAGAAGCGGGCTCCGCTCGCCGTGGCCGCAATGGCCGCGGCCGCCCGCACCGTGCCCGGCCTCCGCGGCGTGATCTACGGCGACGGCCCGACCCGCGACGAGGTGGCCCGGGCGGCAGCCGCGACCGGCGGCCTGGTCACGACGGCCGGCTTCGTCGACTCCTCGGTGATCGACGAGGCGCTCCGCGGGGGGCTCTGCATGGTCCTCACCTCGCGCCGCGAGGGCTACGGGATGGTGGTGGTGGAGGCCGCCGCCCGGGGGACGCCGAGCATCGTGGTGGCCGGCGAGGACAACGCCGCGACCGAGCTGATCGAGGACGGCGTGAACGGCTTCGTCGTCGCCGAGGCGACCGCCGCGGCGGTGGCCGCGGCGATCGTCGGGGTCCACGCGGCCGGGCCGGCGCTGCGGGCGAGCACCGCCGCCTGGTTCGCCGAAAACGCCACGCGCCTCTCGCTGGCGTCGTCGCTCGAGCGGGTGCTCGAGGCCTACGCCAGCACCCGGGCGTAGACGGCCAGCGTCTCGCGGGCCGCCCGCTCCCAGGTGAACTCGGCGGCGCGCGCGATGCCCGCCGCCCGCAGCCGCCGCGCCTCGCCGGGATCGTCGAGGAGCCGGTCGATCGCCCCGGCGATCGCGTCCTCGCGGTCGGGGTCGAAGAGCAGCGCGGCGCCGCCGGCCACCTCGGGCAGCGACGAGCGGTCCGAGCAGGCCACGGGCACCCCGCGCGCCATCGCCTCGAGCACCGGCAGCCCGAAGCCCTCGTAGAGCGACGGGAAGACGAAGGCGTCGCTGACGCCCCAGAGCCCCTCGAGCTCTGAGTCCTCGAGCCAGGAGACGAACCGCACGTCGTCGGACACGCCGGCCGCCGCGGCCCGCTCACGGAGCTCGGACTCGTGCCAGGTGGAATAGCCGGGCAGCACGAGCACCGGCCGGCGCTCGGGAGCGATCCGGCCGAGGGCCCCGATCAGGGCCCCGAGGTTCTTGTGCGGCCGCTTGGCCGACAGGCTCAGGACGACGCGGCGGTCGCCGAGCCCGAAGCGCGCGCGGGTGGCCTGAGCGTCGAGGCCGGCGATGCGCTGGACGCGCCCGAGGCCGAGCGGGATCACCTCCACCTTCTCCCGCGCGAGGCCGAGCTCGCCGATCAGGTCGGCGCGGGTGCTCTCCGAGTCGGCGATGACGAGGTCGGCCCGCCGGGCGGCGAGCGGCACGAGCACCCGCATCCCCAGGTCGCGGATGCCCGCGTGGGCCGCCGGGAAGCGAAGGTAGATCAGGTCGTGGATCGTGACCACCCGGCGCGCGGCGGACCAGCCAGGGGCGGTACTGCCGAGACTGTGGAGCACGTCGAGGCCCGCTCGGCCGGCCAGCGCCGGGAGCAGCGTCTGCTCGCCGGCGACCCACTGGACCCGACTGCGGGCGTGGACGGGGACGACGACCTGGGGGATCAGGTCGCCCCACGGCCCGCCGCCGGCGGCGGCGGCCTCGCGGTTGACGAACGCGGTGAAGCGGACCTCCGGCGCCTGGGCGACCAGGGCGACGATCAGCTCCCGCGCGGCGACCTCCATCCCGCCCGTCTCGCCCGGAACGAGGAAGACGAGGTTGAGCCCGACGTGAGCGCGGAGTGCCAAGGCCGGGCAAGGGTAGCCGTCTACGATGCGCCGATGGCGCCCTCGGTCGACGTGGTGATCCCCGCCTTCAACCGCTACGACCTGACCGCCAGCTGCCTGCGCCACCTCGCACCCCAGAGCCTCCCCCACCGGACGATCGTCGTCGACAACGGCTCGACCGACGGGACGCCGGAGCGTCTGGCCGCCGACTGGCCGGAGGCGGAGGTGGTCCTGCTCGGGGCGAACCCCGGCTTTTCCGCCGCCTGCAACCGGGGGGCGGCCGCCGGGCGGGGCGACGTCGTCGTGCTGCTCAACAACGACGTCGACTGCCGGCCCGACTTCCTCGAGCGCCTGATCGCGCCGCTGGTCGCCGACCCCCGGCTCGGGTCGGTGGCCGCGCTGATGCTGGTCCCGGGAGAGCGCACGATCGACAGCATCGGCCTGAGCGCCGACGTCACCCTCGCCGGCTTTCCGCGCCTCCACGGGCTCGCCGCCGACCGGGCGGGCGAGCCGCGACCGCTGCTGAGCGCGGCGGCCGGCACGGCCGCCGCCTACCGCCGCACGGCTTGGGTGGAGGCCGGCGGCCTCGACGAGCGGATGTTCGCCTACCTCGAGGACTTCGACCTCGGCCTGCGGCTGCGCGCCGCGGGCTGGGGATGCGGGGCGGCGCCCGACGCCGTCGGCGTCCATCTCGGCTCGGCGACCCATGGGCACCGGACGGCGGCGCAGCGGCGGCACGGCGGCTTCAGCCGCGGCTACATGCTGCGGCGCTACGGGGTCCTGCGCGGCCGGTTCGCCGCGCGCACGCTGGTCACCGAGGCGATCGTGGTGGCCGGCGACCTGTTGATCTCGCGCGACCTCGCGGCGCTCGGGGGGCGGCTCGCCGGCTGGCGGGCGGGGGGCGGCGCCGGGCCCCTTCCGTCGCCGCCGGCGGCGACGCTCGACCGCGCGATCACCCTGCGCGGCTCGCTCGCGCTGCGGCGCGGCGTGTACGCGCCGCAGCCGCGGTGAAGCGCCTGCTCTTCATCTCGCCCGACCCGGTCGGCGAGCGGATGCGCGGGATGGGCATCCGCTACACCGAGCTCGCCCGGGTGCTGGCCGACGAGGCTGACGTCGTCCTCGCCGGCGGCGGCGGCGGCGGCGGGGCCGGCGGCGGGACGGGGCCGCCGGGCGTGCGCCTCGTCGGCTACGACCCGCACGCCCCGGCCGCGCTGCGCGCCGAGATCGCCGCCGCCGACGCGATCGTCGCACCGCCCCAGTGGCCGCTGGTCGACGGCTGGATGCGGCGGTCGGGCGCGCGCCTGATCTTCGACGTCTACGCCCCCGAGGCGCTCGAGACGCTCGAGCTGTTCACCGACCGGCGCCCGGCGCTGCGACGGCTGATGGTCGCCCTGACCGTCGACCGGCTCGAGGACGCCCTGCGCGCCGGCCACCACTTCATGTGCGCGGGGACGGCCCAGCGCGACCTCTACGTCGGCGCGCTGCTCGCCGCGCGGCGCCTCGGGCCGGCAACCTACGACGGCGACCCGAGCCTGCGCTCGCTGCTCGACGTCGTCCCCTTCGGCGTCCCCGCCGCTCCGCCACGCGCCGCCGGCACCTCGGCGGTCCGAGCGGCGCTGCCGGAGATCGGCGCCGATGAGGAGATCGTGCTGTGGAACGGCGGGCTCTGGAGCTGGCTCGACGCGCCGACGGCGATCCGAGCGGTCGGCCTGCTCGCCGCGCGGCGGCCGGGTGTGAGGCTCGTCTTCATGGGCGCCGCGACCGGACCGGCGTCGGCCGCGGCCGAGGCGCGCGAGCTCGCCGCCTCGCTCGGGCTGCTCGGGGGGGCGGTGCTCTTCAACGACCACTGGGTGCCCTACGAGCAGCGGGCGGCCTGGCTGCTCGAGGCCGACTGCGCGGTGGCCGCCGCGGGAGACCACCTGGAGACGCGCTTCGCCTTCCGGACGCGCCTGCTCGACTGCTTCTGGGCGGGGCTCCCGATCGTCTGCACCCGCGGCGACGAGCTGGCGGCGCGCGTCGAGCGCGACGGCCTCGGCGCCGTCGTCGCCCCCGGTGACGCGGAGGCCCTGGCCGTGGCGATCGAGGAGGTGCTCGATCGCGGGCGCGAGGCCTACGCCGCGGGGCTCGCGCGGGCGGCCGCCGACCATGCCTGGAGCGTGGTGGCCGAGCCGGTGCGGCGCTGGCTCGGCGA
>JBPCNA010000113.1:0-12387 GCA_051001735.1 Solirubrobacteraceae bacterium
GCCTCCTACCCTACGGTCGACGTCAGGGCCCCCTGCCCCGCCCCCTTCCCCCACCTGCGGCGGTCGCACCGCGGCCGAAGCCGTCGTCGACGCCGAAGCCGGCGCCGAAGCCGAAGCCGCGGCCGAGGCGGAGGCGGCGCTCGGGGAGGTCGGCCCCGACGATCTGATGGGCGTCGAGATAGAGGTGACGCCGGCCGGCAAGTCGATGAAGCGCCTCACGCTCCTCTCCGGCGGTGAGAAGTCGATGACGGCGATCGCCTTCCTCTTCGCCGTCTTCCTCGCCCGGCCGTGCCCGTTCTACATCCTCGACGAGGTCGAGGCGGCGCTCGACGACCTCAACATCGATCGCTTTCTCGTGCTGCTACGGCGCTACAGCACGCGCGCCCAGTTCATCGTCGTGACCCACCAGAAGCGGACGATGGAGGCAGCCGACTGGCTGTACGGTGTCTCGATGGGCGGCGACGGCGTCTCGAAGCTGGTCTCCCGGCGCCTCAGCTCGGTCCAGCTCGAGCTCGGCGGCGACCAGGCCGGCGGCGCGGAGCCGCTCGCCGCCGCCGGAGCGGCCTAGCCGGTGGCCCGCGACCTCTCGGAGCTCTTCGTGACCCGCAAGCCGGTCGCGGCGACCGTGACCGCTGCCGCGGCCCAGGCCGGCGCCGACCCCGCCACGGCCGGCGCGGCCGCCGAGCCGGTCGAAGCTGCCGGCGAGAAGCGCCCGCGACTCTTCCGGCGGCTGCGCGAGAGCCTCCGCACCACCCGCGAGGCGCTCGGTAGCGAGCTGTCGGCCACCCTCAGCGAGACGCTCGACGCCCAGGACTGGGAGGCGCTCGAGGAGGCCCTGATCATGGCCGACGTCGGGGCGGCGACGACGGCGGCGGTGGTCGCCGCGCTCGAGGACGACGCCCGCGAGGACGGCCTGGCCGGCGAGGCGCTCCGCGCCCGCCTGGTCGAGCTCCTCGCCCAGGTCGCTCACAAGGGCGACGATCGCATCGACCTGCGCGCCCAGCCGACGGTGATCCTCGCCGTCGGCGTCAACGGCACCGGCAAGACGACCACGCTCGGCAAGCTCGCCTGGCTGCTCCACCACGAGCTCGGCCTGACCGTGCTGCTCGGGGCGGCCGACACCTTCCGGGCGGCGGCCACCGAGCAGCTCGAGGGATGGGCCGAGCGGGCCGGCTGCGAGATCGTCACCGGCCGGCCGGGATCGGACCCGGGTGCCGTGGCCTACGAGGCGGTCGTCGAGGGGAGGGCCCGCGGCGCCGACGTGGTGCTGATCGACACGGCGGGGCGCCTCCACACCCAGGACGACCTGATGGCCGAGCTGACCAAGATCCGCCGGGTGATCGCCAAGCAGCTCGACGGCGCCCCCCACGAGACGCTGCTGACGATCGACGCGACGACCGGGCAGAACGGACTCCGCCAGGCCAAGCTCTTCGCCGAGGCGGTCGAGGTGACCGGCATCGTGCTGACCAAGCTCGACGGCAGCGCCAAGGGCGGCGTGGCTCTGGCCATCGCCCGGGAGCTCGGGATCCCGGTCAAGATGATCGGCGTCGGCGAGACGGTGGAGGACCTGCGCCCGTTCGACGGGAGCGAGTTCGCCCGGGCGCTCGTCGGGTAGGCCGGTGCCCGGGGCGACCGCCGGCCGCCGGTGCGACTCAGGGGCCCGGCGGCGGGTGCGGCGCGGACGAGCGGTGGAGCAGCCGGTCGGCCGCTTCGCTGCGGCTCCCCTCGGTGCGGTCGATCTCGGCGGCGACGATCGTGGCCAGGACCTCGAGGAAGTGGAGCTCGTCGGGCCCGAGCGTGGTCGTCGTCGCCTCGCCCGACGCGCAGCAGAGCGTGCCATGGACGCGGCCGTCGGCGAGCCGGATCGGGACGCCGGCGTAGGAGCCGATGGTGGCGGTGAAGGGGAGGTCGCGCAAGGCGGGGTCGGCGCGGCTGTCGGGGATCAGGTTGGGGATCTCGCCGGTGAGCATCCGGCTGCAGTAGGTCTGGGCGAACGGCGCGGTCGTCCCGGCCACGAAGCCGAGGGGCGCCGAGGCGCCCGCGACCCGGTCGACGCGCTGGATCTCCGGGGTGACGGTCGAGACGTAGGCGGTGTCCATGCGGAGCCGCTCCCGGGCGGCGTCGAGCGCCCGGGCGATGACGTCGCGTTCCTTGGCGGCGGCGAACGCGGCCAGGGCGTCGAGCACCTCCTGGTCGCTGGAGCCGGGGTCGGCCGTGGCCATCTGCGCATTAGAGCAGGCGAGCGGAGCGGCCGGCAGAAGACCGGCGGGCGATGAGCGGGGACCCGGCGATCCGCTCGGTCGCGGCCACGCGCTACGTCGCTCCGCTGCGCGAGGGCGGGTCGCTCCCGGGGCTGGTAGAGGCCGACGACGACGGCCTCTACGTGGTCAAGTGGACGGCCGCCGGGCAGGGCCGGCTGGCGCTGGTGGCCGAGGTGCTCGGCGCCGAGCTCGCCCGGGCACTCGGGCTGCGGGTCCCCGAGCTCGTGTGGATCGACGTCGACGCGCGGCTGGCCGACGCCGAGCCCGACCCGGAGATCCAGGACCTGATGCGGGCGAGCGCGGGGGTCAACCTCGGCGTCGACTTCCTCCCGGGGGCGGTCCCGCTGGTCGCCCCGGTCGACCCGGCGGAGGCGGCCGCCGTCGTCTGGCTCGACGGGTGGCTGATGAACGTCGACCGGACGGCGCGCAACCCCAACCTGCTCGGCTGGCACGGACAGATGTGGCTGATCGACTTCGGGGCGGCGCTCTACCTCCAGCACGGTACCGACGACCTCCCGGGGGCGGCGGGGCGGGCGTTCCCGATGCTCGGAGACCACGTCCTCGGCGACCGGGCCGAGCCGCTCGCCGCCGCCCACGCGCGCCTCCACGAGCGGGCGGCGGCGGCGATCGACCCGGCCGTCGACCTCGTGCCCGACGACTGGCTGGTGCGCCACCGCCGCGCCGACTACCGCGACTTCCTCAAAGCCCGGCTCGAGCTCGCCCCGTGGACCTGGGAGGCCCTCCGATGAGCGAGGCCTACCAGTACGCCCTGTGGCGCTCGGTGCCCGACGCCGAGCGGGAGGAGAGCGTCAACGTCGGCATCGTCCTCTACGCGCCGCGCCTGCGCTTCATCGGCGCCCGGGCCCACCTCGACCGGGTCCGGCTGGCCGCGCTCCTGCCGACCGTCGACGTCGACGCCGTCGCGGCGGCGCTCGACCGGCGCCTGGCGGTGGCCGCCGGAGCGGCGGAGGCCGGCGCGGTGGCGGCGCTCGACGCGGGTGACCGCTTCGGCCTGCTCGTCGCCCCGAGCAGCACCGTCGTGCGCCCCGGCCCCGTCCACACCGGCCTGTGCGACGAGGCCGCGAGCACGCTGGAGCGGCTGTTCGAGCGCCTCGTGCTCCCGCCGGGGCGCTGACCGGCCGCCGCCGGGGCATGCCCGCTAGGGCGGTGCGCGATAATCGAGGGATGGACCTCTGGCTTGTGTGGGTCGTCATCGCCGTGTTGTTTGGTGTCGGTGAGCTGCACACGAACGGGTTCTTCCTCGCGCCCTTCGCCGCCGGAGCGCTGATCGCCGCCATCTTCAGCCTGGCGGGCGTCGGCCTGCCGCTGGCGACCCTGGTCTTCCTGCTGGCGGCGGTCTCCTCGCTCGCCCTCCTGCGCCCGCTGGCGCTCCGCCACCGCCGGATGCCGGCGGCGCTGCGAACGGGGGCGGCGGCCCTGATCGGGCGCCGCGCCATCGTCGTCGAGCGGATCGTCAACGACGAGGGGCTCGGCCTGGCGAAGATCGGCGGCGAGGTGTGGACGGCGCGCAGCTACGAGGACGGCGGCGTGATCGAGGCGGGGACGCCGGTCGAGGTCGTCGAGATCAGGGGCGCGACGGCGCTCGTCATGGAGTAGGGACGATTTTCCCAAGGAGGCACTCATGCCCGCACTGATCGCCATCGTCGCCATCGCCGTGTTCGCGCTGTTCTTCGCGTCCCGGGCGATCCGCATCATTCCCCAGGCCCGCGCCGGGGTGGTCGAGCGCCTCGGCCGCTACAGCCGGACGCTCGACCCGGGGCTGACCTTGCTCATCCCGTTCGTCGACCGCGTCAAGCCGCTGGTGGACCTCCGCGAGCAGGTCGTCAACTTCAGCCCCCAGCCGGTCATCACCGAGGACAACGTCGTCGTCGGGATCGAGACCGTCCTCTACTTCACGATCACCGAGGCCAAGGCGGCGACCTACGAGATCGCCAACCCGCTTCAGGCGATCGAGCAGCTGACGGTGACGACGCTGCGCAACGTCATCGGCGGGCTGACCCTCGAGGCGACCCTGACCGCCCGGGAGAGCGTCAACGTCGACCTCCGCGGCGCCCTCGACGACGCGACCGAGAAGTGGGGGATCCGGGTCAACCGGGTCGAGATCAAGTCGGTCGACCCGCCGGAGGACATCCGCGCGGCGATGGAGAAGCAGATGCGCGCCGAGCGCGACCGGAGGGCGGCGATCCTCACCGCCGAGGGGACCAAGCAGGCGTCGATCCTCACCGCCGAGGGCGAGAAGCAGTCGGCGGTGCTGAAGGCCGAGGGCGCCCGCCAGGCGGCGATCCTCCGGGCCGAGGGCGAGGCCAAGGCGATCGCCACCGTCTTCGATGCGATCCACCGCGGCGATCCCGACGAGAAGCTGCTGAGCTACCAGTACCTCCAGATGCTGCCCCAGCTCGCCCAGGGGTCGGCCAACAAGGTGTTCGTGATCCCGTCGGAGTTCACCCAGGCCTTCGCCGGCATCGGCGACGCGCTCAGCCGGCGCGTTCAGGTCGCGCCGGCGCCCGATCCCGGCGACCGCGGGTCGATCGCCGGCGAGTCGGCGCCGCCGATCCTCCGCGAGGCCGACCCGCCGGCCGAGGGATGACCGGCGTCGCCGAGCCGGAGGCCGAGCGGTACGCGGCCGCTCATACGACAAAGCCGACTGCAGAGCTGGCGCGGCTGATCGACGATACCCACGCCACCCTGGCCTCGCCCCAGATGCTGAGCGGCCCGGTCGAGGGTCGCCTGCTCGAGCTGCTGGTCCACGCGGGGCGGGCCCGGCTCGTGCTCGAGCTCGGGACGTTCTCCGGGTTCAGCGCGCTGTCGATGGCCGCCGGGCTGCCGCCGGGCGGACGGATCGTCACCTGCGAGGTCTCGCCGGCCCACGCCGAGTTCGCCCGCCGGCGGATCGAGGCGAGCCCCGACGCCGACCGGATCGAGCTGCGGGTGGGCCCGGCGCTCGAGACGATCGCCTCCCTCGACGGGCCGTTCGACCTCGTCTTCATCGACGCTGAGAAGACCGGCTACCGCGACTACTACGAGGCCGTCCTGCCGAAGCTCTCAGACCACGGGCTGATCGTGGTCGACAACACGCTGTGGAGCGGGCGGGTGATCGGCGACCACGCCGACCGCGGTCCCGACACGGAGGCCCTCGTCGACTTCAACGACCACGTGGCCGCAGACGTCCGGGTGGTCTGCGTGATGCTGACCGTCCGCGACGGCATCACCCTGATCCGCCGCCGGTAGGCTCCGGGGATGTTCGATTCGCTCTCCGACAAGCTCCAGGCGACGCTGGCCGAGGTCCGCGGCCGGGGCGCGCTGACCGAGGACGACGTCAACCGGGCGATGCGCGAGATCCGCCTGGCCCTGCTCGAGGCCGACGTCAACTTCAAGGTGGTCAAGGAGTTCACCGGGCGGGTGAAGGAGCGCTGCCTCGGGGCCGACGTGCTCGGGATGCTGAACCCGGGCCAGCAGGTGGTGAAGATCGTCCACGAGGAGCTCGCCGAGCTGATGGGCGGGGCGTCGGCAGGGATCGCCTTCTCGCCGCGGCCGCCGACGGTGATCCTGATGGCCGGACTCCAGGGGTCGGGCAAGACGACGGCAACGGCCAAGCTCGCCCGCCATCTGCGCGAGGAGCACGGGAGCTCGGTCGCGGTGGCGGCCTGCGACGTCTACCGGCCGGCCGCCGTCGACCAGCTGATCATGGTCGGCGCCCAGGCGGGGGCCACCGTCTACGAGCAGGGGACCGACCGGTCGCCGGTCGAGATCGCCAAGTGGGCGCTCCAGAAGGCGCGCGAGGACGGCAAGGACGTCCTGATCGTCGACACGAGCGGCCGGCTCCACGTCGACACCGAGCTGATGGCCGAGCTCGTGGCCATCCGCGACGCGGTCAAGCCCCACGACATCTTCCTCGTCGTCGACGCGATGACCGGCCAGGACGCGGTCAACGTGGCCGAGCAGTTCGCGGCGGCCGTCCAGTTCGACGGCGTGGTGATGACGAAGATGGACGGCGACGCCCGCGGTGGCGCGGCGCTTTCGGTCAAGGCGGTCACCGGCAAGCCGATCCTGTTCGCGTCGACCGGCGAGAAGCTCCACCAGTTCGAGCGCTTCCACCCCGAGCGGATGGCCCAGCGGATCCTCGGTATGGGCGACGTGATGACGCTGATCGAGAAGGCCGAGCGCGAGTTCGGCGAGGATCAGTCCGAGGAGCTCGAGAAGCGGATTCGGGCCGGCGAGTTCAGCCTCGAGGACTTCCTCGCCCAGCTGCGGATGATGCGCCGGATGGGGCCGCTCCAGGGCCTTCTGGGAATGATTCCGGGGCTGGGCGGCCAGCTGCGGGGGATGAAGGTCGACGAGCGCGAGGTCGACCGGATCGAGGCGATCATCCTCGCCATGACCCCGGAGGAGCGCCGCCGCCCTGAGCTGATCAAGGGCTCTCGCCGGCTGCGGATCGCCCGCGGGTCGGGGACCAACGTCCAGGCGGTCAACCAGCTGGTCAAGCAGTTCGACCAGGTCCGCAAGGTGATGCGCAAGCTCGGCAAGGGCAAGATGCCCGACCTGGGGGCAATGCTGCGCCAGGCCGGACGGTAGGCGACGGCGGGTTCTTCGGAGCGCGATGCGCCTCTTGGTGACGGGTGGCGGGGGCGTCCTCGGGCGCGCCCTGCGGCCGGCAGCGGCGACGGGAGGCCCCTACGAGCTCCGGGCGCCGGGTCGGACCGAGCTCGACCTGTTCGACGCGGACGCCGTGACCGCGGCGGTGCGGGAGGTCGACGCGGTGCTCCACCTGGCGACGCGGATCCCGCCGGCCGAGGAGCGTCGGCGGGCTGAGGCGTGGGAGGAGAACGACCGGCTACGGACGGAGGCGTCGCGGATCCTCGTCGACGCCGCGCTCGCCGGCGGGGCGCAGGCCTACGTCCAACCGACGATCACGTTCGTCTATCCGGACGACGGCCCAGTCGACGAGGACTCGCCGCTCGGGGACGTCCCGGCCCGGCTGCGGTCGGCGTTGGACGCCGAGCGGGAGACGCTTCGCTTCGCCGCCGGCGGCGGTCGCGGGCTCGTGCTGCGCCTCGGCCTCCTCGACGGACCGGGCACCGGCAACCACGCGCCTCCGGGGATGCGCGGCGCCACCCTTCACGTAGCCGACGCCGCCCGGGCGCTGCTCGCCGCCCTGGTCGTGCCGAGCGGGATCTACAACGTGTGCCGCGACGGCGAGCGGGTGTCCAACCGCCGCTTCTCGCGCGTCGCGGGCTGGCGCCCGGAGCGGTGACGGCGTTGCCGGGCGGACCCTGTTCGGTCCTCGGGCGGAAGAGCCGGCGGCCGGAGCTCGCGGCTCGTGGTGGCCGGGCACGCTACTCTGACGGGTTCCTGGAGAACTCCGAAAGGCACCCGTGGCAGTAAGACTGAGGCTCACCCGAGTGGGCGGCAAGAAGGATGCGGTCTGGCGCGTCGTCGTCGCCGACCAGCGTTCACCCCGCGACGGCCGCGTGATCGAGACCGTCGGGCAGTACAACCCGCAGACCGAACCGTCGACGATCGTCATCGACGAGACCCGCGCTCGCCACTGGCTCGCCCTCGGGGCGCAGCCGTCGGCGCAGGTCCGCAAGCTGCTGCGCATCCAGGGCATCTCCTAAGGACCTGAAGCCGTGGAGATGACGGAGCTGCTCGAGTACCTGGCGGAAGGGCTGGTCGACGATCCCGAGCAGGTGGCGGTCGAGCGCTTCGACGAGCCGGACGGGACGATCGTGCTCGAGCTGGCGGTGGGACCCGACGACTACGGCAAGGTGATCGGCCGGGGCGGGCGCACGGCCCATGCCCTGCGGACGGTCGTCCGGGCAGCGGGCGCGCGCGACGGCCAGCGCGTGCTCCTCGACATCGTCGACTGACGGCGTGACCGGGAACGGTCTGCTGGCGGGTCGGGTGGCGCGGCCGCACGGCCTCGACGGCAGCTTCTATGTCAGCCGTCCGCGGCCGGCGCTGCTCGAGTTGGGGATGACGGTGACCTTGGCCGGCGCGACCACCGAGATCGTCCGGCGGGCGGGTACGGCGGCCAGGCCGATCGTGCGGGTCGACGGCTGCGAGACGCGGACGGAGGCCGAGGCGCTGCGGGGCACCGATCTCGTCGCCGAGGCGGCGACGGCGCCGCCGCTGCCGGAGGGCGAGTGGTGGGCGGAGGAGCTCGCCGGGTGCCGGGTCCTCGACGGGGAGCGGGTGGTCGGCGTGGTCCGGACGATGCTCGGCCTGCCGTCGTGCGAGTGCCTGGAGGTCGAGCGGGCCGACGGATCGGAGCTGCTGGTGCCGATGGTGCGCGACGCGATCCGGCGAGTCGACGTCGCGGCGGGGGAGATCGAGGTAAACCTCGCCTTCCTCGGCGAGACGCCGTGAAGCTCGACGTGTTCACGCTGTTCCCGGACTCGTTCGACTGGTTCCGTCGTCAGCGCCACGTGGCCAACGCGCTGGCCCTGGGGAGCACGCTGGAGTGCGTCAATCCGCGCGACCACACGCCGCTGAGCGCCGGCCAGGTCGACGACATGCCGTTCGGCGGGGGCGCCGGGATGGTGCTCCGCGTCGATGTGATGGAGGCGGCGCTGCAGGCGCGCTACGGCTGCGACCCGGTCGCGCTGGGGGAGCGGCGGAGGGTGGTTGCGCTGGTGCCGACGGGTCGGCTTCTGGACGACCGGCTGGTCGACGAGCTGGCCGCCGAGCGGGAGCTGACGCTCCTGTGCGGGCGCTACGAGGGCTTCGACCAGCGGATCGTCGACCACTTCGCGACGGACGCGATCTCGGTCGGCCGCTACGTGCTCTCGGGCGGCGAGCTGGCGGCGATGGTCGTGTGCGACGCGGTGCTCCGCAAGCTGCCGGGGGCGCTCGGCCACGCCGACTCGGCGGTCGAGGAGTCCTACAGCGCGGCACTAGACGGGAGGCCGGAGTACCCGCACTACACCCGGCCGGCCGATCACCGGGGCTGGCGGGTGCCCGACGTCCTCCTGTCGGGCCACCACGAGGAGATCCGCCGGTGGCGCCGGGAGCGCTCCTGCGAACGGGCGCGCGAGGCGTCTCCCTGAGCCGGGCGACGACGGGGGCGGGCCGCGAGCGCTACCATTGGCCGCCGCGCCGACGTCGTCCACGTCCGCGCCTTCTTTTTGCCATGACCGGAGCCATCGAGAGCATCGAGCGCGCGCAGCTGCGCCGGGTGCCCCACTTCTCACCCGGAGACCGCCTCAAGGTCCACTTCCAGGTGATCGAGGGGACGCGCCGCCGTACCCAGGTATTCGAGGGCGTCGCCATCAAACGCCAGGGCGAGGGCGCCCGGGAGACCTTCACGGTGCGCAAGCAGTCGTTCGGCGTCGGCGTCGAGCGGACCTTCCCGCTCCACTCGCCGAAGATCGAGCGGATCGAGGTGGCTGCGCGCGGCGATGTGCGCCGGGCCAAGCTCTACTACCTGCGCGACCGCGTCGGCAAGCGGGCTCGCGTCCGTGAGCGCGGCTACGTCGGTCCGGAGGAGAAGGTCGAGCCGGGCCTGCTCCACCCGCCGGAACCGGAGCCCGAGGCGGCTTCCACGGATGGCGGAGCGTCCGAGTCGGCCGCGGAGGCTCGCGAGCCGTCGTGATTCTGAGGACGATCTCGCGCGGCAACTCGGTTGTCGAGTTCGTCCTGATCATCGTCGTGGCGATCGCTCTGGCCTTCGCGATCCAGGCCTTGATCGTCAAGCCGTACAAGATCCCGAGCGAGTCGATGCTGCCGACCCTGGCCGTCGGCCAGCGGGTCCTGGTCAACCGACTGGGCAACGACTTCTCCGATCCGCACATCGGCGAGATCGTCGTCTTCCACCCGCCGCAGGGAGCCGTCACCATGAGTCCGGCCTGCGGGGTGCGGGTGTCGCAGGGGCAGATCTGCTCGATGCCGACGAGCCAGGAGGCGAGCGTCAACTTCATCAAGCGGGTCGTGGCCGGGCCGGGGGACACGATCGCGATCCGCGACGGCCACGCCGTGCGCAACGGCGTGGAACAGAAGGAGCCGTTCATCGCCGCGTGCGGAGGCGGTCCGGCCTGCAACTATCCGGCGGCGATCAAGGTTCCGGCCGGTCACTGGTTCATGATGGGCGACAACCGTGGGATGTCCGACGACAGCCGGTTCTGGGGACCGGTCCCAAGGAAGTGGATCATCGGTGGCGCCTTCGCCACCTATTGGCCCGTCGGTCGCATCGGCATCCTCTGACCTGACCGAGGTCGCCCGACCGGGGAAGCCGGCCGCCGACGGGCGCGGCAAGCCGGCGACCAACGCCCGCTCCCGCCGGGCGGCCCGGCGGCGCTCGAGCGGCCGGCGCCTCTTCGCCTTCGACCGGGCCCTCGGGGTCCGCCTCGTCGCGGGCGCCGACGAAGCGGGGCGCGGGTGCCTGGCCGGTCCGCTCGTGGCGGCGGCGGTGCTCTTCGACCAGGCGGCCCTGACCACGCGGGAACTGCGGGCCCTGGGTGCCCTCAACGACTCCAAGCAGCACGACCACGACGCCCGGGAGGCGCTCTACCCGCTGGTCCTGGCCACCGCCGCGCGGGTCGTCGTCGTTTCGCGGTGCGTCCGCGGGATCGACGCTCGCGGTCTCCACGTGACCAACCTGGCGGCCTTGCGCGACGCTCTCCGGGGGGTCGCGCGCCCGGGCTGTATCTGCCTGATCGACGGGTTCGCGGTCCCAGACTTCGGCTTCGACCAGCAGCCGATCGTCGGCGGCGACGCGACGAGCGCGGCGATCGCGGCGGCGTCGATCGTCGCCAAGGTCACGCGCGACCGCTTCATGCGCCGGGCCGACGAGCTCCACCCGGGCTGGGAGTTCGCCGCCCACGTCGGCTACTCGACGCCCGAGCACCGGGCGGCCATCGGCCGCCAAGGCGTGTCGCCGCTCCACCGCCTCTCCTTCCAGTCGACGGCGTACCAGCAGCTCGCCCTCTGACCGCAGCGGTGCGGCGGGCGACGGTCCCGCCGAGCGCCGAGCGCCGAGCGACGGGAGACGGGCGACGGGCGACGGACGACGGCGAGCGTCCCGGTGGGGCGAGGCCCGCCGGGCTCACATGATCGCCTCCCAGTGGTCGAGCGCGATCAGGCGGCCGCGGACGTCGATCACGACGGCGACGGCGTCGAAGCGCAGCTCGCGCCCCCGGGGTCGGTCGCCGCGGTCGGCGAGCCAGCCGGCCGCGAGGCGGCGGAGCCGCCGCTGCTTGGCGGGCGTGACCGCGTCGATCGGGTCGAGCCCGCCGTCGCGGCGGGTCTTGACCTCGACGAAGACGATCGTCGTGCCGTCGTAGACGATCAGGTCGAGCTCGCCGGCCGGGGTGCGGTAGTTGCGCTCGAGCACGTGGAAGCCGAGCCGCTCGTAGTGCTCGAGGGCGAGCCGCTCGCCGGCGCGGCCGAGGATCTGGCGATGGTCGGTGGCCATCCCGACGACCGTAGAGCCGCCGGCGGGCGCGTTGGATGAAGAAACGTGACAACTTCGCGACGGGAGTGTTGAGCGTTGTGACCAGGGCGTGACAGACCGCGAATCGCGGGTTTTCGCGTCGTCCCCGGGTGGTTCGATGACCAGGTGCTCGCTCGGACCATCACCTTCGCCGTCGAGGGCCTCGAGGCCCACCGCGTCTACGTGGAGTTCGACATCCGGTCGGGGCTGCCGGCGTTCAACGTGATCGGGCTGCCGGCGGCTTCGGTGCGCGAGGCACGGGAGCGGGTGCGGGCGGCGGTCCTGAACTCGGGCTTCTCCTTCCCGCGCCAGCGGGTCACGGCCAACCTGGCGCCGGCGCACCTCGCGAAGGCGGGGTCGAGCTTCGACCTGGCGCTCGCGTGCGGCCTGCTTGCGGCGAGCGACCAGATGCAGCGGGGCGGGCTCGAGGGCATCGCCCTGTTCGCCGAGCTCTCGCTGAGCGGGGCGCTCCGTCCGTGCCGGGGTGCGCTGGCCGTCGCCGAGGCCGCCGACCGGGCCGGGCTGCGCGGGCTGGTCGTGGCCCGGGCGAACGCGGCCGAGGCGGCGCAGCTCGACCGCCTGCCGATCGCCGGCCTGAACCATCTGCGGGAGGTCGCGGCCCTGCTCGACGGGCGCCGCCGGCTGTCGCCGGCGGGCACGGGGATCGCCGCCTCCGGC
>JBPCNA010000114.1:0-10455 GCA_051001735.1 Solirubrobacteraceae bacterium
CGGCCCGACGCCGACGCACGTGTTCACCACGGCGGGGCTGCGGAGCGTCGGCCTGTATGTGACCGACAGCGACGGCGGCACCGCGGCGGTCGGCCACGGGATCACCGTCGGCCCGGCCACCGGCTGACCGGCGCGGCCGCCGGGCGCGCGCGGACGGCCCGCGCGTCCAGGCCCTGCTCTCGCTGTGCCGACGCGGCCTTCCGGGTCGCCGACGAGTCGCCGCCGCCCGCGAACTTCAGCCCGCCGCCGGGCCACCGAGGTCTACCCGGCGTCAGCCGGCCGACTCGCCGCGCAGCACCGCCGTCAGGGGAGCGTGGTCCGAGGGCTTGCGGCCCTTGCGGAAGTCCCGCTCGATGCCGCACTCCACGAGGTCGCCGGCGAGGTCGCGGCTCATCAGGAGGTAGTCGATCCGCAGCCCCAGACCGCGGTGGAAGTGGCCCTGGCGGTAGTCCCACCAGGTGAACTGCCCCGCGTCCGGATGGACGTGCCGGTAGGCGTCGACCAGGCCGCCGGCGGCGAGGATCTGCTCGAGGGCGGAGCGCTCCGCCGGGGTCACGTGGGTGCTCCCGGCGAACGCCTGAGGGTCGTAGACGTCGATGTCGGCCCGGGTCACGTTGAGGTCGCCGGCGACCACGACGGCTCGCCCGGCGGCCCGGAGCTCCGCCACCCGGGAGCGCATCGCGTCGAGGAAGGCGAGCTTCTCGGCGAACCACTCGCTGTCGACCTCGCGGCCGTTCGGAACGTACGCGCTGGCCACGCGGAGGCCGCCGACGTCCGCCTCGATCCAGCGGGCCTCGTCGACCTTGAGCTCGCCCGGGAGCCCGGTCGCCGGCGCCTCGAGCGCCAGCTCGCGGCGGCCGAGCACGGCGACGCCGGCCCAGCGGCCGGCGCTGTGATGGACGGACCGGTAACCGGCGGCGGCGAGCTCCTCGACCGGGAAGGCCTTCGGCTCGGACTTCGTCTCCTGGAGGCAGACGACGTCCGGGGCGTGGAGCGCGAGGAACTCGAGCAGCCGGGGCAGGCGGACGGCCAGCGAGTTGACGTTCCACGTGGCGATCCTCATCGGTCCAGCCCCCCTCTCCCGCGGTGCGCGGGCTCCTTTTGCCCGCGACCGGTTTCCCCGACCCGGGCGGAGGGTACCCGCCTGAGAACAAGGCAGCCGAGGAGGCACGATGGTGGAAGGCAGCGGGCGCGGGCCCGGACGTGACGGACAGGCGGTGGGCGAGCTGCTCAAGCGGTTCTCCGCCCAGACGCGCCGCCTGGCCCAACAGGAGATGGAGTTGGCCAAGGCGGAGCTCACCGTCAAGGCCAAGGCTGCCGGGATAGCGGGCGGACTCTTCGGGGCGGCCGGACTCTTCGCCCTCCTCGCCCTCTTCACCCTGACCGCGGCCGCGATTCTCGCACTGGCCACGGCGGTCGCTGCCTGGCTCGCGGCGACGATCGTGACCGTGGCCTACCTCGGGGTGGCGGCGATCCTCGGGCTGCTCGGTCGCGGACGCATGGCAAAGGCGGTGCCGCTGGCGCCGACGCAAGCGCTCGACAGCGTTAAGGAGGACATCGCATGGCTCAAGAACCGGGCCAAATACGCGCGGACATAGAGCGCACCCGGCGCGAGCTCGGCGAGACGATCGTCGCCCTCGCCCAGATCGACTACAAGGCGCAGGCCAAGCAGAAGGCCGACGAGAAACGGGTCGAGGTGACCGCCAAGGCCCAGGCCAAGGTCGCCGAGCTGAAGCCGGTCGTCCAGTCGCGGGCCAAGGACAAGGTCGCCGAGCTCAAGCCGGTGGTCACCGCGAAGGCCAAGGACAAGGTCGCCGAGCTCAAGCCGGTGGTCACCGCGAAGGCCAAGGACAAGGTCGCCGAGCTCAAGCCGGTGGCCGTCGCGAAGGCCAAGGACAAGGTCGCCGAGCTCAAGCCCATGATCACCCAGCGGGCCAAGGACAAGGTCGCCGAGCTCAGGCCGATGGTCTCCGAGCGCGCCAAGGCCAAGGTTGCCGAGCTGCGCCCCGCCGCCCTCGCCCGGGGCAAGGCTACGCTCGCCCAGACCGGCCGGTCGGCCACCAACGCCGCGCTCCAACCGGTCCGCGGCGCCCTCGCCACCGCGTCGGACAAGCAGAAACCGCTCGCGCTCGGCGCCGGTGGCAGCCTGGCCGCCGGGCTCTTGATCACCGGGCTCGTCGTCCGCCGCCGTCGGCAGCGGACTCAGGTGCGCAGGATCAAGCGACTCCTCCTCCGCCAGTAGGAGGCTCCGGGTCCGCCGCGGCCAAACCGTCGAAGTGGCGGGCGCTGCCGTCGGCCATCACGAGCCAGGTCGCCCCGTCGCGGGCGGCCGCCCCCGCCGCCTCGATGCCGAGAGCGGCGGCGGCCAGGAGGTCGCCGGCGATCCGGTGGACGTCGCGGACGACGCCGATGTGGAAGAGCGACCGGATCTCGGTGGTCACGTCGCCGTCGCCGGCCCGGAGCACCACCCGGAGGTCGTCGCGGACGGCGAGGGCGGCCACCGTGATGGCGATGTTCTCGCCGTCGTCGGAGGTGATCGCGGCCAGCGCCCGCGCCCGGTCGAGGCTCAGCTTGGCCAGCAGCGTGCGCTCGCCGCCCGGCCCGATCACCACCGGGATCTTGTAGTTGCGCGCGAGCTGGACGGCCGGGGCGGCAGCGTCGCGCTCGACCGCGACCACGCCGATCCCGAGGCTCCGCAGCAGCAGGCACAGCCGCAGCCCGACCTGGCCGAGCCCGACCACGACCACGTGATCGGAGCGGGGGATGGCCCGTCGCCCGACGATCCCGGTCAGGCGGGGGTCGAGCAGCCGGTTGACGATCCCGGCGGTGAGGATCGCCACGAAGGCCAGCGACGCCAGCATCAGCACGGCGGCGAACACCTTGCTCGCCGGACCGGCCCGGTCGACCGCCGGGTTGGGCCCGACCGTGACGAGCGCCTTGGTCGCCCCGTAGAACGCCTCGACCGGGGGCTCGTGGAGGACGATGCCGGTGACGACGGCGTCGAGCCCGAGGATGACCAGGAAGCCGACGGCGCCGGCGACGAGGAAGCGGGCGTTGAGATCGAACGGCCGGAACGCGCCGAGCGCCTGGTGGAGCCAGCGAACGACGCGCCGCCGGCGGTGGATCTCCAGCGGGATGACCTCGACGCCGTCACCCGCCTCGCGCACGCCGACCAGGCCCGTAGGGAGCTGGACGAGCGACTCGAGGCCGTCGGCCACGCACGGCCCGGCCAGGGTGGTGGCCACCGCGTCGGCCATCGAGGTCACCTGGCAGGTCGGCACCGCCCGGTGGAGCTGCTCGGCCACCGTGCGGTTGAACACGGTGACGATCAGCCGGCGCCCCGGGCGGGCGTGCTCGACCACGAGCGCCATCCGCAGGACCTCGATGTCGTCGCGCGAGACGACCATGGTCACGTCGAAGTCGCCCGCCACCGCCGAGGCGATCTGGCGGTCGTTGGGGCGGCGCAGCCGCCGCACGGTGGCACCGGCCCGGCTCAGCGCGAGCTCGACCGAGCGCGGCAGCGCCCCGTCGCCGATCAGCAGCACCGACCGCGGCAACATCTCCGACGGTGCCATCGGCGGGAGGTTAGCCCTAATCTGACTGCCGATGACCCGCCGACCAGTGAGCGGCCTGCCCGGCGAGATGCTGGCGCTGCTGGAGGCCGTCGCCGCCGGATCGCTCGACCCGGCGGCCGGGCTCGACCGCCTGACCCGGCTGCCCTTCGACGATCTCGGGTTCGCCCGCGTCGACCTCCATCGCGAGCTTCGCCAGGGCGCGCCCGAGGCGGTCCTGGCCGAGGGCAAGCTTCCCGGGGAGGTCGCGGCGATCGTCGGCTCACTGCTCGGCGGTGGCGCCGCCAGCGTGATGGTCACGCGCGCCGACGCCGCCGCCCGCGCCGCGGTGCTGCTGGCGGCGCCGGACGCCCACGAGCACGCGCGGGCGCGCTGCGCCTGGATCGCCCGCTCGACCCCGCCGCCCCGGGGGACCGTGGCGATCGTCTCCGCCGGGACCTCGGATGGTCCGGCGGTCCACGAGGCCCGCATCCGCGCCGAGCTGCTCGGGACCACCGTCGAGGTCCACGAGGACGTCGGCGTGGCCGGCCTTCACCGGCTCGCCCCGGCGCTCGAGGACATCCGCACCGCCGACTGCGTGGTCGTCGCCGCCGGCCAGGACGCCGCGCTCGCCAGCGTGATCGGCGGCCTCGTGGCGGCGCCGGTGATCGGCCTGCCGACGAGCGTCGGCTACGGCGCGGCGTTCGGCGGCCTCAGCGCCCTGCTCTCGATGCTGACCTCCTGCGCCGCCGGGGTAGCCGTGGTCAACATCGACGACGGCTTCGGCGCCGGCACGATCGCCGCCCGGATCGCCCGCTCGGCAGGGGCCCCGGCGTGACCCGCCTCGCCTACGTCGACGCGATCGCCGGCGTCGCCGGCGACATGCTGCTCGGCGCTCTGCTCGACGCCGGGGCTGACCCTGCGCGCGTCGCCGCCGGCCTGCGGCGCCTCGGCCTCCCCGGCCTCGAACTCGTCACCGCCGCCGAGGAGCGCCACGGGATCGCCGCCTGCCGGGTGGTGAGCGTCGCCGCCCCGCCCGACCCCGACCGCCCCGAGCCAAGCCGCACCTGGGCCGACGTGCGCGCGCTGATCGACGCCGGCGATCTCCCCGAGCGGGCCCGAGCGCGCAGCCAGGCCGTCTTCGCCGCGCTGGCCCGCGCCGAGGGCCGCGTCCACGGCGTCCCGGCGGAGGCGGTCCACTTCCACGAGGTCGGCGCGCTCGACGCGATCGGCGACGTCTGCGCGATCGCCCTCGCGCTCGATGAGCTCGACGTCGACGAGCTCGCCTGCTCGTCGCTGCCCGCCGCCCGCGGGCTCCTCCAGTCGGCCCACGGCACCCTGCCGCTCCCGGCCCCGGCCACACTCGAGCTCCTGCGCGGCGCCCTCCTCCACGGCGTCGACGGCGAAGCCGAGCTCGTGACCCCGACCGGCGCGGCGGTGATCGCCGCCCTCGCCGTAGAGCACGGCCCGCTCCCGCCGCTCCGCCTCGAGTCGGTCGGCTACGGCGCGGGCGCCCGGACGCTCGCCGACCGGCCGAACGTCGTCCGCGTGCTGATCGGCCGGCGCGTCCCGGCCGCCGCCGGCGGCCACGGCGCGGCGGTGCTGATCGAGACCAACCTCGACGACCTCTCGCCCGAGCTCGTCCCCGCGGCGGCCGAGCGCTGCTTCGCCGCCGGGGCGCTCGACGTCTGGGTCGTCCCCGTGCAGATGAAGAAGGGCCGGCCCGGCGTCGTCTTCTCCGCGCTCGCCCGCCCCGAGGACGAGGAGCCGGTGGCGCGGGCGGTGCTGCTCGAGACGAGCGCGCTCGGCGTCCGCGTCACCCCGGCCCGCCGCTGGGAGCTCGAGCGGAGCTGGAGCGCCGTCGAGGTGGCCGGCGAGCGGGTCCGGGTCAAGCTCGGCGCGCTCGACGGGCGGACGGTCAACGCCGCCCCCGAGTACGACGACTGCCTCGCCGTGGCCCGCCGCACCGGACGCCCGCTGAAGGCGGTCTGGGCGGCCGCGCTCGCCGCCGCAGCCGCCTCCTACGGCCCCGCGCCGGCCGCCGCAACGGAAACCGCTCCGGGGAACGAGCGATGACCACGGCGACCCTCGATGCCCTCGCCGCCCGCCTCGAGCGGCGGATCGAGTCTCTCGGCTCGGTCATCGTCGCCTTCTCGGGCGGGGTCGACTCGTCGGTGGTGGCCGCGCTCGCCGCCCGCGCCCTCGGCGACCGGGCGCTGGCGGTGACCGCGGTGTCGCCCGCCCTCGCCACCGGCGAGCTGGACGGGGCGCGGGGGGTGGCCGCGGCGGTCGGGATCGCCCACGAGACGATCTCGACCGACGAGCTCGGGAGCCCCGACTACCGGCGCAACGACCGCTTCCGCTGCTTTCACTGCAAGCGCGAGCTCTACGGCGAGCTCTCCGCTCTGGCCGCCGAGCGCGGCGCCGGGGCGCTCCTCTCGGGCGCCAACGCCGACGACGCCGGCGACTGGCGCCCGGGCCTGCGGGCGGCCGCCGACCACGGCGTCGTCCACCCGCTGCTCGAGGCCGGGGTCGGCAAGGCGCTCGTGCGGGCGCTGGCCGCGCACTTCGACGTCCCCAGCGCCGATAAGCCGGCGAGCCCGTGCCTGGCCTCGCGCATCCCCTACGGCGTCCCCGTCGACGCCGCCACCCTGGCCCGCATCGACCGGGCCGAGCGCGCGGTCAAGGCGCTCGGGTACCGGGTCGTACGGGTGCGCCACCACGGCGAGCTAGGACGGCTCGAGCTCGATTGCGGCGACCTCGGAGCGGTCCTCGCCGAGCCGGAGCGGCGGGCGGCGCTGGAGGCGGCGATTCGCTCGGCCGGCTACGGCGATGCGGCGATCTCCGAGCAACCGTTCCGCTCGGGCTCGCTCAACGCCGCGCACGGCTGAGGCGCGCGCCTTGGCATGATGCGGCGATGGCCGAGACCTCATCGCTCGACGCGGACGTCGGCGTGCTGCGTGGGCGGGCGGCCGACTGGGCCGCGCTCCCCGTCGCCGAGAAGCGCGCGCTGGTCGGCCGGCTGCACGTCGGGGTCGCCGACGTCGCCGCCGAGTGGGCCCGCCTCGCCTGCGCCGCGAAGGGACTCGACGCGGGCTCGCCGCTGGCCGGCGAGGAGTGGATGTCGGGCCCGCTCGCCCACCTCGTCTACACGACCGCTCTCGGCCTGACCCTCGACGAGCTGGCGGCCGGGCGCAGCCCGCTCGCCTCCCAGCGCTTCGGCCGGGCCCCGGGTGGGCGCCTGACGATCCCCATCCGCATGCCCTTCGAGGCCTACGACCGGCTGCTGCTGAGCGGTTTCAGCGCCGCGGTCTGGCTCGAGCCGGGCGTCACCGCCGAGCAGGCGTCCGACGCCGCCGGGCTGCGGACCCGTCGGCCCGACGGCGGCGGCGTCGCGGTGGTGCTCGGCGCCGGCAACATCTCGTCGATCGCCCCGCTCGACGCGCTCTACAAGCTCTTCGCCGACGGCCGCGTCGTGCTGCTCAAGCTGAACCCGGTCAACGACTACCTGCTCGGCGTGCTCGAGCGCGCCTACACCCCGTTCATCGAGGCGGGCTACATGCGCATCGTCCGCGGCGGGGCCGACGTCGGGGCCCATCTGGTCGGGCATCCGGGGGTCGACGAGATCCACATCACCGGGAGCCAGGCCACCCACGACGCGATCGTCTTCGGCGCCGGCCGGGAGGCCGCCCGGCGCAAGGCGACGGCTTCGCCGCGGCTGACCAAGCCGATCACCAGCGAGCTCGGCGGGGTGGCCCCGGTGATCGTCGTCCCCGGCGCCTGGAACGAGGCCGATCTCCGCTTCCAGGCCGAGCACGTGGCGACCCAGCGGCTCCACAACGGCGGCTTCAACTGCAACGCCAGCCAGGTCGTCGTGCTCGCCGAGGGCTGGCGCCAGAAGGACCGCTTCCTCGAGCACCTGCGCACGGCGATCCGCTCGGCACCCGCCCGCACGGCCTACTACCCGGGCGCCGAAGAGCGCCAGGACCGCGCCCGGGCGGCGCACCCCGACGCCGAGGCCCTCGACGCGGGGTCGCGGCGGACGCTGCTCGAGGTCGACAGCACCTCGACCGACGAGGCGTTCACCACCGAGTACTTCTCGCCGGTCCTCTCGGTCACCTCGCTGCCCGGGAGCGAGCCGCGCGAGTTCCTCGCGGCGGCCGTCGACTTCGCCAACGAGCGCCTCTACGGGACGCTGACCGCCAATCTGATCGCCTCACCGGCGACGCTCCGCCAACTCGGTGGCGGCCTCGACGACCTGATTGCCGCGCTCCGCTACGGGACGATCGGGATCAACTGCTGGAGCGGCGTCGGCTTCCTCACCCCGCGGGCCTCCTGGGGCGCCTACCCCGGCCACCCGCTGACCGACATCGAGAGCGGGACCGGGGTCGTCCACAACGCCCTGCTCCTCGCCGCACCGGAGCGGACGGTCGTCCGCGGTCCCTTCCGCCCGGCGCCGCGGGCGCTCCTCCACGGGGAGCGGACGCTGAGCCCGAAGCCGCCGTGGTTTGTGACCAACCGCACGGCCGGGGTCACCGCCCGGCGGCTGACCGCCTTCGCCGCCGAGCCCCACCCGCGGGCGCTGCCGGCGATCTTCGCCTCCGCGCTCCGCGGCTGATCCGGCTCAGAGCCCGGATCCCGGGAGGCTCGGTGGATCCAGGCTCAGAGCCCGGGCAGGGTGGCCGGCGGCGTGAGGAGCTCGGGGCCCTCGACGATGCCCGACCTGTTGACCGCCGGGTTGGCCGGGGCCGCCCGCATCCGCGCGGCGGGGAGGGGGACGCACATCGCCGTGGCGGCGGCGGCGTCGACCCGCCGGTCGAGCCAGGCGAGCTCGCTCGGGCGGTCGGCGAGGATCACCGGCATCCGGTCGTGGAGCCGGCCGACGACGTCGTTGGCCGGGCACGTGAGGATCGTCACCGTGGCCGTCCTCTCGCCGTCGAGCCACGCCTCGGTCCAGAGGCCGGCGAGGGCGAAGGGCGCGCCGCCGTCGACGGTGAAGCGGAACGGCTGCCGCGGCTGCTTGCGGTCCTCGGAGCGCAGCCACTCGTAGAAGCCGTCGGCCGGGAGCAGCGCCCGGCGGGCGGCGGTGGCGATCAGGCCACGATAGGCGGGCTTCGACTCGGCGGTCTCGGCGCGGGCGTTGATCATCTTGAAGGCGCTCCTGGCGTCCCTGGCCCACGGCGGGATCAGCCCCCAGCGCATGACCCGGGCCACCGGGGCGCCGGGGTCGTCGCCGTCGTCACGGCCTCGCACGACGGTCAGCACGGGCTCGGTCGGTGCCACGTTGTAGCGGCGCGTGCCCTCGCCGAAGGCGAAACGGACGCCGAAGCGCTGCTCGAGCGCGTGGGGCTCGGCGGTGTTCGTATATCGGCCGCACATGCCTCGCACGCTAGCGGTTCGCGTTTGCGGCATTGGTCCCAACGATTGACAATACGGGTGCAAGCTGATCCGCTGTGGAGAATCCCGGGTAGGGAACAGTGGGCGCCAGGCCCGAGAGCAATCACCGGCACAGGAGAAACCAGTCCAAAATGGCCCGCAAGTCGTTGATCGCCGGAATGGCTGCCGTCCTGGCGGTGGTCCTCCTCGGCGGCCTCTTCGCCTATCTCTACGACCACGGGCGGGCTGACGTGATCGCCCCCGGCATCCGCGTGGCCGGGATCGACGTCGGCGGGCTCCACAGCGACGCGGCCTATACGGAGCTCCGCGCGCGCGTCCTGGCGCCGCTCCAGCGTCCGGTGCGCGTCCGCGCCGGTTCCCGGACCTTCATCCTCACGCCGCAGCAGGCCGGTGTCTCCGTCGACGCCCGCACCCTGGTCGACGAGGCCGTCCGCGCCAGCCGCGGTGGTTCCTTCCTGTCGCGGACGGTCCGCAGCCTGACCGGCGGCCGCGTGGCCCGGAACATCCCGCTCGCCGTCGACTACTCCCATCCGGCCGTCCGCTCGCTGATCGCCACGGTCAGCGCGGCGGTCAACCGCCCGGCCCGGGACGCCTCGATCCAGCCGAGCTCCTCCGGGCTCCAGCCGGTCTCCGCCCAGGCCGGGCTCACGGTCAACGCGACAACGCTGGCCGGGCGGATCGAGGGCGCCCTGGCCGATCCGAACGTCAACCGGTCGATCTCCGTGCCGACGCGCGTCGTCGCGCCGAAGGTCACCGAGGCGGACCTCTCGGCCAAGTACCCGGCCTACATCGTCGTCGACCGGAGCAGCTTCCAGCTCAAGTTCTACGACCACCTCCGGCTGGCCGACACCTACACGGTGGCCATCGGCCGCCAGGGCCTCGAGACGCCGGCCGGCCTCTACGACATCCAGTGGAAGCAGACCAACCCCTCTTGGTACGTGCCGAACTCGCCGTGGGCCGGCGCCCTCGCCGGAAAGACGATCCCGCCCGGGCCGCAGGACCCGATCAAGGCGCGCTGGATGGCCTTCAACGGCGGCGCGGGGATCCACGGGGTCGACCCGAGCGAGTACTCCTCGCTCGGCCACACCGCCTCCCACGGCTGCGTGCGGATGCGGATCCCCGACGTGATCGCCCTGTACGACAGGACGCCGGTCGGGACCCCGGTCTTCGTGGCCTGAGCATGACGCAGGCCTGGCGGCCGCGCCCCGGGTAGGTTTGTGACGGCTCGCGGTCCCGGTCTCCGCGCGTCCGACCCATGCCACGAGAGCCCTACGTCCAACCGCCACCTTCGCTCGTCTGGCGACGGCGCGTCATCGCGCTCGGCAGCATCGTGGCGATCGTCGCCGCCGTGGTCATCATCACGACCTCCACCCTCGGCGGCGGCGGCGGGGCGTCGCCGTCGGGGCTGACGCTCGCCGCCCTGCGCGGGCACCCGCTGACCGTCCGCGGCGGCGGGCAGCTGAAGCAGGCCGTAGCCCAGGCGGCGGGCGCCGCGGGCGCCGCGGGC
>JBPCNA010000115.1:0-13101 GCA_051001735.1 Solirubrobacteraceae bacterium
GCATGCGGAAGAACGACATGCCCGGGGCGCGCATCGTGATGATGGTGACCAGGAAGTTCAGCGCCGTGGCGATCGACGAGGCCCCGGCGAACTGCACGCCTACGGTGAAGAACACCTGGCCTATCGGCGCGCTCGTCGACAGCGGCGCGTACGCCGTCCAGCCCGACGCGAACGAGCCGCCGGGGGCGAAGAACGAGCCGAGCATCATCACGCCGGCCACCGGAAGCAGCCAGAAGGACAGGGCGTTCAGGCGCGGGAAGGCCATGTCCGGGGCGCCGATCATCAGCGGCAGGACGAAGTTGGCGAGGCCGGCGAAGACCGGGATCACGAACAGGAAGATCAGGAGCGACGCGTGGACCGAGAAGAGGCCGTTGTAGGTGTTGGCGTCGACGAACTTCGCGCCCGGCTGAGCCAGCTCGGCGCGGACGAGCATGGCGAACAGGCCGCCGATCAGCAGGTAGACGAACGAGTGCACCGTGTACTGGATGCCGATCACCTTGTGGTCGGTGTTGACCCGGAAGTAGTCCTTCCAGGATCGGGCGCCGTGGCTCGAGTGGTCCTCGGGGCGGGTCGGCTTGCCCGACGCCCAGTAGAACCAGTAGTCGAAGGCGCCGAGGCCGACGAGGAAGAACATCGGGCCGGCGATCATCGCGACTTGGAGCACCGAATCGCCCTTGAAGTACGGGTGGTAGTGCGAGACGAAGCGGATCAGCCCGACCAGCCCGTAGGCGAAGGCGACGCCGACCAGGAAGAACCAACCTCCGCGCAGGAGGCCCGGTGCTCGGAGCCTGGCAGCCATCAGTTTCCTCCTCGGGTCACTTGGCGGTCACGTTCGCCAGATATTTTACGACGGCGTTGAGCTCGTCCTTGCTCAGGCTGGTCGCGAAGTCGACCGGCATGATGGTCGCGCCGAAACCCTTCTCGACGTAGGCGTTCGGATTGACGATCGACGTCCGGATGAAGGCCTCGGACTTGCCCTTGAGGTACTTGACGAGGTCCGGACCGATCGTCCCGCTCGTCCCGGCGGCGGCCAGCGTGTGGCACGTGCCGCAGCGGCCGGTCGAGGTGAAGACCTGCTTGCCGAGCGCGGCGACCTGGGGCGGGCCGGCCGCGGCCGGGAGCGTCGAGCTGGCGCCGCGGGCGGCCAGGTAGGCCTGGTAGGCGGCCGGGGTGACCACGTGGACGGTGGAGCGCATGACCGAGTGGCCGAGGCCGCAGAGCTCGGTGCAGACGATGTCGTAGCTGCCTAGGCGCGTCGGCGTGACCCGGAAGCTCACGGTGATCCCGGGTACCGCGTCCTCCTGGAGGCGGAAGGCCGGGATCCAGAAGCCGTGGAGCACGTCGCTCGAGTGGATTCGGAAGCGGACCGGCTGGTCCTTGACCAGGTAGAGGTCCGTGCCGACCACGGTCTTGCCGCCGGCCGCCGGGTAGCCGAAGGACCAGGCGAACTGCTGGGCGTAGACCTGGACCTGGACCTCGTTGGCCGGCTTGTGCTCGATGTGCCTCAGAACCACCGCAGCGTAGACCACGAGCGCGGCGATGATCGCCGATGGCGCCGCCGTCCAGATGATCTCGAGCCGCGTGTTGCCGTGGATCGGCGGCCCGTCGAGGTCCTCCTCGCCCGGACGCATGCGAAAGCGGAAGACCGCGTAGAGGACGACCGTCTCGACGAGGACGAAGACGGGGACCGTCACGACGATCAGCACGTAGTAGAGCGTGTCGATCGACTTCGCCTGGGAACCCGCCGCCGGCGGGAACCAGGGGATCACCAAGCCGAGGACGATCCCGCCCGCGCAGGCGACGATCGCGATCAGGACGAAGGGGAGGAGTTCGCGGCGGCTCTGTGCCGGCCGGTGTGGCGTGTCGTGCTCCTGCTCCTCCATCGCGCGGCATCCTATTGAGAAGCCGCGACGAACCGCAATCTGGTGGCGCGCCCGCCGGAGGCCGATCCTCCGGGGCCGATTGCGCCGGGCAGTTCGGGTTCGCGCGGCGGCGCGCGAGCCCGCCCAGCCGATGCGGCCGGCGCGTTATGCCCGGCACGAGACCCGCGCTCAGCCGCTCAGTGCGGGCCGGGCGGGAGCTCGTGGAGCTCGGCCCACGCATCGCGGATCCAGCGCACCAGCACCGGGATGCTCAGCGCGAGCCCGGCGACGACGAGGATCGGCGAGATCGTCACGCCGACCAGCGCCACCGTGATCCCGACGGCCAGGAGCATCGGCAGGATCGAGGGATCCGGGAGATGGATCTCCTCGCCGGCCGGCGGGGCGTCGGCCTCGTAGGACGCGTCCGGTGCCGCCGGCGCGTCCATCAGGCGACGTAGAGGGCGGCGGTGACGAACGTGAGCGCGAACATCAGCATGCAGAACGCGCCGACGATCAGCGCCGTACGGATGTTCTTGCGGGCGAGCCTCTGATCCATGCGCGAGATCCTACAGCCGCGCGTCGAGGACCATCGACGCGAAGAGGGCGGCCAGGTAGGCGAGCGAGTAGAGATAGAGGCGCAGGGCGGACTTACGGTCGGCCCGGCGGTAGAGGCGCACCGCCGCGGCGATGAACAGGCCGCCGAGCGCCATCGAAGCGACGAGGTAGATCGCGCCGAAGCCGCCGGCGCAGAACGGCAGTTGGGTCACCGCGTAGAGGAGCAGCGAGTAGAGCAGGATCTGGCGCCGGGTCTCCGGCTCGCCGTGGACGACCGGCATCATCGGGACGCCGACCTTGGCGTACTCGTCCTTCATCAGCAGGCTGAGCGCCCAGAAGTGGGGCGGGGTCCAGAAGAAGACGATCGCGAACAGGTAGACCGCCGTCCACGAGAGGCTCCCGGTCGTCGCGGCCCAGGCGACCAGCGGCGGCACCGCGCCGGCCGCCCCGCCGATCACGATGTTCTGCGGCGTGCGGCGCTTCAGCCAGATCGTGTAGACGCCGACATAGCCGACGAAGCCCGAGAGGGCCAGGCCGGCCGCGAGGACGTTGACGGCGACCGTCAGGAGCGCGAACGAGAGGCCGCAGAGGACGAAGCCGAAGATCAGCGCCGCGCGCGGCGAGATCCGCCCGGCCGGGATCGGCCGGGTAGCCGTGCGCTTCATCTGAGCGTCGATGTCGCGATCCCAGTAGTGGTTGACCGCGCCGGCGCCGCCCGCCGAGAGATAGCCGCCGGCCAGCGTGGCGAGCACGGTCCACGGCGAGGGCGTTCCGGCGACGTACATCGTCGTCACCGTCGTCAGCAGGAGCAGCGATTGGACCTTCGGCTTGGTCAGCGCCGTGTAGTCGGCGAGAACCTGGCGGACCCCGGTCAGCCCATCCGGCGCCGCGGTGGCGCGACTGGCCTCCACTAGGCCACGGCGCCCGACGTCGTGGGCTGCTCCGTCGCGCCGGTGCCGGTCCGCCGCTCGACCTCGCGGCGGATGTCCTTCATCGGCTCGAGCGAGCGCACGCGCGGGATCACGTCGAAGTTGTTGACCGGCGGGGGCGAGGTGGTGAACCACTCGAGCGTGTTCCCCCGCCAGGGATCGGGACCGGCCACGGCGCCGGTCTTCAGCGTGCGGACGACGTTGGCCACCGTCACGAGGATCCCCGCGGCGAGGATGAACGAGCCGACCGTCGAGATCTGGTTATAGAGCTGCAGGTGGCCGATGTTGTCGTATTCGTAGACCCGCCGCGGCATCCCGTCGAGGCCGAGCGAGTGCTGGATCAGGAAGGTCACGTTCATGCCGACGAACATGAGCCAGAACGACCACCGCCCGAGCCGCTCGCTCAACATTCGCCCGGTGATCTTCGGAAACCAGTAGTAGATCGCCGCGAAGATCGTGAAGACGGAGCCGCCGACCAGCACGTAATGGAGATGGGCGACGACGAAGTAGGTGTCGTTGAGCTGCCAGTCGACCGGGAAGATGGCGAGGAAGACGCCGGTGATGCCGCCGACGACGAAGACGGCGAGGAAGCCGACGCAGAAGAGGAGCGCCGTCGTGAACTCGATCGACCCCTGCCAGAGGGTGCCGATCCAGTTGAAGATCTTGACCCCGGTGGGGACGGCGATCAGGAAGGAGCTGATCATCACGAAGATAAGGACGACGAGGGGCGTCGGCGTCGTGAACATGTGGTGGGCCCAGGTGAGCAGGCCGAGGAAGGCGATCAGGACCGTCGCCGCGGCGATCGCCTTGTAGCCGAAGATCGGCTTGCGCGCGAAGACGGGCAGGATCTCCGAGACGATGCCGAACCCGGGCAGCACCATGATGTAGACCTCGGGGTGGCCGAAGAACCAGAACAGGTGCTGCCAGAGCAGCGGCGAGCCGCCGGCTGTGGCGTCGTAGAAGTGGGTGCCGAAGTGGCGGTCGGTCAGGAGCAGCGTGACCGCCCCGGCGATCACCGGGATCGCCACGATCAGGAGGATCGCGTAGGTCAGGATCGCCCAGCAGAAGAGCGGCAGCCGCGACCAGCTCATGCCCGGGGCGCGCATGTTGGCGATCGTCGCGTAGAAGTTGATCGCTCCCAGCAGCGACGAGAGGCCGGTCAGGTGGATCAGGAAGATCCAGGCGTCGACGCCGCCATTGGGGAGGTAGGTGCTCGTCGAGAGTGGCACCGTCGAGATCCAGCCGGCCTCGGGCGGGCTGAAGAAGAGCGACGCGTAGAAGACGATGCCGCCGGCCAGGAAGAGCCAGTAGCTGAGGGCGTTCAGGCGCGGGAAGGCCATGTCGCGCGCGCCGATCATCAGCGGCACGAAGTAGTTGGCGATGCCCGCCATCATCGGTACGACGAAGAGGAAGATCATCGTCGTCCCGTGGAGCGTGAAGAGCTGGTTGTAGACCTCGGGGGTGACCAGGTTGTTGTCGGCGGTCCCCAGCTGGAGCCGCATCAGGAGCGCCTCGACGCCTCCGAGCATGAAGAACACGAAGGTCGTGACCATGTAGAGGATCCCGATCTTCTTGTGATCGATCGTCGTGAACCAGCTGGTCCACCCCTGCTCCTCGGGCCTCGCGCTATGCGCGACGATCTGAGGAATCGGCGTTGCCGTTGCCATGCGTGCTCCTCTACCGCTCCGGGCGGGTGGGAATGAGAGCGGTCACGGGTTCTGCACCGCCGCGGCGCCCGAGAGCTTGGACAGGTTGTTGCGCGAGACCTGCGCCGCCGCGTCGGCGGCCGCGAGGTCCTTCTGGCGCTGGGCGAGCCAGGCCTCGAACTCGGGGGGCGAAATCGCGTGGACGACGGCGAGCATGTTCGCGTGTAGGCGGCCGCAGAGGAAGGCGCACTGGCCGCGGTAGAAGCCGGGCTTGGAGATCTTGAACCACGTGTGGTTGGTGTAGCCGGGGACGGCCTGGAACTTCCCGCCGAGCTGGGGGATCCACCACGAGTGGATCACGTCCTGGGCGTTGATGTCGAGCGTCACCGTCGTGTCGGTCGGCACGACCATCTCCTCGTAGGAGTACGGTGCGTCGAGCTTGTCGGGGTTCTTTCCGCCCGGGTAGGTGTAGCGCCAGACGTACTGCTGGCCGTTGACCTTGATATGCAGCGTCTTCCCGTTCGGGGGCAGCAGCGTCTCGCTCGTCGCGTAGATGGCGCTGCTCAGATTCAGCCCGTTGGCGCCGGAGTTCGGCGGCGTGCGGATGGCGTCGAGCTTGACGAAGGTGATCACGCTGAGGATCAGGAGGATCACGGCGGCGCCGACGGTCCAGCCGATCTCGAGGCTCGTGTTGCCGTGGATCTGCGCCGGGACGGCCCCCCTGCGGGCGCGGAACTTGTAGCAGGCGTAGACCAGGGTCCCCTCTACGCCGGCGAAGATGACCAGTGCCACGTAGAGGGTGATCTTGTAGAGGTTGTTGATCTCGTCGGCGTTCGGCGAGCCGCCCGCCTCCGGCGTGATGATGCCGGCGAACGCCTGGGGAGCCATGGCCAGGGCGATCGGCAGCGCGAGACCGCAGGCGAGCAGCAGCTTGCGGCCGGCGTTGTTTGGGGTCGGGCGACGCAAGGCGCGAGGATTGTATTCAGGAGCCGCCAAAACGCGCCGGGCGCTTCTCGACAAAGGCGGATACCCCTTCGAGGAAGTCGTCGGTCGCGGCCATCTCCTGCTGGACATCGGCCTCGAACTCGAGCTGCCCCGGGAGGTCGCCGTAGAACCAGCGCTCGAGCTCCCGCTTGGCCCCGACGTAGCTGGCCGTCGGCCCGCTCGCCAGCCTCCGGGCGAGGGCGTCGACCGCCGCGTCGAGATCAGCGTCGGGGTGGACGGCGTTGATCAGCCCCCAGTCGAGCGCCCGCGGCGCCCGGACGCGCTCGCCGAGCATGGCCATCTCCGCCGCCCGGGCGATGCCGACCCGGCTGGCCACGAAGGCCGAGGAGCCTCCGTCGGGAACGAGCCCGATGTTGACGAAGCCGAGCAGGAAGTAGGCGCTCTCGGCGGCGACCACGAGGTCGCAGGCCAGCGCCAGGGACAGCCCGATACCGACGGCGGGCCCGTGGACCGCCGCCACCACCGGCTTGGCCATCCGCCGGATCCCGGTGATGATCGGGTGGTAGCGGTCGGTGAGGATCCGACGGACGTCGGGCCGCCCGTCGGCCGCGCGGTCCTCGCTGCCGGCGATGTCGTGCAGATCGGCGCCCGCGGAGAAGCCCCGGCCGGCGCCGCGAATCACCACCGCCCGGGCAGCGGGCTCGCCGGCCACCCATTCGACGGCGGCGAGCAGGTCAACTCCCAGCTGGCGGTTCCAGGCGTTCAGCGCCGCCGGGCGGTTGAGCTCGATCGTCGCCGCGCCGTCCGCGAGGCGCAGGTTGACGGTCTCGTACTCGGGGGGCATCCGGCCGGATGCTATCCCCGGCTCCGGGCGGGTGGCTCCGGGCGTCCTCTCGCTACCGTTGCCGATGTGGAACGCGTCGTGATCGGAATCTGCGCCGCACTCGAGCAGGCCCGCTGGACGGTCTGGGACCAGCTCGCCGTGATGACCCCGTGGAACTACGTGGAAGCCGTGCACCGCGCCGGGGGGGCGGTCCTGCTGCTGCCGCCGGATCCGCTCGTCGCGGCGCAGCCGGACGGCACCCTCGACCTGCTCGACGGGCTGATGCTGGCCGGAGGGTCGGACATCGACCCCGATCTCTACGGCCAGCCGCGCCACCCGCTGACCGTCGGCACGATGCCCGAGCGCGACCGTTTCGAGATCGCCCTCGCCCGCCGGGCGCTCGAGCGCGATCTGCCGATCCTCGGCATCTGCCGGGGGATGCAGGTCCTCAACGTCGCCCGCGGCGGCACCCTGATCCAGGATCTCCCCGAGCGCTTCGGCCACTCCGACCATCGCCGCGTGTCCGGGAGCTTCGAGGGCTCCGATCATCTCGTCGGCCTCGCGCCGGACTCGCTCGTCGCCCGTGCCGCCGGCGAGCGCACCCACTCGACGAAGTCCCACCACCATCAGGGCGTCGGCCGCGTCGGCGACGGCTGGGTGATCAGCGGCTGGGCGGCGCCCGACGACCTCCCGGAGGCGATCGAGGACCCGACGCGGAGCTTCGCCCTCGGCGTCCAGTGGCACCCCGAAGCCGACGAGGAGAGCCAGCTCGTCGCGGCGCTGGTCGGCGCCGCCCGGGTCCACCGGGCCGAGCGCGCCGCCGCGGCCGGTTAGCCGGGTCCGCCGGGACTCATATACTCGGCACCCTTGCCCTCGCCGCGTGCCGTCAGGATCTCCGCCGCGCTCGCGGTGCTCGCCGGGGTCGCGCTGCCGGTGGTCCGCAAGGCCGCGCGCCTGCGCCCCGGCGCGGTCATCGCCGGTGCCGCCGTCGCGCCCTTCGCCATCACTATCGCCGTGCCCCGGTCCAAGCGGCGCGACTACGCCGTCTGCTTCCTGCAGATGTGGGCCTACCTCGCCGCCTACAAGCTTCCCAACGCCGACGCGCAGGCACTCGAGGACCGCGTCCACATCGACTACCCGGTCACCGTCGATCGGCTGCTCGGCCTCGGGCGCCTGCCCAGCGTGCGCCTGCAGCGCGCCCTGGCCGCCGGCCCCGAGTTCCGCTCCTACGACAAGGCGCTGGCCTGGACGCACTGGGTCTGGTTCGCCGTGCCCCACACCACGCTCTCCTACCTGCTCCACCGCCATCCCGAGCGCTTCCCCCGGGCGGCGGTGCTGACCTACGCCGTGTTCGACGTCGGCGCGGTCTGCTACTGGCTCGTGCCCACCGCGCCCCCCTGGTACGCCGCCGAGCAGGGCCGCATCGACCGCCGCCCCGCCGAGCGCGGCGGGGAGTCGCCGACCGTGGTGCGTAGGATGATGGTCGAGTACGGGGAGAGCTTCTGGGGTGACAGCTGGGGCCCCCTCTACAGTGTCCTGGGAGGCAACCCGGTGGCCGCGATGCCATCGCTTCACTTTGCGACATCCGTGATGGCCGCGACCTTGCTCGCCGAGACGGGTCCGGTGGCCGGCGGCCTCGGCTGGACCTATGCGCTGGCCCTTGGGTTCGCCCTCGTCTACCTCGGCGAGCACTACGTCGTCGATCTGCTGGCCGGGCTCGCCCTGACCCTCGCCGTCCGCCGCTGCGAGCCGGTACTCGGGGCGCCGATCGCCGGGGTCGGCCGGGCCGTGGCGCGCTTCGCGGAATGGGCGCGGGCCGGCTGATGGCCGAGGAGCGACGGGAGGAGACGCCCCCCCTAGGCGGATTCGGCCGCGAGCAGCTCGGCAAGCTGCCGAAGGTCGACGTCGAGGAGATGCCGCGCGTGCACATCACGCGCCGCCAGGCGTTCGTCTTCGGCCTGTTCGTCCTCTCGGCGCTCGCCTTCCTCTACTTCGTCCTGCCCAAGCTCGCGGGCCTGCGCGAGACGTGGAGCAAGCTCGACCAGGCCGATCCGGTCTGGCTCGTCGCCGCCTTCCTGCTCGAGCTCGCCTCCTTCGGCGGCTACGTCATGCTCTTCCGCGCCGTCTTCGTGCGCGGCGAGTCTCGCGTCGGCTGGCGCGAGAGCTACCAGATCACGATGGCGGGGCTGGCCGCCTCACGGCTGTTCGCCGCCGCCGGCAGCGGCGGCGTCGCGCTCACCGCCTGGGCGCTCCGCCGCTCGGGCATGGAGGCGCGCGTGGTCGCCTGCCGCATGATCGCCTTCCTGACCCTGCTCTACGCGGTCTACATGGGCGCGCTGGTGATCGACGGCATCGGCCTGCGCACCGGGATCTTCCCGGGCGGCGGCGGCTTCGCCATCACGATCATCCCGGCGATCTTCGGCGCGGCGTCGATCCTCGCCTTCCTCGCCCTCTCGCTTCTCCCCCAGGACATCGAGCGGCGGCTCGGATCATGGGCCGCCGGCGGCCGCCGCGGGGCCAGGCTCGTCGCCAAGGCGGTAACCGCCCCGGCCGCGGTGGCCTCAGGTGTCCGGACGGCCATCTCGCTCCTGCGCGCACGCAACTACGGGACGCTCGGCGCCCTGGTCTGGTGGGGCTTCGACGTGGCCGTGCTCTGGGCGGCGTTCCACGCCTTCGGTACGCCGCCGCCCTTCACGGTGATCGTGATGGCCTACTTCGTCGGGATGCTGGCCAACGTCCTCCCCCTCCCGGGCGGGATCGGCGGTGTCGACGGCGGCATGATCGGCTCGCTGATCGCCTTCGGCGTCGACGGGAGCCTGGCGGTGCTCGCCGTTCTCGTCTACCGCGCCTTCTCGTTCTGGCTGCCGACGATTCCCGGCGCGATCGCCTACTTTCAGCTGCGCCGGACGGTCCACCGCTGGGCGGAGGAGCTCGATCCCGAGGAGACGGTCGGGGCCCAGGGGGCGTCCAAGCCCGTGCCCGCGTGATCCTCGGCGCTATACTTCATAAATGAAAGTAATGAGCAACGGCAGCGCCTCGGAGGCCTGATGGCAGACATCGAGAACGTGATCATCATCGGCAGTGGCCCGGCGGGCTACACGGCCGCGCTGTACACCTCGCGCGCGAACCTGCGCCCGCTCGTGATCGAGGGCTTCGCCTGGGGCGGCCTGCTCCAGCAGACCACGGATGTCGAGAACTACCCCGGCTATCCCGAGGGGATCAGCGGCCCGGAGATGATGCAGCAGCTGCGCGACCAGGCCGAGCGCTTCGGCACGCGTTTCATCACCGACCAGGCGACGCGGGTCGAGCTCGCCGACGAGCCGGGCGGGGTCCACAAGGTCTTCGTCGACGACGACGAGTACCAGGCATCGACCGTGGTGCTGGCCATGGGTGCCGAGCACCGCAAGCTCGGCGTACCCGGCGAGGAGGAGCTCGGCGGCCGCGGTGTCAGCTACTGCGCGACGTGCGACGCCGCCTTCTTCAAGGACAAGCCGTCGGTCATCGTCGGCGGCGGCGACTCGGCGATGGAGGAGGCGCTCTTCCTCTCGAAGTTCGCCTCCAAGGTCACCGTCGTCCACCGGCGCGACGAGTTCCGCGCCTCGAAGATCATGCTCGAGCGGGCCCGGGCCAAGGACAACATCGAGTGGCTGACGCCCTACGGCATCGACGAGTTCCTCGCCGGCGAGAAGGGCTCGCTCGACCGCGCCGAGCTGACCAACCTCGAGACCGGCGAGAAGCGCCAGCTCGAGATGTCGGGGGCGTTCATCGCGATCGGCCACGTTCCCCAGTCGGAGATCGTCGAGGGACAGATCGACCTCGACGAGAACGGCTACATCAAGGTCGAGGGGCGCTCGACTCGGACCAACCGCCCGGGCGTCTTCGCCGCCGGCGACGTGGTCGACCACACATACCGCCAAGCGGTCACCGCCGCCGGCAGCGGGTGCGCCGCCGCGCTCGACGCCGAGTGGTACATCCGCGACACGCCCGAGGTGGCCACCCCCGAGGGGATGCCCGCGGGCGACCTCGCCGAGGCCCAGTGGGGCCCGCCGGCGACGGCGCCGGCGCCGGGCTGAGCGTCGGCCGGCGCTCGGGTAGGCTCGTCAACCGGGTGTGACGAGATCGGCTCCGGGCGGCCTTGAGCGATGTGCGTACGCCGCGAACCAGTGGGTCTCTGCCGGACGCCGCGGTAGACTCGCGCCGCCGGCCAGGGTCCGTGTGAGTTCGGCTGGTGGCCCCCGCCTGCAGGGCACCGGGGCTCGAGAACCTATTCATCCGGCGGGGACCGGGCACGGACGCAGGCTTGGAGTCTGGACCCCGTCAAGCAAGGGAGAGATCATGCGACGCCGATTCCGGCCTTCGCTACAAGGGCGCGTACCGCTGGATCGCGGCGAGAAGGCCCATCGCCATCGCGGCGGTGTAGTCGGCGGGTTCCTGGCGCTGGCCGGGCTGCTCGTGTTGAGCGGCCTGTTCGCCCAGAGCGCCACCGCCGCGGGGACGCCCGCGACCATTCCGCTCGCCAGCGGGACCACGCCCGTGACCTACGCGATCAACGGCGGCGCCTCAGGCGCGGCCGTCAACAAGTGCAGGAATGCCGGGTGGGGGCTGATCGGCACCACGTCGTGGATCGGCGTGTCCCCCGACTGCACGGCCGGCGACGCGGCGTCGAACCGTACGACCGTATACACGGCCACCTTCACCCTTCCCGCCGGCTACACGGCCCCGTCGATCTCGGGCTCGTTCCTGGCCGACGACCTCGGCACCGTCGCGCTGAACGGGACCAACCTCGCCGGTAATGCGTCGTACGTCACACCGGTGAATTTCAGCTCCTCCTCCCCGGCGAATTTCCACGCCGGCGTGAACCAGCTCGTGTTCACGGTCACCGACACCGGCGGCCCGAACGGCGTGGACTTCAGCGCGACCGTCTCGTTCACCCAGCCGGCCGACCTGTCGGTCACCAAGACGGCGGCTCCCGACCCGGTGCTGCACGGCCAGAACGTGACCTACACCGTGGTGCTGGCCAACGCCGGCCCGGGTACGGCGTCGGCGCCGACGGTGGTCGACACCCTCCCGGCCGGCCAGACGCTCGTCTCCTCCGACGCCGGCTGCACCGGCGTGGGAACCGCCACGGCGACCTGCACGTTCGGGGACCTGGCGAGCGGCTCGTCGATCACGTTCCACATCGTCGCCAGCACGGCGGGGATCCCGGCGCCGCTCGCGGGGCCGTTGACGCAGACGAACTCGGCCACGGCCAGCTCGACGACGGGCGACCCGAACTCGGCGAACAACACCGGGACGGCGCCGGTGCACATCGTTCCGGCGGCGGATCTGTCGTTGGTGAAGACGGCCTCGCCGAATCCGGTGATCGCCGGCCAGCAGTTGACCTACACGCTGACGACGACCAACAACGGCCCGGACACCGCGGTGGCCGCCCAGGTCGTCGACACGCTGCCGCCCGGGACGACCTTCCTCAACGAGGGAACTCCGCCGGCGGGCAGCCCGGTCTGCACGCCGACGCCGGCGGGCAGCCAGACCATCACCTGCCAGTTGGGCGACATCCCGGCCGGCGGATCGGTGACGGCGACGATCGTCGTGGCCGTGACGCAGACGCCGCCTCCGGGCTCTGTGTTCAACACGGCCACGGCCAGCTCGACCACGGCTGATCCGAACCTGGTCAACAACACCTCGACGACCACGACGACGGTGACGCCGTCGTGCACGACGACGATCACCGGCAACCACGTCGGGGCGATCGACGTTCCGGCGGGCACGTTCCTGTGCCTGGTCAACGCCACGCAGACCGGCGCGATCCTGGTCGATCCGGGCGGAGCGTTGACGGTGACCAACTCGACGGTCACCGGCGGGATCCAGTCGAACGGGGCGGTCTTCGTGACGCTCTGTGGGAGCACGATCAACGGATCGGGCAGCGTGATCATCAAGGGCACGACGCTGCTGACGCGGGTCGGCGACGACGCGATCAACTGCGCCGGCAACAACATCACCGGCTCGGTCAACGTCAGCGGCAACACCGGCGGCGTCGAGGTGTTCGGGAACACGATCAAGGGCTCGCTCTCGGTCGACAACAACCGCGGCGCCTCGCCCTTCGCCGACGGGACCCCCGAAGTCGAGGGCAACACCGTGGGTTCGTCGCTCGCCTGCGCGGGCAACACCCCGCCGCCGATCAACGAGGGGATGACGAACACCGTCACGGGCGCGAAGCTCGGGCAGTGCATCAACCTCTGACCCGGCGGACATAGACCGAAGCATCGGACCGGGGGGAGCCAGGGCAGCGCCCCCCAACCCAACTTCGACAGGAGGAGCACATTGACCCAGATCGGGACCGC
>JBPCNA010000116.1:0-4673 GCA_051001735.1 Solirubrobacteraceae bacterium
GGCGACGGGAGGGCGCCCGCCACGTCGGCGGCGCGGGTGGGCGGCACGCCGGAGGCCAGGGCCGCCTCGAGCCTGGCGATCCGCTCGAGCAGGGCGTCGACCGAGGCGTCGACGGCCGGCGTCGCCGCCTTGACCACGGCCAGCTCGAGCTGGGTGCGGCCGTCGGCCCCGGTGCGGAGCGCCGCCAAGGCGGCGGCGAGCAGATCGAGGAGGCGGACGAGGGTCGCCGGCGGGATCCGACCGGCCTGCTCGACGAGCTGGGCGTCGCGCTCGGGGGTCACGGCGATCTCGGGCGGCACCTCGCCGCCGAGCGTCCGGACGACGAGGGCTTCGCGGGCGTGGCTCTCGAGCTCGCGGATGAAGCCGACCGGATCGCGGCCGGAGTCGACGCACCCGGCGACGGCGAGGAGGGCGGCGCGGGGATCGCCGGCGGCGACGGCGTCAAGCGTGGCGAAGAGGAGCTCGGCGTCGGCCACGCCGAGGACGGCGAGGACGTCCTCGAGGAGGATCTCGCTGCCGCTGTAGGTCCGCAGCTGCTCGAGCGTGCCGAGCGCGTCGCGGAAGCTCCCGGCCGCGTGGCGGGCGAGCAGGGCGATCGCGGCGGGCGGGACGACGATGCCCTCCGCCTCGGCGGTGCGGCGCAGGACGGTGGCGATCTGGTCGGCGGTCGGGCGCTGGAAGTCGAAGCGGTGGCAGCGGTCGATGACGGTGGCGAGGATCTTCTGGGCCTCGGTCGTGGCCAGGACGAAAACGGTGTTGGGTGGCGGCTCCTCGAGCGTCTTGAGAAAGGCGTTCCACGCCTGGGGCGAGAGCATGTGGGCCTCGTCGAGGATGTAGACCTTCTGCCCGCCGGAGACCGGGGCGTAGGCGACTGACTCGCGCAGAGCGCGGATGTCATCGACCGAGTTCGACGAGGCGGCGTCCATCTCGATCACGTCGAGCGAGGTGGCCGAGGCGATCGAGACGCACGAGTCGCAGGTGCCGCAGGGCTCGGTGGTCGGTCCGTGCTCGCAGTTGAGGCAGGCGGCGAGGATCTTCGCCATCGAGGTCTTGCCGGTCCCCCGGGAGCCGACGAAGAGGTAGGCGTGGTGGACCATCCCGCGGTTGACCGCATTGGTCAGGGTGCGCACGACGTGCTCCTGGCCGACGACCTCGGCGAAGCTGCGGGGGCGGTGGCGACGGTAGAGCGAGGGGCTGGTCGACACGGAGGGCCAGTGTAGCTACGGGTGGGGACCCGTCCGGCTCAAGCCGAGCGGCGTTCCGGTCGATGCACCTTGGAGGAACTCCGGGCCAATCCGGGCTCGGCCATCGAACCGGATCGGACGCCCCGCCATGCTCGACTCCAGGCACCACGGCCGGCGGGTGACGGCGATGGCGCTCACCGCGATCATCGCCGGCGCGGCGCTCGCCTCCGGCGCCGCCGCCGGCTCCGTGTCGGCGCTCGACGCGGCGGGGAGGGCGAAGGCGCTGGCCCGGACGCACGAAACCGTGGAGGAGACGTACTTCACCGTCCACCAGACCTACAGCCACAGCCGAGCAGCCCTGGTTCGCTTCGAGCCGTCGATCGCCCATGGCCGCTTCTCGGTCTCGGCGACGTCGACGAGCTACACGATCCGGGTGCGCGCGAGCACCGGCGCAATCTTTCGCCTCATCAGGTTCACCGGCGGCAACGTCCGGAGGAGTTGCTCGCCGCGCGCCGCCGCCGGCTGCACGAACGGACTCTGGTAAAGGCGCCGGCCCCGACGCGGTGATCGGCCGCGCGCCGCCGGCGCCGGAGCTCCCGCGGTAGCGTGGCGCGATGGCGCGCGTCCGCTTCGCGGCCCTGATCGCCGTGCTCGCGGTCGCGATCCGCGCCGTCGTCGGCCACGGGCTCGTCAACTACGACACCCTGTACGCGCTCGTCTGGGGGCGCGACATCGCCGCCGGCCGGCTGCCCGACTACAACGTCGCGATCGCCCCGACGCCGCATCCGCTCGCCACCGGGCTGAGCGTCCTGCTCGGGCCGCTCAGCACGTTCGAGCGCCACGGGATCCACGGCGAGCTCGCCGCCCAGGTGGTGGCGGCCGGAGCGTTCTTCGCCCTCGCTCTGCTCGGCTGGGTCGTCTACCGCCTCGGCGCCGCGTGGTTCCATCCGGCGGCGGGAGCGCTGGCCGCGGTGATCGTCCTGACCCGCGAGCCGGTGCTCGACTACGGATCGCGGGTCTATGTCGACATCCCCTACCTCGTGCTCGTGCTCGGCGCGCTCCTCGTCGAGACCCGGCGCCCCCGGGCCGGCGCCCGCGTCCTCGGGCTGCTGGCGGTCGCCGGCCTCCTGCGCCCCGAAGCCTGGTTCCTGTCGGCCGCCTACCTGGCGTGGCTGTGGTGGGCGGAGCGCGACCTCGGCCGCATCCTCCGCCTCGTCCCGATCGCCGCCGCCGGCCCGCTGCTCTGGTTCGCCTCGGATCTGGTGGTCACCGGCGATCCGCTGCGCTCGCTGACCGGCACGCGCGACACGGCTCGGGTGCTCGGACGGGTGACCGGGCTGGCGAACGTCCCAACGGCGGTCCCGCGGCGGCTCGGCGAGATCCTCCGCCCCCCGGTCCTCCTCGGCGCCGCCGTCGGCGGCGTGCTCTCCCTCCTCTGGCTCCGCCGCCGGGCGCTGCTCGGGGCCGCGACCGGGGTCGCCGCCGTCGTCGCCTTCGCCGTGCTGGCCGCCGCCGGCCTGTCGATCCTCACCCGCTACGCCCTGCTCCCGGCCTCCATCCTGGCGATCTTCTGCGGCGCCGGCGTCTTCGGCTGGTTCGCCCTTGAGCCCGGCGACCGCCACCGGCGCTGGTGGCAAGCCGCGGCCTGCGTGATCGGCGTCGCCCTGATCGCCTTCGTGCCCGCCCAGATCTCGAGCATCAGAAAGCTGCGCAGCACACTCGGTCGCCAGGAGACGATCCAGGCCGACCTGAGCCGGCTGATCAGCACGGGGGCGATCGGCGCCCGCTGCCTGCCGGTCTCGGTACCCAACCACCGTCCGGTGCCCCTCCTCGCTCTCTGGCTCGACATCGCGCCGGCGGCGGTGGTCAGCGCCGAAGCGGGGACGCCGAACCGCGGCAGCTACGTGACTCCGGCGAACCCCGCCGTCGCCCGCGACTACATCCTCGACCCGCGCGATCCCGTTCAGGCCGTCCACCAGGTGCCGGCAGGCTTCAGTCGAGCCGGCGGAGACGCCTCCTGGCAGGTCTACGCGCGCTGCCGCTGAGGCGCCGGGTGCGGGGGCCCGCCCGGGCCCCCCCTTTTTGGCCCGGAGGGCCCCATAAAAAATGGACCGTGCACCCGCTGTCGAGGGCGTACCCGTGTGCCTTACGTCGCCCGGAAGCTCCGGCTCGGGGCTCCCGCTGCGCCTGCTGATTACCGCTTAAGGCTGCTTCCTTCCGGACCTGACCTGGTTCACGGACCAACACCACAGGGGACCCGAGCCATCGACGCCCCGAACGACGGGGCGACCCGGGGGACGCTCCCCTCGAGAGGGAATTCAGCCCCGCTAGAGCGGATTGCGGATTCAGGGCGCCGCTACGTCCCCGCCTAGCACGGTCCGTGACTGATCGTAGCGCCTGAACCCGGTCGCGCGCCGACCCATCGGCTACTTCGTGAAGTTTCGTGGCCGCCGGGCGACGAGATAGTTGCGCGCGCACCTTTATCTGATACGTTGCACGTGCAATCACCTTTTCGTCTGGCCGTCCGCGGGTCAGGCCAAACCGACAGGAGCAGCAGATGCCGACCGCCGAGCAGCAGGCCATCGCCCAGGCAACCTGGAACGTCGATCCCACCCATTCGAGCGTGGAGTTCCAGGTCAAGCACATGGGCATCGCCACCGTGAAGGGGTTCTTCGGCGAGTTCGCCGGGAAGCTCGAGGTCGGCGAGTCGCTCGAGCAGTCGAAGGCCGAGGGGACGGTCGAGGTCGACAGCGTCAACACCCGCGAGGACGGCCGCGACCAGCACCTCAAGTCGCCGGACTTCTTCGACGCGGCCAACCACACGCAGATCACCTTCCGCTCGACGAAGTTCACGGCGGCCGCCAAGGGCGCCGTGACGATCGACGGCGACCTGACGATCCGCGGCGTGACCAAGTCGGTCTCCCTCGAAGCGGTCATCGACGGGCCGGATACCGACCCGTGGGGCAACGAGCGCGTCGGCGTCGAGGCGGTCGGCGTGATCAGCCGCGGCGACTACGGCATGAAGTTCAACCAGGCCCTCGGCAGCGGGAACATGCTGGTCTCCGACAAGGTCAACATCGTGCTCCAGATCTCGGCGGTCAAGGCGGCCTAGCCGCCGGCAGCGCCACGAGTTGGCCTGGGCGCCGGCGGTCGCGATCGGTCAGCGACGCGCCGGCGACCGGGGATGGCGCCGGCTGGCCGGCCCCCGCCGTCGCTTCGCCGTAGAATCAGCGCCCGAGGGCGCGTAGCTCAGTGGGAGAGCGCTCGCTTCACACGCGAGAGGTCGCAGGTTCGAAACCCGCCGCGCCCATCGAGGAAGTCCCTGCAAAGGGACAGCTTTTGGGCCCGCCTCAGGTCCGGCGAAACTAGTGTCCTGAGGCGTTAATTGCGGTGCAGTAATTGGCGAGTTTGTCGAGAATCTCGTCCGCGGTTTTGGTCCAGACGTAGGGTCGGGGGTCTTCGTTCCAGTGTTCGGTCCAGGCCTGAATG
>JBPCNA010000117.1:0-10677 GCA_051001735.1 Solirubrobacteraceae bacterium
GGTCAACGGCGCCGCGACCTACGACTCCGGGCTGTACACCCCGACTGCCCCCGGCACCTACACCTACCGCATCCGCTACACCGGCGACAACGACAACTACGGCATCGGCCCCAGCAACTGCCTCGACCAACCCGCCTCCACCACCATCACCCAGGTCGCCCCGGGTACGCCGCCGCCCGCCACCGGGACGCCGCCGCCCGCCACCGGGACGCCGCCGCCCGCCACGGGAACGACGCTTACCCCGCCGGCCGGCGGATCGAAGGCGACCACCCCGAGCGCGCCGGCAGGCGGTGCGACCCCGACCCCGGTGGCGGCCCCGGCGACCGGGCGCCCCGTCTTCGGCGGCCCGGCGAGCTGCGTCCGCGGGCCCTTCCGGGTCTACGTGCGCGGGGGTCAGGTCAGCCGGGTCACCTTCTACCTTCACGGCCGGCGGCTGCGCACCGTGACCCGTGCCGACGCCGGCCGCCGCTTCACCACCACCGTGAACCCGCGCGGCCTACCGCGGCGAACCGGCCAGCAGCTGACCGCGAAGGCGACGACGGCCGCCGGTACGCAGATCCTCCACCGCGTGTTCCGCGTCTGCGTCTAGACGCCGCCTGCGCCGAGGACGGGGCTCGGGACGAGCGGTCCGATCGCGGCCGGCGCCGCGCGCGGCCGCCGCCGGCGCGGGGCGCCCAAGGTGACCTGGAAGGGCAGGTCGAGCGTCCGGGCGGCGGGGTCGAACTGGCCGATGTGCAGCGATACCTGACGCTCGGGGACGGCCGGCGGTACGTCGAACACCGCCTTTACGGTGAGCGGCCCGTGGGCCGGCACCGTCGTGGTCGAGCCGATCGCGCCCCACTGGCGGTCATGGAGCCCGAGGTCGTCGGGGCTCGAGACGGCGTAGTAGGTCCCGCCGGCGTCGAGGGCGATCAGGTCGCGCGAGACGACGTGGGACCGGCCGTCGGCCGCCTCGAGGCGGAGCTTGACGATCTCGAATGTCCCGCTCGCGGTCACCGCGCTCTCGCCGCGCTGGGGAATCGACCGGGTCAGACTGATGCCGAGCAGGCGGTAGGAGACGCCGGCGAACGTCACCGCCGGCGCCGCCGGCGTGCGCGCGGCCGCGGGGCGCAGCGAGGAGCCGATTCGCGACGCGAGCAGCGCGGCGGCGGCGACTCCAAGGCCGAGGACGATGCCGATGATCACCGGGAGGGCCGGCCGCGGGAGCGAAGCGGTGCCGAGCCGCCGGCCGGTCCGCCCGCGCCACCCGCCGAACAGCCCGCCGGCCGCGCCGGCGGCGTTCCCCCGGTCCGGCAGCATCGCCCTCATCTGACCGCGCCCTCGTTTCCTTCCCGCGGTTGCTTCTAGACCGCCCCATCGTGGCGGACGCGTCGGACGGATCAACGTCCGGCCGCCCCCGATGGCGCAATTTGCGAACGAAGATGGCCCGCGACGGCGGACGGCCGCCGCCGGCGCGCGGCGGCTAAGCTCAGCGCCGATGTTCTCGAAGGTCCTGGTCGCCAACCGCGGAGAAATCGCGGTCCGCATCATCAGCGCGCTCGATGAGCTCGGGATCGTCAGCGTCGCCGTCTACTCGGAGATCGACCGCGAGGCCCTCCACGTCAAGCGCGCCGGCGAGGCCTACCTGATCGGCCCGGGCCCGGCGTCCGAGAGCTATCTCGACATCGAGCGGATCCTCGACGCCGTCGCCGAGTCGGGCGCCGAGGCGGTCCACCCGGGCTACGGCTTCCTCGCCGAGAACGCCGCCTTCGCCCGGGCCTGCGAGGAGGCCGGGGTGGTCTTCATCGGGCCGCCGGCCAGCGCGATCGACGCGATGGGCTCGAAGACGCGGGCCCGCGAGCTGATGGCCGCCGCCGGGGTGCCGATCGTCCCGGGCACCACCGACGCGGTGGACAGCGTCGAGCGGGCGCGGGAGATCATCGCGGCCGACATCGGCTACCCGGTCGCGGTCAAGGCGGCCGGCGGCGGCGGCGGCAAGGGCTTCCGGGTCGCCCTCGACGACGCCCACCTCGACGAGGCCTTCGCCGGGGCCGCGCGCGAGGGCGAGAAGTTCTTCTCCGACGCCACCGTCTACCTCGAGCGCTACCTGCCCGACCCGCGCCACGTCGAGGTCCAGGTGATGGCCGACGGCCACGGGAACGTCGTCCACCTCGGCGAGCGCGACTGCTCGATCCAGCGCCGCCACCAGAAGCTGATCGAGGAGTCGCCGGCCCCGGCCTGGGTGGTCGACGAGGCCATGCGGGCCCGGATCGGCAAGATCGCCGTCGAGGCCGCCCGGGCCGTCGACTACCGCGGCGCCGGGACGGTGGAGGGCCTGCTCTCCGAAGGTGAGTACTTCTTCCTCGAGATGAACACCCGCGTCCAGGTCGAGCACTGCGTGACCGAGCTGACGACCGGGATCGACATCGTCAAGACGGGGATCCGGGTGGCCGCCGGCGAGGCCCTCCCGTTCGGCCAGGACGACGTCGTCCTCCGCGGCCACGCGATCGAGTGCCGCATCAACGCCGAGGACGCCTCCCGGAACTTCGCCCCGGCGCCCGGCCGGATCGGCCGCTACCGGGAGCCGAGCGGCCCCGGCGTGCGGGTCGACTCGGGGGTGGGCCCCGGCGACGAGATCTCGCCGATGTACGACCCGATGGTGTCCAAGCTGATCGTCTGGGACCGTGACCGCGAGGAGGCGACCCGGCGGATGCTGCGGGCTCTCGGCCAGTACGAGATCGAGGGCCTGACCACGCTCCTGCCCTTCCACTCGGCGCTCCTGGCCACCGAACAGTGGGCCCGTGGCGAGACCTGCCGCGACCTGCTCGAGGACCGTGACTGGCTGAGCTCGCTCGCCCCGCCGGCCCCGTCGCCGGCGCAGGACGGCGACGGCGACGGCGACGTGGAGGAGAAGACCGAACGCGACTACACGGTCGAGGTCGCGGGCCGCCGTTTCGCCGTCCGGGTGATCGGCGCCGCCCCGGCCGCCGGCCCGCCGGCGGGTTCCGGCCCGACCGCGCGCAAGCCGTCCCGGCCCCGGCGGCGGGCGGCCGACCGCGACGGGGCCGGCGGCGGCGACCAGCTCCGCTCGCCGATGCAGGGGACCGTGCTGAAGCTCGCCGTCGAACAGGGCGCCACCGTCGAGCAGGGCGCGCTCGTCGCGGTGATCGAGGCGATGAAGATGGAGAACGAGGTCACCGCCCACAAGGCCGGCACGATCAGCGAGCTCCCGGTCGCCGTCGGCGCCTCGGTCGCCTCGGGGGACACGCTCGCCGTGATCGAGTCGTGAGCGGCGGCGATCCGATCGTCTGGCGCGCGGAGCCCCATGAGGCGCCGACGGTGGCCCGCCTCCTCGTCGAGTTCCGCGACCACAACGGGGACGACTGGCCGTCGGCCAACGCCTTTCTCGCCTCGGTCGAGCGCCTGATCGAGCGCCCGGACGCCGAGTTCCTGCTCGCCGCGGCCGACGGCGACGCGCCGCCCTCGGCGGTCTGCCAGCTCCGCTACCGCTTCTCGATCTGGGTCGCCGCCGAGGACTGCTGGCTCGAGGACCTCTACGTCGCCGAGACCTCGCGCCGCCGCGGGCTCGGCCGCGCCCTCGTCGGCGCCGCCGTCGAGCGGGCCCGGGAGCGCGGCGCCCGCCGGATCGAGCTCGACACCCACGAGACCAACGCCCCCGCGGTCGCCCTCTACGAGTCGTTCGGCTTCTCGGACGCCAGCAAGGGCACCGGCCGCAGCCTCTTCATGGGGCGGCGCCTCGGCTAGCCAGCGTTCGAAGATCTCGCTAGAGGCCGGCCACGTTCGCCGCGTGGAGCCGGCGCTGCTCGGCGTCCCGCCGCCCCGGAGGCAGCGCCCCGCCGCGGGGATCGCCGCGGAGCTCCTCGACATAGGTGCGGTCCTCATCCAGGACCCTGGCCGCCCCCCGGCCATCCAACGGCTCCCCATGACCGGGAACGACCCACGCCGCCCTCCCTACCAGCGGCTCCAGCCGGGCGAGCGTCGCCAGATAGGCCTCGGGCGATCCGCCGACGATCGGGATCTCGACCGGCGACAGGTAGTCGCCGCACACGAGCACCGACGCCCACGGGATCCAGACCGCCATCCCGTCGGCCGTGTGGCCGTCGGCCGGGTGGAGCTCGAGTTCGGCCTCGCCGAGGCCGCAGTAACCCGGCACCGGCAGCGGTTCGACCTGGCCGAGCGGCAGCGGCGCCCGGCGGCGCACGTAATGGCGCTCGTCGAAGTCGCGCATCTCCCGCTGGGCGGCGGCCGGTTCCGAGCGCAGGCGCGCCGCCGTCGTCTCGGCCACGCCGAGCGACGCCCCCGGGAAGGCCAGGCGCCCGAGCAGGTGGTCCCAGTCGGCGTGGGTGGCGAGCAGGCCGCTGAAGCCGAACCCGGCCTGCTCGAGCAGGACGGGCAGCGCCTCGAGCTCGTCCGGGAGGACCGGCGAGTCGATCACGAAGGCCTCGTCCCCGGCGCGGACGACGGTGCACGTCGTCTGCCAGACGCGGCTCGAGAGGGCGATCACGTCGGCGTGGAGCCCGACCGCGCGCACCTCAGGCGCCGGAGATCACGCGATGCCGAGCAGCTTGGCCGCCTCGCGCAGGTTCGGGACCTCGGCGGTCGGCTTCTTCTGGCCCGGCTCTAGCGTCTCCTTCTTGCGGTTGACCCAGATCACCGGGACCTTGGCCTTGATGCACGGCTCGACGTCGTGGTAGTAGCTCGACGCGATATGCACCCAGCCCTTCTTGCCACCGACGCGGCGGGCGCACTCGGTGAAGTGGGCCGGCTCCGGCTTGTAGGCGCGGACCTGCTGGGCGGTGACCACGAGGTCGAAGTCCGACTGGATGTGGCGCCGCGTCTGGCCGAGCAGCTTGTCGTCGATGTTGGCGATCAGGCCGAGGCTGTACTTCTTGCCCAGCTTGTCGAGCTGGACGCGTGTCTCCTTGAACGGCGCCCACCGCTGGACCGACTCCGGGAGGAAGCCCGACCGCGACGGCTCGAGCGGCCAGCCCAGGCGCTTGGAGATCTCCACAGCGGTCCGGCGAAGCACCTCGGCGTAGAGCTCGTAGGACCCCGACTGGATCTCGCGCTCGATCTCGTGGAACATCGGGATCAGCTCGTCGCGGGTGATCGTGAACCCGTCGCGCTGCGCCTCGGCGGCGAACGCGTCCCAGATGCCCGTCTCCCAGTCGATCAAGGTTCCGTAGACATCGAAGGTGACGAAGGTCGGCTTGGCGGGAAGGGGCATAAGGCGGGAGTCAATCCTTTATCGATATTGCGCGTAGACGCATCGATTATGAACCTCTATTAGAGTCAGCGCCCGGCCGATGGATCTCCTCGAGTACCAGGGCAAGCAGCTCTTGGCCCGCCACGGCATCCCGAACCAGGCCGGCCGCGCGGTGCGGACGGTGGACGAAGCCCTCGCCGTGGCCGACGAGGTCGGCTATCCGGCTGTGATCAAGGCCCAGGTTCTCGTCGGCGGGCGCGGCAAGGCCGGCGGGATCAAGCTGGCCGCCGACGCCGGCGAGGCGCGCGAGCGCGCCGCGGCGATCCTCGGCATGGACATCCGCGGCCACACCGTCCATGAGGTCTGGGTCGGCCCGGCGATGGACATCGCCGAGGAGTACTACGCCTCGGTCGTCTTCGACCGTACCGCCAGAGCGCCGCTGCTCATGCTCTCGACCCGCGGCGGCGTCGACATCGAGGCGGTCGCCGACGAGGATCCCGGGGCGCTCGCCACCGTCCACGTCGACCCGCTGCTCGGCTACCAGGCCCACCACGGCCGCCAGCTCGCCTACGCCGCCGGCGTGGCGCCCGACCTCATCGCCCCGATCGGCGCCTTCCTCGGCCGCCTCTACGCGACGTTCGTGCTCGAGGAGGCGATGCTCGTCGAGGTCAACCCGCTCGTCGTCAGCCCCGACCGCGAGCTCCACGCGCTCGACGCCAAGGTGACGCTCGACGACAACGCCCTCTTCCGCCACCCGGAGAACGCCGCGCTCCGCGACGTCGGCAACGAGGATCCGCAGGAGCGGATGGCCCGCGAGCGCGGCCTGACCTACGTCAAGCTCGACGGCGACATCGGCATCCTCGGCAACGGCGCCGGCCTCGTGATGTCGACGCTCGACGTCGTCGTCCACAACGGCGGAGCGCCGGCCAACTTCCTCGACGCCGGCGGCGGCTCCAAGAGCGAGACGATCACCGCCGCCGTCGAGGTGATCCTCTCCAACCCGAAGGTCCGCGCCGTGCTCTTCAACATCTTCGGCGGCATCACCCGCTGCGACGAGGTCGCCCGCGGCCTGATCGACGCGTTCGCCCAGATCTCGCCGACCGTGCCCTTCGTCGTCCGCCTCGACGGAACCAACGGCGAGGAGGGCCGCCGCCTCCTCGGCGAGGCCGACCTCCCCAACGTCCACACGTCGGCCTCGATGGACGCCGCCGCCGAACTCGTCGTCCGCCTCGCCCGCGACCGGAATCCGACGTCCGGAGCGGCGACGTGAGCGTGCTCGTCGACGAGGAGACGCGGCTCTGCGTCTCCGGCATCACCGGCGGCGAGGGGAGCTTCCACACGCTGGCCAACCGCGAGTACGGCACCAACGTCGTCTCGGGCGTCACCCCGGGCAAGGGCGGGCAGGACCTCGACGGCATCCCCGTGTTCGACACCTTCCGCTCGGCGGTCGCCGAGACCGGGGCGAACACGGCGATGATCTTCGTTCCCGCCCGCTTCGCCGCCGACTCGATCCTCGAGGCGGCGGACGCCGGCGTCGGGGTGATCATCGCCATCACCGAGGGCATCCCCGCCCACGACGAGCTCCGCGTCTACACCCACCTCCATCGCACCTCCGGCGTCCGGCTGATCGGACCCAACTGCCCCGGCGTCCTCTCCCCCGGGAAGGCCAACGTCGGGATCATCCCGGCGGCCTTCTTCCGCGCCGGTAACGTCGGCGTCGTCTCCCGCTCGGGCACGCTGACCTACCAGGTCGGGCACGAGCTCGCCGAGCGCGGACTCGGCAACTCGACGATCGTCGGCATCGGCGGCGACCCGGTCCCCGGATCGAGCTTCATCGACGTCCTCGAGCTCTTCGAGGCCGACGCGGAGACGGAGCTGATCGTCATGTCCGGCGAGATCGGCGGCGAGGCCGAGGAGCAGGCGGCGGAGTACATCGCCGCCGCCGTCGCCAAGCCGGTCGTCGCCTACATCGCCGGCTTCGCCGCCCCGCCGGGCAAGACCATGGGCCACGCCGGAGCGATCGTCTCGGGGTCGCGCGGCACCGCGACGGCCAAGGCGGCGGCGCTCGAGGCGGTCGGCGTCCGGGTCGGGCGCACCCCGACCGAGGTCGCCGACATCGCCCAGGAGATCCTCGGCGCCTGACCCTCCGGGCGGTGGTCACCGCGCCGGTCGCCTGCGTTAGGCTTCGGCTCATGTCATCGCCCTCGATCTCCTTCGCCCGCGGCGCCCCGTCGCTCGACATCGTCGATGTCGACGGCCTCAGCGCCGCCGCCACCCGCGCCTTCGCCAACGACCCGGCCGGGACCACCGCCTACGGCACCTCGGTCGGCTACGTCCCGCTCCGGCGGTGGATCGCCGAGCGCCACGGCGTCGACGAGAAGCAGGTGCTCGTCACCAACGGCTCGATGCAGGCCGACGCCTTCCTCTTCGACGAGCTCGTCGGCGCCGGGGACGAGGTCGTCGTCGAACGCCCGACCTACGACCGCACGCTGCTGGCCCTCGGACAGCGCGGCGCCAAGATCCACGCGGTCGCGCTCGAGCCCGACGGAATCGATACGCGCGCCCTCGCCGACCTGCTCGCCGGCGGCGCCAGGCCGTCCCTCGCCCACATCATCCCCACCTTCCAGAACCCAGCCGGCTACACGCTGTCGCTGGCCAAGCGCCGCGAGCTGCTCGGGCTGGCCGCCGAGCACGGCTTCACGATCTTCGAGGACGACCCCTACGTCGCGCTGCGCTTCAGCGGCGAGACCGTCCCGTCGATGCTCTCCCTCGACGACGGCGGCCACGTCGTCTACGCCTGCTCCTTCTCGAAGACCGTCTGCCCGGGGATCCGGGTCGGCTACCTCGTGGGCGAAGCCGGCATGATCGCCAAGATCGCCAAGCGGGCGACCAGCACCTACATCTCGCCGAACATGGTCGCCCAGTCGATCGTCCACGAGTTCTGCATCTCCGGGGCGATCGACAGCTCGATCGAGACCGTCAAGGCGGCGCTCGCCGAGCGGGCCGGCGCCCTCGGCGCGGCGCTCGAGCGCGAGCTCCCCGGCGCGAGCTTCGTCGCGCCCGAAGGCGGCTACTTCCTGTGGGTGACCCTCCCGGACGGCCTCGACGCCGCCGCCCTGGTGGCGGCCGCCGCCGAGCGCGGCGTGGCGGTCCTTCCCGGCACCGACTTCATGGTCAGCGGCGGGACGGACGCCCTGCGCCTCGCCTACTCCGGCGTCACGCCCGCGCAGATCGAGGACGGGGTCGCCCGCATCGGCGAGGCCGCCCGGTCGCTCGCGGGCGCCGGGGTCAAGTAGGCCTCAGCGCCCGTAGCGGTCCTTGCCCAGCACGAGCTGCTCGGGCAGGGCCACCCGCGGCGGGGGCGACGGGTCGGCCAGCACCGAGACGGTCTCGGCCACGCTCCTGGTCAGCACGCACGTTCCCTCGGCGATCTCCAGCACGAGCTCGGCCGGGTCGCTGGCCGTCAGGGTCCCCTCGAGGCCGGGCTCGAAGCCCGCCTGCTTGAGGTAGTGGAGGAGGTCCTCGGCCTCGTTCTCGAAGCGGAGGATCCGTACGCTGGCGCCGATCTCCACGTCGGCCAGCGGGACCCCCTCGATCCGCGTTCCCGCCGTGATCGGGTGGCCGTGGGGGCAGGTCTTGACGTCTCCGATCGCCGCGAGCATGTACTCCTCGAGCACGGGCGACATCGCGTGCTCGAGTCGCTCGGCCTCCTCGTGGACCTCGTCCCACGGTATGCCGAGGATGTCGGTCAGGAAGCGCTCGATCAGCCGGTGGCGGCGGACGACCTCGCCGGCGTGCTGCTCGCCGGAGTCGGTGAAGCTGATCGCCTTGTTCTGCGCCCGCGTGATGTAGCCGTCGCGCTCGAGGCGGCCGATCATCTCGTGGACGGTCGGCGCCGAGAGCTGCATCGCCCGGGCGACGTTCGCCCCCGTCATCGGCAGACCGGCTTCGCTCAGCCAGAAGAGGGTCTGGAGGTACTCCTCTTCGGCAACGGTCGCCTGATCGCCGGTCATCCGGGGATCCTACCGACGGTCATCCCGGCCGCGACCGGGCGCGGACGCACCCCCGGATCCCCCGAGCATCTCGGTACGCTCCGGCCGTGGCCCTGCCCCTGGCTCCGCCGGTCCTTCCCCAGCTCGCCCGGCCGGCGGCGGCTCTGCCCGCCGGCGACGGGTACGCCTTCGAGCCCAAGTACGACGGCTTCCGGGCGATCGTCTTCGTCGACGGCGCGCAAGCCGTCCTCCAATCGCGCAACGGCAAGCCGCTGACGCGCTACTTCCCCGAGCTCGCCTTCCCCGCCGGCCGCTACGTCCTCGACGGGGAGATCGTCATCCATGCCCCCGGCGGCGGCGAGGAGTTCAACCTGCTCGGCCAGCGGATCCACCCGGCCGCCTCGCGGGTCGCTCGCCTGGCCGCCGAGACGCCGGCCACCTTCATCGCCTTCGACCTCCTGGCCGAGGATGACGAGGTGCTGATGGAACTGCCCTGGCGGGAGCGGCGGGCCCGCCTCGAGGCGCGCGAGCTCGGCGCCGTCGAGCTGACCCCGGTGGTCGACACCGCCGACGCGGCGACCGGGTGGCTGCGCACCGCCGAGGGGGTCATCGCCAAGCTCCTCGAGGCGCCCTACCGCCCGGGCGAGCGAACCGGCATGCTCAAGATCAAGCGCAAGCGGACGCTCGACGCCGTCGTCATGGGCTGGCGCCCCGGCAAGGCCGAGGGGACCGTCGGCGCGCTCATCCTCGGCGCCTACGCCGCCGACGGGAGGCTCCGGGAGATCGGGCACTCGTCCGGCTTCAAGGCGGCCGAGAAGCGTGAGTTGGTCGGGCGCCTGGAGCCCTACGAGACCGGCCGGCGGGGCTCGGGCGAGCCGTCGCGCTGGACCGGCGCCCGCGACCTCGAATGGATCGCCCTGCGCCCCGAGCTCGTCGTCGAGGTGACCTTCGACCACGCCTCGGACGGGCGTATCCGCCACGGAGCCAAGGTCCAGCGCTGGCGCGAGGACAAGCCGCCGCGCGAGTGCTCGACCGACCAGCTCGACCAGTAGTCAGCTCAGGGCACCACCGCCTCGATCCCTGGCAGGATGGCCGACCGTGCAGCTCCTCGTCGCCCCGGCCGCCTTCTCGGGAACGCTGCGGGCGAGCGTCGTCGCGGCGGCGATCGGCCAAGGCCTCGAGGCGGCCGGGCTCGAGCCGCCCGACCTCTGCCCGGTGGCCGACGGCGGACCGGGCACGCTCGAAATCCTGCTCGCCCGGCTCGGCGGCGAGACGGCGGCCGGCCGGGTCAGCTCGCCCGACGGGCGGCCTGTCGACGTCGGCTTCGCCCTGCTCGAGGACGGCTCGACCGCGCTGCTCGAGGCCGCAGCCGCCGGGAGCGACCGAGCCGACACGCGCGCGGTGGGCGAGCTGATCCTCGCCGCCGTCGCCGCCGAGGCCGAAGTGGTGCTCGTCGCCGCCGGCGGCCCGGTGCCGGCC
>JBPCNA010000118.1:0-6245 GCA_051001735.1 Solirubrobacteraceae bacterium
CCGCCGGACGGTGCGCGGCGCAGCGCGCGGATCGTGACCATCGCGCCGGGCCGGGGGCCGAGTCGCGCAGCCGTGCGCTCGAGTGAGAGCGCCTGCTCGATCGCCGCGCTGCAGCCCATTCCGTAGCGGGCGCGCACACGCTCTCCGGCGACCTCGAGGCCCCGGCAGGCGCGGCGCAGGAACTCGCCGACCGGGTAGGAGGCGCCGGGGGCGAGCACGTCCTCGATCGCCCGCGACGCCGAGGAGCAGCGCTCGGTCGTCCCGTCGGGCCAGACGATGTCGAAGTCGACGACCGGCACGTCAGGCCGCGGCCATCGGCACGGCCTCGCAGTAGCAGTCGGGCCGCAGATCGTTGATCGGGGAGAGTGCGCGGCGGGCGCGGACGAGTGCGGCGTCGACGTCGAACGACGCCACGGCGAGCCCGCCGCCCGTGCCCGTGGCGGCGACGACGTCGCCGCCCGGCTCGACGATGCGGGCGCCGCCGACGAAGCGCAGCGACCCGAACGTGCCCGACTGATTGGCCGAGGCGACGATCAGGGAGTTCTCGGCCGCGCGCGAGCGATCCCAGAGCTCGGCCCGCCGCCACTGGCGGTCCTCCTCGAGGCGCGGCGCCGGATTGGTCCGGCTGCACGGCCATGCCGAGAGGAAGGCGAGGATCTGGGCGCCGTCCAGCGTGAGCGTGCGCGCCGCCTCGGGGAACGCCTTGTCGTAGCAGATCAGCATGCCGATCCGGCCGATCGGCGTGTCGAACGCCCGGAGGCTGCTCCCGGGCGTGGTCAGGCGGTCCTCGTCGAGCGGGAGGTGGACCTTGCGGTGGAGCCCGTGGAGCCCGTCGCCGGAGACGCAGGCGGCGACGTTGTGGTAGACGCCGCCGCCGCCGTCTTCGCAGAAGCCGACGCAGACGACGAGGTCGCCGGCGAGCTCCATCACCCGTGCCAGCTCGGGGCCGTCGGCGCGCAGCGCGGGAGGCGGCTCGGTCTCGCCGTGGAGCGACTCGACGTAGCCGCCGAGCGCGGCCTCGGGGAGGACCACGAGCCCGGCGCCGCGGGCGCGGGCCTCGTCGAGGAGGCACTCGATCGTCCCCAGGCACGCGTCCATGTCGCGCCCGAAGGGGGCCGCCGCAGCGGCGATCACGAGCTCGCCCATCAGCGGCTCCGCCCGGCTGGGCCGAGCCCGGTGACCGCGCCTTCGAGGGCGACGGTGGCGTCCCCGTCGGGCCAGATCAGGCGCACGCCGCGGCCCGGCCGCAGCCGGCCGCACACCGCGCCGACCGCGGCGCCGGCGGGCAGGGGGGCGGCGCCCGGCGCGTCGGCGGTGATCATCGCGAAGCCGGGGAAGCAGGTCAGCCAGTCGCCGGCGTTGACGCCGGGCGGGCGCGGGATGCGCGCCACCTCGAGCTCGGCGGCGCAGCCGCTGGCCTCGGCCAGCATCCCGGCCGTCCCGACCACGCCGGCCATGCTGACGTCCTTGGCCGCCCGCGGCCGCGCCCGGCCGACCGCGCTCAGCATCAACTCGAGGTCGGCGGCGGTCCGCCACGAGGTCGAGTCCCACTGACGCCCGCGGTAGCCGGAGCGCCAGTCGCCGTGAAGGTCGGCGGTGAGCGTCAGCTCGTCGCCGGCGCGGCCGCCGCCCGCCGGGACGGGATGCTCGGCGAAGCCGAGCCCGGTCACGCTGAGCGCGGCGGGGACCCCGAGCTGGGTGTGGCCGCCGAGAATCGGCAGCCGGAGCGCCTCGGCGCCGCGACGGAGGCCGGCGATCACGCGCGCGGCCGCCGCGGCGTTCGGGACGCCGAGGGCGTCGAGCACCCCGCTCGGGGCCGCGCCCATCGCCGAGAGGTCGTGGGCGGCGACGAGCATCCCGCACCAGCCGGCCCATTCGGGGTCGCGTTCGACCATCGCCGGGACGATCGCGTCGGTGGTGGCGACCATCTGCGGGCCGGTGGCGCCGGCGCGGGGGACGAGCGCGCCGTCGTCGCCGAGCCAGCCCTCGCCGCCGGGGCGCAGGCCGAGGAGCAGCGGCCCGAGCGGCCCCTTGGTCGCCATCGAGAGCGCCGCGATCCGGTCGACCGGCCAGCGCATCAGCATGTGCGGCGCCCCGGCGACCTCGACCGGCCGGATCGGCGTCCAGCCGAGGCGGGTGAAGAAGCGGACCTGGACGGGCTGGACGTGGGCGTCGAAGCGGAGCGCGCCGAGCTCGAGGGCGGTCGCGCAGGCGGCGCCGACCAGCGCGGCGCCGATCCGTCCGCGCGGGATGCCGGGGCAGGACTCGGCGACCAGCCGGCCGCCGCGCCACCAGCCGAGGCCCGGGTCCGCCGTGCAGGGATGGAGCCGCACGCCGCCGACGACCTCGCCGTCGGCGGCCAGCGCGACGAGGATCCGCGTGTGCTCGCCGGTGTCGTCGGCGTCGAGGTCGTCGCCGACGAACAGCCGCTGCTCGTCGACGAAGGCGCGCCGCCGGAGCTCCCGGTAGGCGTCGATGGGCCGCCGGTCGCCGCCGGCGTCGACGACGAGGAAGGCGGGCGGGCCATCCGCCCTCGGGGGTGGGCCGCCGAGCCGCTGGATCAGGTCGAGCGTCGCCACCGTCAACCGCCGACCGCGGCGAGGGCCGAGCAGGCGCCGCAGGCGGCGCAGCCCGCCCCCTGGTCGGCGCCTCGCATGCCGGCGTCGCGAAGCGCCGCCCCGACGCGGGCGGTCGCCTCGGCGAGGATCGCGGGGTCGGGGGCGCAGACGCCCTCGGCCGTGGCCAGCGAACCGGCCAGCGGCCGGTAGGGGACGACGAAGGGGTAGACGCCCATCCCGATCAGGCGCGCGGCTCCGACGACGAGCTCGTCGAGGTCTTCGCCGAGGCCGACGAGCAGGTAGGTCGAGACGCGGTTGGCCCCGAAGACGCGTACCGCCTCCCGCCAGGCCTCGTCGTAGCGGGCGAGCGGGACCTCGGCCTTGCCCGGCGTGAAGCGCCGGCGGACCTCGTCGTCGAGCGACTCGACGTGGATGCCGATCGCGTTGACGCCGGCCGTGCGCAGCCGGGCGATCCACGCGAGGTCGATCGGCGGCTCGATCTGGACCTGGATCGGCAGCCCCGGCGCGACCGCGCGGACGGCGGCGGCGCAGCGCGCGAGGTGGCGGGCGCCCCGGTCGGGCCCGTTCGAGGTCCCGGTGGTCATCACGAGCTGGCGCACCCCGTCGAGGGCGACCGCCGCGGCGGCCACCTCGGCCAGCTGCCCCGGGAACTTCACGCGGGTGGTGGCGCCCGAGGCGAGCGACTCCTCGATCGTGCAGAAGCGGCACCTGGTCGCCTCGCTCGCGTAGCGGATGCAGGTCTGCACGACCGTCGTGGCCAGGACGTCGCTTCCGTGGAGGCGCGCGATCTGCTCGTAGGGGACCCCGTCGCGGGTGCGGAGGTCATAGAAGCACGGGCGGCCGACCGGCTCGAGGGCCGCGTCCTCGACGACCACGCCGTCGCGGCGGAGAACCCCGTCTTCGATGGTGAACGGCGAATCGTCGGCGAGCGGCAGGGTCACCGCCCGGCCGCCGAGCGTGTAGTGGCCGTCGTCGCTCGGTCCGGCGCCGGCGCGCCTGCGCACCGGCGGCCGGCCGCGCAGGCCGCGGACCGCGAGCTCGGTGCGCACGGACGCCGTCATAGCATGTGGTCTGTCTCGCAGATGGCTTCGCGGTCCGGCCACCTTCGATGACGACACGAGTGGCTGGGCGTGATCTGGCCACCTTCGCTGATGACACGCCGCACGGTGGCCGCCGGTGTGCTGGTTGCAGACGGGCCGACGCCGGGTGGCGCCGGGCGCGTCCAGACGCCGCCAGATGCCAAGGGACTTGCGATGCCGACCACTACTAGAACATCCAGGTCGTGTTGATGATCGCGCCCTTGCGGCTGTACTCGATCATCGCGTCCTGCATGTCGAGCGGATGGCAGGGGATCACGCCCTCCATCAGGTCCTCCTCACGCGCGCCGTGGAGCGAGAGACCGAGCCGGCAGGCGTAGACCTTGCCGCCCTCGCCCATGAACTTCTCGAGCTGGTTGTTCTCGTTGCGCATGCCGGGGAAGATCTCCGCGCCGACCGTCGGCATGCCCCGCGTCTGGATGCAGTTCAGTGCCCCGATGCCGAAGAAGTAGAGCGCCGAGTCGAACCCCTTGCGGAGCGCCCGGATGGCGAGAAGGACGGCCACGAAGCTGACCGACGATTCGTGAGCGATGCCGTGGACCATGCCGAAGTAGGTCTCCCCCGGCTCGGCCTGATAGTCGGGAAATACCTTGGTCGACCCGTAGATCGAGTCGCCGACCTCCTTGGTCGGATGGGGGATCTCCATCAGCGACGTGATCTCCTGATCGGTCAACTTCGGTGCTATGGCCATGGGGCGCTCCTTTCGGTCGAGGACTCCCATGCTGCGGCAGGCACGCGCGCCGCGGTATGGACTCGGGGCACAAGAATCGGCACGGGCGCGACGACAGTCGGTCCAGGGCGCGTCAGGCTCGGGCGAGCTCGAGCGATGACCGACGAGGGCGCCCAGCGGTTCCCTGACTTCGAGGCGGCCGGTCGGAACGCCGGCCGCGCAGGCCCTTACCGCCTGCTCGCCGTGCACGCCGCCGACGACGGCTTCGAGATCCCCTGCGCGGCCGTGATCGGGGCCGGCGCTCGGGGTCCGGGCGGCGGCTCTGCGGGGCCCCCCTCGCGCGACACCGGGCCGGTCGATGAGTTAGTCTCGCGCCGCGATGAACCTGGCAGCCCTCGGCAACGCCGTCACGCTGCTGGCGGAGGCCACCCCTCACGAGAAGAGCAAGACCGCCTTCTACATCGCCGGCGGCGTGCTCGCGGGCTGGGCCGTCCTGGTCGGAGTGTTCGGCTTCACCCACCCCGACTTTCCCGGGACCGCGACCCTCGCCCGGGGGGTCATGGCCACCAGCTTCGTGCTCGTGGTCTCCGCGGTGGCCGCCGCGGCGATCACCGGCTCGACGCCGCCGCCCGCGCCGCCCTTCGTCCACGTGAAGCTGCCGCCCAAGGGCACCGCGCCGACGCCGACGCCGCTCGCCTCGGCAAGCGGCCCGGCCGCGCCCGCGAAGCCGGCCGCCCCCCTCCCCGCCGGGACGCTGGCGCTCGCCGCCGATCCGGGCGGCGTGCTCAAGTTCGACCAGACCAGCCTCAGTGCGAAGGCGGGCAAGGTGACGATCGCCTTCACCAACGGCGCTCCGGTCCCGCACAACGTGGCGGTGGCCATGGGCGCGAAGACGCTCGGCACGACGCCGACCTTCCAGGGCGGCGCCACCAAGAAGCTGGTCCTGACCCTGGCCAAGGGCACCTACGCCTTCTTCTGCACGGTGCCGGGGCACAAGGACGCCGGCATGCAGGGCACGCTGACGGTCCGGTAGAGGGCCCGGGCGACGAAGGCGGCCGCCAAGCTCGGGTTCCGGCCGGCGCCGCGCGGGACGCGCTCCTGGCTCGACGTGGCCTGGGTCGTCTGGCTCGCCTGGATCTTCGACGCGATCAACAACCTCGGCGAGGTCCGCCAGCGGCTGGCCGAGCAGCACGGGCGTCAGGTCCTCGACCTCGAGCGCGCGCTGCGCCTGGCGCCCGAGCACGCGCTCAACGCCTGGCTGGCCGGACATCGCCTGTTCGCCGAGACCGTCGTCGTCTGGTACGAGAACGTCCACGGCGGCGTCACCTTCGGCCTGATCGCCTGGATCTGGTGGCGGCGGCCGGACCTCCTGCCGCCGCTCCGGGCCGCCCTGATCGCCGTAAACCTGGCGGGGCTCGCGGTGTTCTGGACCTGGCCCGTGGCGCCGCCGCGGATGCTCGCCGACCCGCGCTTCCTCGACCTCGTCGCGCTGGTGCACGGGCAGTCGCCGTACTGGGCGCCGGGGGCCGTCTCGCTCGACGCCAACCAGCTCTCGGCGCTGCCGTCCCTGCACATCGCCTGGGCGGTCTGGTCGGCCATCGCCCTCTGGCGGCTCACCGAGCGGCCCTGGGTGCGGGCGCTCGCGGCGATCTACCCGCTGCTGACCGCCGCCGTCGTGATGGCCACGGCCAACCACTACCTCGCCGACGCGGTCACCGGCGGCCTCATCGCCGGCGGTGCCGTGGCGGCCGCCGACCGCGTCTGGCGCGCTCCGTGGCGGCCGAGCCTGGCTCGCCTCCGGCCGGCCATCGGCGCGGGAAGCGAGCGGCCGCACTGAGCCCCACCGCCGACCGAACAACCAACGGCCGCGCCGGGGTGCCGCCTCAGTCCGGCGCTACG
>JBPCNA010000119.1:0-29447 GCA_051001735.1 Solirubrobacteraceae bacterium
TTTGGCCACCCGGCACTTGAGCACTCGATCTGGAGCCCGGGCCGCTGGCAACTGCTGGGACAGGGGGCGTTCGCCGGCGGGAGGGCGGGTGGCCGTGGTCAACGCGTCACGCCCCGCGGCCGAATCCGAGAGCTACGCCGGGCTGACCGGGGCGCCGTTGCACTCGAGGCCCGCCGCCGCAGCCTTGGACTTGGCCAGGACCGTGGCGGGCAGGGCGGCGTACTGGGCCGCGCTCAGCACCGACTGGCCGGCGCCGAGACCGTAGGCCAGGAACTTCGCCAGGCGCCCGGCCACGGCCGCCGAGTCGCCCGCCTTGCAGAGGTCCTTGTTGACGACGATGAACGTCTGTGAGGTGATCGGGTAGGCGCCGGCCCCCGCCGGGTCGCTGATGGCGAAGCCGAGGTCGGCCGGGACCTTGACGCCCTGGGCGGCGGCGGTGGCCGAGGCCAGGCTCGGGGCGATGAAGTTGCCGGCCTTGTTCTTCACCGAGGCGTAGGTGAACTTGTGCAGCAGCGCGTAGGCCTGCTCGACGTATCCGATCGAACCCGGCGTCTGCAGGACCGCGCCGGCCACGCCGGCGTTGCCCTTGGCGCCGGTGCCGCCCGCCGGCCAGTTGACGTCCTTGCCCGAGCCGACCTTCGTCTTGAACTCGGGGTCGACGGCGGCGAGGAAGCCGGTGAAGCCCGCCGTGGTGCCGGAGGAGTCGGAGCGGTGGATCGTGGTGATCGCCGTGCTCGGGAGGGCGATTCCCGGGTTGAGCGCCTTGATCTCCGCGTTGTTCCAGCTCTTCACTTTGCCCAGGTAGATGTCGGCCAGCGTCTTGCCGTCGAGCTTCAGGCCGGTCTTGACGCCCGGCAGGTTATACGAGGCGGTGATCGCGCCGAGGAACATCGGGATCTGCACCGCCGGGCTGCCGTTCTTGGCTATCGCCGCGGCGTCCGCCGGCTTCAGCGGAGGGTCGCTGGCGCCGAAGTCGGCCGTTTTGGTCTCGAGAGCCATGATCCCGGCGCCGGAGCCGACGGCCTGGTAGTTGACGCCGACGCCGGACGGGCCGCCCTGGGCGCCCCACTGCGAGTAGACGGGGGCGGCGAACGTCGAGCCGGCCCCACTGATCGTGCCGGCGCCCGACGTACCGGTCGAGCCGGTCGAGCTTGAGCTGCCGCAGGCCGCGAGGGCGAGCGAGAGGAGGGCGGTCGCGGATAGCGCGACCAGATTCCGAGGCTTCACATTGGCTCCTTGTTTGTCATGATCTGGCCGCGATCGCTCGCCGGGCAATCGAGCCGGCCACGCTCCGGGCGCGGGCTAGCGTCTCTCGCCGGACGCAGTCTGCACGGACGCTCCGGCGCGGTTGTCAAGATTTCGTGAAGGCTGGGGCTGGAAGCGGTAGCCGAAGCCGGGATGGGTATGGATGTAGCGCTGGTCGGGCATCGCGGCGTCGAGCTTCGAGCGCAGCTTGCTGACGTAGACGTCGACCGAGCGGTCCCCGGGACGGAGCTCGCTGCCCCAGACGGCGCGGTAGAGCTCGTCGCGGCGGAGGATGCCGCCGGCGCGACGGGCCATCGCGACGAGCAGCTGGAACTCGCGGACCGAGAGCGTGAGGACGCCGCCCGCCGCGCGCACGAGACCCTCGCCAAGCCGGATCTCCAGCTCACCCGCCCGAAGAACCTCGTCGCGTGCCGCCATCCCGGCCAAGGCTGGCGTCCGGCCCGCGGGCTCGTGTTATCAAACGGTGATCGACTCGTGAAGAAGGCGTGAGGGCCGCGCCGCGCGCCGACGGCGGACGTCAGGCTGGCTCGATGGTTCTCCTCCTCGGAAGATCGATCGACAACGGTCTGCTCACACTCATCGAGGACTCGGGCCGCAACGCACAGCACGCGTGCGTCCTCCTCCGCGACATGCTGAGTGACTACCCCGAGCAGGCGGCCCTCGCCGAGGACATCCTCCGGTGTGAGCACGAGGGCGATCGCATCACACACGACGTCATCCACTGGATCGGCGGTATGCGGCGGATGCGAGCTCCGTTCGACGCCGGCGACGGCTACGCGCTGGCCACGGCGCTCGACGACATCGTCGACCACGCCGAGCAGGTGGCCGACACCCTCGGCATCTACGCGGTCGAAGCGTCGATGGAGGCGGCGGTGGAGCTCGCCGAGGTGCTCGTCGGCTCGGCCGAGCAGGTGGCGCGGGCGCTGCGCTGCCTGCGTACCGGGGGCGAAGCGGCGACTCATCTCGTCGAGATCCATCGCCTCGAGAACGAGGGCGACCGAATCCGTCGCGACGCTGTCGCGTCGCTGTTCGTGAGCGGCATCGACCCGATGGTCGTGATCCGCTGGCGCGACATCTTCGAGTCGCTGGAGGCGGCGGTGGACGCCTGCGAGACGGTCGCCCACCTGCTCGAGGGGATCACGCTCAAGCGGCGCCGCCGCCGGCGCTACCCGGCGAGCTCGTCGTAGGTGATCGACCGCCGGCCGGCGGTCCGGCGCAAGAGCGACTCGAGCGCGAGCATCCGCCCGGTGGCGGCGAGGTCGCGGGGGTACAGGTCGAGGCGCAGGGTGGGTCCGGCGGTGCGGGCGCCGAGCCCGACCAGCGCCCGCGCGCGGAGGCGCAGCGGCGGCCCGAGGGTGCGGCGGTGGCGGAGGGCCCCGTGGAGGCCGAGCCGCCCGGCCCACCAGTCGAAGCGGGCCGCGAGCACCTCGCTCAGCGCGGGGGGATAGGCGTAGCCCGGGGCGACGAACCCGCGCGGCTCGACGCCGGCCAGCTTCAGCACGCGGAGCCCGGCGTCGACCGCGCGCCGCGTATCGTCGCGGTCGAGGCCGACGAATCCGCCGCGGCCCGAGGCCGGCCCGCCGGCGCTCAGGTGGCGGAAGCCATGCTGGGCGATGGCGTCGCCGCGGCGGCTGCACTCGCGCAGCCAGCCGGCCATCTCCGGCCGCCGGTCAGAGAGTGGATGCAGGTCGCGGGCGGGGATCGCCAGCAGCGTCACCCGCTCGACACCGTGGTCGCAGAGCCAATCGCGGATCAGCGCGCAGTCCTCGTATGTCGCAGGCTCGATGTCGTGGAGCGCGACGGCGAGTGTGCGCGTTGCGGGCATGCCGTCAGCTTCGCCCGCCCGCGACGCCCGCCTGTGACGAGGCGGTGAACACAGGTGCGCTTATCAGGATCTTGACGTGGAGCCGGGGCTCGGGTGATGGACTTCACCTCGCGAGCCTGACCACCTCGCCAGTGAGCTCTCGCAAACATGACGGCCTCCAGGGCCGCCCCCGAGAGCCCTCCCGACCAACGCCCCGGGCGCCGCGCCCGGGGCGCTAGGGAGTCCTCGATGAATAAGCTTCGCCGCCGTGCACGACCCGATCACCTACTTTCAGGCCGTCGTGCTCGGGCTGCTCCAGGGCGTCGCCGAGCCCTTCCCCGTCTCGAGCCTCGGGCACGGCGTGATCCTGCCCCGCCTGGCCGGCTGGAACATCCACCAGAACGACAAGTTCTTCATCACCTTCCTCGTCGCGACCCATCTCGCCACGGCGATCGTCCTGTTCGGCTTCTTCTTCCGCGAGTGGTTGCGCATCTTCGCGGGCATGGGCCGGTCGCTGCGCGACCGGGTGATCGCCCCCGACGACCACGACGCCCGGCTCGGCTGGCTGCTCGTGGTCGGGACGATCCCGGTGGGGATCATCGGCCTCCTGCTCGAGGATCCGCTGCGCAGCGTGTTCGCCTCGGCGGTCTCGGCGGCCGCCTTCCTGGTGGTCAACGGCGTCGCCCTGCTCCTCTTCGAGCGGCTGCGCAAGCGGCCGCCGTCGGCCGGCGACACGGGTGAGGCCGGTCTCGCCGGGCTCTCGTGGCGCCAGGCGGTGTTCATCGGAACCGCCCAGGCGGCCGGCCTGATCCCGGGACTCTCCCGCTCGGGCTTCTCGATGGGAGGGGGCCTCCTGGCCGGCCTCTCCAACGAGGACGCCGCGCGCTACGGCTTCCTGCTGGCGACCCCGATCATCGGGGCCGCGGCGCTCCTCAAGCTGCCGGAGCTGCTCGGTCCGACCGGCAACGGCGTCCGCGGCCCGGCCCTGGCCGCGTCGGTCGCCGCCGCCCTGACCACGTTCGTGGCGGTGAAGTTCCTCCTGCGCTTCTTCGAGACGAACCGCCTGACGCCGTTCGGCATCTACTGCGTCGGGGCCGGCGTGACCTGCCTGCTGGTCTTCTTCGTCGGCGGTTAGGCGCGCGCCGTCCTGGGGCCGCTCTGGAACCAGGCGAAGGCGAAGCAGCCGAGCGCGACGACGAGCGCGGCGATCCCGTGCTTGGTGTGGTGCCCGGCGTAGGAGGCATCGTAGCCGGGGAAGAAGGACGGCAGCGACTTGGCCGGCTCGGCGAAGTAGACGCCGGCGACCACCAGCAGGGCGACGCCGGCGACCGCGGCGAGAATGATGAGGATCCGGGAATTGGGCATGCGGCTGAGTCTAATCGCCCCGCATCTTCACACGGGGTTAAGGCGCCGTGCCCATCATCAAGTTGCCGCGCGACCACCGAAAGAGGAGCCAGCAATGCCCCGCATCATCGTCGAGGCGACCCCCCCCGGCAGCGACGAGCCGGTCTTGATGATGGCCGAGCGCGTCCTTCCCAGCGACCTCGAGAGCGAGCACTTCGCGATCCAGCTGATCGAGCGCCTCGGCTGGGCGGTAGCGGACGCCAAGGCCGTCGAGAGCGACGGCTGAGCGTCAGTCGAGCAGGAGCTCGAGCGCGGCGATCGTCGCCGGCGACGGCGCCTGGGGGATTCCCGAGCGGAGCAGGAAGCGGGGGTTGGCCTGGGTCAGGCGCCACGCCTGCACCGAGGAGGCGCCGGCCCGCAGGGCAAGCTCGAGCCCGAGGCGCGCAGTGTGGTCCCGGGTGGCCGGATGGGCGTCGGAGGCGATCGCGTAGGCCAACCCGTTGCGCAGCAGGTGAACGGCCGCCTCCTGGATCGCCAGCCCGTGGTTGCCGAGCAGCGAGCAGACGTTGATCTGGAGCACGGCGCCGTCGTCGAGCTGCTCGCGCAGGCGCGGCAGCCCGCCGTCGTCGAGCAGGTTCCCCGCGCGCTCGGGATGGGCGATGACCAGACCGTAGCCGCGCGACCGCAGGTGGTCGCAGACGCCGACGAAGTGGTCGCCGATACCGGAGAACGGGGCCTCGAGCAGGACCCAGCGGCTCCCGGCCGGCCCGTGGGCGATCACCTCGAGCTCGTCGTCGGTGAGGGTCGAGGCGCGCGCCGGATGGAGCTCGCCGCCGGCGTGGAGGCGTACGCCGAGGCTGCGCTCGTCGATCAGGCGCTGGAGCGCGGCCACGCGCTCGGGGATGCTCGCCACCTCGAGCGGCCAGCTCGGGCTGACGTGCGGTGTGCAGACCACCTCGCGGACGCCCTCCCGGGCGAGCCGGCGGGCGTAGACGAGAGCATCGCGCTCGTCCTCGGCGCCGTCGTCGACCCCGGGAAGAAGGTGTAGGTGCAGGTCCACGTAGGACATCTGGCTTTCCTTTCCGGCGGATCTTCGCTGTCCGCCCCAATTGAATTCTGATTCACCTCGACCGTAGCAGGCGCGATCGCGCCGACAGGAGGCAATAGGCCGAGCGGTCACGACCGGGTAACAATGGAGGCATGACCGACGACGATCGCCCCGCCGGCCTCTACTCGCGCGAACTCGGGCTGGCGCGCGAGTTCTCGGCGCGCGCCGTGCGCCGGGCCCGCACCGAGGTCGTCGTGTTCGGCGTGCTCTTCATCGGCGTGATCGTGCTGTTCGACAACCGGGAGTCGTTCTTCGGTCGGGCGGCCGGAGCCCACGGCCGCTACGACGCGTCGATCCGTGGGCTGACCGTGCTCGTGCTGGTCATCGTCGGCTGGGGTCTCGCCCGCGACATCGGCCGCGGCGTCGGCCCGTCGCTGCTGCGCCACATGGAGCCGGGCGCCGCGGGAACCGCCGGCTTCGTGATCCGCCTGTTCACCGTCGCGATGACGATCGTCGTCGCCTCGTTCTTCGCCGGCGTGCCTCCGGGCACCGTCGCCGTCGGCGGCGCCTTCACCGCGGTCATCTTCGGCCTCGCCGCCCAGCAGACGCTCGGCAACCTGATCGCCGGAACCGTGCTCCTCAGCGCCCGCCCCTTCCGCGTCGGCGAGCGCGTGCGTCTCCAGGGCTCGCCCGGGCGCATCGAGGGGGTCGTGAGCTCGCTCGGCCTGCTCTACACGACCTTCGCCGACGGCGACGACAACGTGATGATCCCCAACAGCGTGGTCCTGTCCTCGGTCGTGACGCCCCTGTGTGAGCCGGCGGCGGTGAACCTCCGCGCCCGGCTCCGCGCCGAGGTCATCCCGGCCGACCTGCAGAGCCTGATCGAGTCGACGTTGACCACGGCGATCCGGGCACGGCCGAACGTCATCGTGGTCGAGCTCGACGGCGACGAGGTCGTCGTCGACATCTCCGCGACCCCGCAGAGCGGCGCCGACGGCGCCCAACTCGCGGCCGAGCTGCTCGAGATCGTGGCGAGCGAGACGCCGCAGCCGGCGGCCGACGCTCAGGCGCCGCCGGGCGGCACCGCCCGGTAGCGCGCCTGGAGCAGGCCGTCGTATTCGAGCAGCCAGATCAGCTCGAGGCCGGTCAGCGCGGGGGCGCCCTCGACGATCGTCAGCGGCCGGCGCCCGCCGACCAGCAGCGGGGAGATCGAGAGGAAGAGCTCGTCGACGAGGCCGGCGGCGACGAGCTCGCCGTTGAGCGTCGGCCCGCCCTCGCAGACGACCGATCGGACTCCGAGCTCGGCGCGCAGGGCGGCGACGAGCTCGGTCAGCGAGGTGCCGCGGATGTAGGTGACGCGGGCGGCGCAGGGCGGGAGCTCGCCGGCCGACGGGGTGAGGACGACCAGATGGGAGTCGGGGTCGGCGAGGAGGGGCAGAGCAGGGTCGAAGTCGAGGCTCCGGCTGGCGGTCACCGCCACCGGCTGGACCGGCTCGCCGCGCGCCCGGCGCAGGGCGATCAGCTCCGTGTCGCGGATCAGCGGGCCGTAGCGCTCGGCACGGATCGTGGATGCGCCCGCCATCACCGCGTCGGCCTGGGCGCGGAGACGGTGAAACAGCGCGCGGTCGCCGGCGTTGCCGAGGCCTCGCGTGCGGCCGTCGAGGGCGCCCCGGCCGTCGACCGAGGAGATCATGTTGACCGCGATGTGGGGGCGCCCGGGCGGGGCGCGCCGCTCCGGGTGGAGGTCGTCGAGCAGCTCGGCGGCGTCGACCGGCGCGCCGGCCGGGAGCAGCCGGCGGAAGTGGACGGCCGGCTCCACGCTAGCGGGCCGGCGGCCGGGCTATTCGCCGGCCGACGGGTCGAGCTTGAGCGCGGCCGAGTTGATGCAGTAGCGCAGGCCGGTCGGGTTGGGTCCGTCGTCGAACACGTGCCCGAGATGGCCGTCGCAGGTCGCGCAGAGCACCTCGGTGCGGCGCATCAGGAACGAGCCGTCGGATTCGGTCTTGACGTTCTCGGCGTCGGCCGGCTCGTAGAAGCTCGGCCAGCCGGTGCCCGAGTTGAACTTGGCGTCCGAGCGGAAGAGCTCGGTGCCGCAGCCGGCACACCGGTAGACGCCGGCCTCCTTGGCTGCGTCGTACTCGCCGGTGAACGGCCGTTCGGTGCCCTTCTCGCGCAGCACCTTGTACTGCTCGGGCGAGAGCTCCTGCTGCCACTCCTGATCTGATTTGGTCACCTTGTTGGACATGGGGGAAGCCTAGCGTGCGCGTGCCTGGGCGCGCCCAGGGTTTCCGCCCGTGTAAGGGTTATGGGGTGGACGAGCCGGTCTTCCAGAGCGCGGGGCGACGCTTTCTCCCCACCGAGCACGCCCGCGGGCCGTGGGACCGGGGCGCGCTCCACGGCGGCGCCCCGGCCGCCCTGCTCGCCCGCGCGGTCGAGCGCTTTGCCCCGGCGGGGGAGCTCGCCTTCGCCCGCCTCTCCTACGAGTTCCTGCGCCCGGTGCCGGTCGCCCCGCTCGAGGTCCGCGTGGAGATGCTGCGTCCCGGCGGCCGCGTCCAGCTGATCGGAGCGAGCCTCCACGCGGGCGACGTCGAGGTCTGCCGCCTGGCGGCCCTGCGCATCGCCCGGGTCCCGGCCGACCCCGGGCTCGCGGCCGGCCCGACCGGGCTCGACCTGCCGACCCCGGACGCGCTCGAGGTCACGCCGTTCGTGCTCGGCGCCGGACCGGGCCCGAGCTTCGCGGCGACCGCGGTCGAGATGCGCTTCGCCAGGGGGGTCGCCGCGGCCGGGCCGGTGGCGGTGTGGCTGCGCCTGCGCCGGCCGATCGTCGACGACGAGGAGCCGACGCCGCTGATGCGGGTGGCGGCGGTCGCGGACTTCGGCAACGGCGTCAGCGCCGAACTCGATTTCGCCCGGACGACGTTCGTGAACCCGGATCTCGTCGTCCATCTCCGGCGCCTGCCGGCCGGCGACTGGGTGATGCTCGACGCCCGCACGGAGATCGAGCCGGGCGCCGGAGCGCTCGCGCTGAGCGTCCTCCACGACGAGCGGGGGCCCTTCGGCGCCGCCGCCCAGGCGCTGCTCATCCGAGAGCGCTAGACGCCCCCGGGACGCGCGGGCCCAGAACTGCTACCGTCGTGCGCGAAATCTGCCGGACAGCCGGCGAAAGCAGTGCGAGCGCTCGCAGGTCGAGGCTTTTCCGAAGCATCCCCCGCGTCGCTGGCAAGGACTAAGACAGTGGAGGGGCCGCATGCCTACGGGCACCGTGAAATGGTTCAGCGACGACAAGGGGTTCGGCTTCATCACGCCGGACGACGGCGAGAAGGATCTCTTCGTCCATCACACCGGCATCGTCGGCGAGGGTTATCGCTCGCTGCAGGAAGGCGCCAAGGTGTCCTACGACGCCGAGGCCGGTGACAAGGGGCCCAAAGCCGTCAACGTAGTCGCCGTCTGAGCGACCGAGCTGACGCAGGGGGTGCGACCGGAGCCCGCGGCGACGCGGGCTCCGTTGCGTCCAGGACCGGTATCCTCGAGGGAGAGCTCCGGTTCGGGGCCCGCCGACGACGCGCCCCCTCGTACATGGAAAGCGAGCCGATAACAGCGAGCTCCTCGGGCTCCGTCCTCGCCCCGCCAGCGGACAGGCCCCGGGCCGCCCCCGCCGGCGCGACCCGCCGCGAACGCGACCGCGCGGCGCTCGCCAGCTCGGCGGCGACGGTTGCGCTGGCCGCGATGCTGGTCGGAAGCCTCGCCTTCGTCGCCGTCGTCGCCGCCCGCCACTCGATCCTCTCGCCGCCGAGCCGCGTCGCCTTCCCAGGCTGGATGGCCGGGCCGCTCGCCGGCCTCACCGCGTCCTACCGGCCGAGCGACGAGGCCCGCCGGATCTTCCTGACGGTCCTCGCCGGCGGCATGTTCGTCGGCTACGTGGTGGTCATCGCCGGTAGCGCGTACCTGCGCCCGCGCTACGCGATCGCGGCGCTCGTGGCGATCGAGCTGATCTTCTTCATCTCGCCGCCGCTGTCGTTGACCGACATCTTCAACTACATCAACTACGCCCGGATGGAGCAGCTCCACGGGCTCAACCCCTATACGACGATCGCCGCGCTCGGGCCCCACGGCGACCTGAGCTACCAGCTGAGCAACTGGCACGCCCTGCTGAGCCCGTACGGCCCGCTGTTCACGATCTTCACCTTCGCGCTGGTGCCGCTCGGGGTCGCGGCGTCGTTCTGGGTGCTCAAGCTGACCTTCCTGGCGGCGAGCCTCGCCTCGCTCTGGCTGGTGTGGCGGTGCGCGGAGCTGCTCGGGCGCGATCCGCTCCGGGCCACCCTTTTCGTCGGGCTCAACCCGCTGGTGCTGATCTGGGGCCTGGGCGGCGTCCACAACGACTTCATCACCGTGCTCTTCGTGATGCTCGCCGTCTACCTCCTGCTCGAGGTCCGCGCCCGGCGCGGGCAGGCGGCCGTGGAGCCCGGACCGGCGCGTGAGGTCGGCGCCGGTTTCCTGCTCGTCGCCGCGGTCGCCGTCAAGGCGTCGGCCGGCCTGCTGCTGCCCGTGGTGCTGCTCGGGGCGCCCCGGCGGATGCGCCTGCTCGCCGGGATGGTGGTCGGGGCGGTCGTGCTGGGAGCGGCCTCGCTCTACGCGTTCGGGCCCCACCTGCCCAACCTGGCCCAGCAGAGCACGCTGGTCGCGCTGGTCGGCCTGCCCAACGTGGTCGGCTACATCCTCGGCTTCGGCGGCGAGACCGACACGATGAAGTTCGTCCTCGACGGCATCCTCGTGGTCGCGGTGATCGCGGCGAGCGGCTGGGCGTGGCGGACGGGGAAGTGGATCGAGGCCGCCGGCTGGGCGACGCTGGCGCTGCTGCTCACGCTCAGCTGGACGCTGCCGTGGTATGTGCTCTGGCTGCTCCCGTTCGCCGCACTCGCCCGGGCGCGGGCGCTGCGGATCGCCGCCGTGCTGGTCAGTCTCTATCTGATGCTCGCCTGGGTGCCGCTGATGACCGACCTGATCCACTCGATCGGCTTCAGGCCGAGCCTGACGCTGCTCGGCCAGCACCGTCAGGTGCAGACGCTGACCCTGCTCCACTGAGCCCGGATCCACCGAGCCTCGCGGCGTCTCCCCGCCGTGGATCAAGTCAGGGCGCCACTCGGCGGCTTCAAAAGGGGTCCACCCTGTGGGTACGCCGCCGATTGCCCCTGGACCGCGCCGACGACAGGGATTCATCCACGATCCTCGGTGGATCCAGGCTGAGCAGCCGGCTAGTGGTCGGCTACGAAGCCGTCCTCGGGCTCGATCGGCAGGCCGGTCGCGACCCAGGCCATCAGGCCGCCGGTCAGGGTGTAAGCGTCGTAACCGTCGGCCCGGAAGGCCTTGGCCGCCATCGCCGAGCGGGCGCCGAGCCGGCATTGGAAGATGACCGGCTGCTCGCGGTCGATCGTCGCCGCCTGCGAGGCCAGCCGTTCGAGCTCGATGTGGCGCGTCCCGGCGATGTAGCCGGCCGCCCGCTCGTACTCCTCCCGGACGTCGACGAACTGCGCCCCTCGGGCCAGCATCTCGGCGGCGATCTCCGGCGGGATCTCGATCTGGACGTCTGCGCTCACCGGGGCGGAGGGTAACGCCTGCGATCATGGGAGGCATGCGCGGCCGATCCCTCGGAGCTCTCGCGGTCGTCGCGGCGATCACGGCGTGCGGCGGCGCCGGCCAGGCCAAGGCGCCCCGCCCGACGGTAACGGCGACCCCCCGCGCGGAGCCGGCCGGGATCGCGGTCATCCGCGGCTGGTCGCAGGCGCTGGCCCGCGGGGACATCGCCGCGGCGAGCGCGTTCTTCACGACGCCGAGCCAGGTCCAGCTCGATCCGAACCAGCCGGTGTCCACCGCGCGGAGCGCGGCGGACATCGGCGCGGTCAACCGGCTGCTGCCCTGCGGGGCGAAACTCCTCGCCGTCCGCCCGGTCCGCGGCTATCTCGACGCGCTCTTCCTGCTGACCACCCGGCCGGGAGCCAGCTGCAACGGCGTCGGCGCCACCGCGCGGGTCGCGTTCGTCATCGCCGGCGGGAAGATCACCGTCTGGCGCCGGATCCCCGACGAGCCCGGCGACGCCGCCCGGGGGACGCCGGGCGCGCAGCCGCCACCGCCGACCGCCCGCGCCGTCTAAGTCGCCCAATAGGATCAAGTCCGGATGGAGACGCTCGCCGACGCCTATTCGCTGCCCGAGGAGATTGCCGATCTGCGGTCGTCGATCAGCGAGATCTGCGTCGCCCGGGTCGCCCCGCGGGCGGCCGAGATCGACGAGAAGGCCGAGTACCCGTGGGACATCCGCCGCCTGTTCGGCGAGCAGGACATCCTCGGCCTGCCCTTCCCGGCCGAGTACGGGGGCACGGGCACCGGCACGCTGATGTTGAACGTGGCGATCGAGGAGATCGCCAAGTCGTGCGCGTCGAGCGCCCTGATCCTGATGGTCCACGAGCTCGGCACCCTGCCGATCCAGCTGTTCGGCACCGAGGAGCAGAAGCAGCGCTTCCTGCCCCGCTGCGCGAGCGGCGAGTGGTCGCCGGCCTTCGCCCTCTCCGAGCCCGAGGCCGGGTCGGATCCGGGCGGGATGATCACGAGCGCCGAGCGCTCGGGCGACGACTGGGTGATCAACGGGACCAAGAACTGGATCACCAACCTCGGGGTGGCCGACTTCTACATCGTCTTCGCGGTCACCGACCGGCCGGCCCGGCGGATCACCGCCTTCATCGTCGAAGCCGACCGGCCGGGGTTCGGCGTCGGCAAGCTCGAGCACAAGCTCGGGATCCGCGGCTCGCCGACCGGCCAGCCGATCTTCGACGACGTCCGCGTCGGTCCGGAGAACGTCCTCGGCGAGGTCGGCAAGGGCCTGACGGTGGCGCTGACCACGCTCGAGCGGACCCGCCTGGGCGCCGGGGCTCAGGCGATCGGCATCGCCCAGGGCGCGACCGACTACGCCGTCGGCTACGCGCGCGAGCGCCGCCAGTTCGGCCGGGCGATCAACGAGTTCCAGGCGATCCAGTTCAAGCTCGCCGAGATGGAGCTGCGCACGGCGGCCGGCCGCGAGCTCCTCTACCGGGCCTGCGCGATGGTCGATCGCCGCGAGCCGGGCGCGGGGAAGTACGCGTCGATGGCCAAGGTGTTCTGCTCGGACACGGCGATGGCGGTCACCGTCGAGGCGATCCAGGTGCTCGGCGGCTTCGGCTACGTCAAGGAGTATCCGGTCGAGCGGATGATGCGCGACGCGAAGATCACCCAGATCTACGAGGGCACCAACGAGATCCAGCGCCTCGTGATCGCCCGGAGCCTGCGCTGAGATGCCCGACTCGCCGCCGCTCGGAAGGATCCTGCGCGCCGCGATCGGCGCCATCTGCGTCGGCCTGACCGCCGTCTGGCTGCTGGACGGGCCGAGCTCGTCGGGCCCGGTCCGGCTGCTCGAGTTCCTGGCCACGCTGGTGGCGGGCGTCGCCGTGCTGGGCGGTGTGGTCGCCTTCCTCTCGACCCGGCTCGGCGGCTGGCGCCACCCGGCCTCCGAGGAGGAGTTCGAGCTGCTCGTCCAGCGCTCGGAGCGCCTGGCCCACGACGGCGTGGCCGCCGATCCGCTGGAGACCGAGTTCATGGAGCTCGACCCGCTCTCCAACGACGACTTCGCGGAGCTCGTGCGCGACGCGCTCGACGATCTGCCCGACCTTCTCCAGAACGCCCTCAAGCACGTCCCGGTGGTCATCTCCGACCTCGGCCGCCGCCACCGGGCCTACGGCCTCTACCAGGGCGACGGGGCCCACCGCGACGACCACCCCGATCGGATCGTGATCTTCCGCGACACCCTCCGCCGCGACTTCGGCGCCGACCCCGACGCCCTGCGCGAGCAGGTCACCCGGACGGTCCGCCACGAGCTCGCCCATCACGTCGGCTTCGACGAGATGGGCGTCAAGGGGCTCGGGCTCTAGCAGACCAGCCGGAGCGTCCGGTCGCCGATCGTCGCGCGGATCTCCTCGCCGCAGTCGAATCGGAGGGCGGTCGCTCGATCCCGTCGCCGAAGACAGGCCGTCGCGGGTGATCTCGCTGGTGATCCGGAGCGGTTGATCGGTCGTCACCTCGCCCTCGGCGAGGCTCGTGGTCGTGACGGCGCTCGGCCATGGCTCGCAGACGAAGAACACGAGTACCGCTCGCCTTCGACCGCGCGGAGATCCCGTCGCGGCGCTCGCGCGGATCCGCGGCAGGCTCTGGTGGTCGAACGTCGCCGTCGGGATCCTCCCCGGGGAGTTCACGCTCGCCGGGGCCCGGGCGCCCTCTACGCCTTCGTCGACCGTGTCCCGGCGTGGGGAGCCGGCTGGCGCAAGCGCTTCCCGGGTTGGCGCCCGGGGCTCTCTACAGTTTGGGGTCCGGACCCCAGCAAGGAGCTCGCGCATGCCCGAAGCAGTCATCGTCGATGCCGTCAGGACGCCGATCGGCCGGGCTTTCAAAGGCTCGCTCAAGGACGTCCGCGCCGAGGACCTCGCCGCGGTGCCGCTGCGGGCGCTGCTCGAGCGCAACCCGGACCTCGATTCGGCGGCCATCGGCGACGTGATGATGGGCGCCGCCTTCGGCGCCGGGGAGCAGGGCTACAACATCGGCCGCAACGCGGCGCTGCTGGCCGGGATCGACCTCCACGTGCCCGGCTGCACGGTCAACCGCTTCTGCGCCTCCTCGCTGCAGACGATTCGCATGGCCTTCCACGCGATCAGCGCCGGCGAGGGCGACATCTACGTGGCGGCGGGCGTCGAGGCGGTCTCGCGGGCGGCCGGCGGCCCCGACTTCGAGTTCCATCGCAAGCTCGACGGGTCCGACGGGGCGATCGTGAACGTCTACATCCCGATGGGGCTGACCGCCGAGAACGTCGCCGAGCGCTACGGCGTCAGCCGCGAGGCCCAGGACGCCTGGGCGCTGATCTCCCAGACCCGTGCGGTCGCCGCCCGCGACTCGGGCCACTTCGACAAGGAGATCGTCCCGGTCACCCTCGCCGACGGGAGCGTGGTCAGCCGCGACGACGGCCCCCGGCCGGGGACGACGCTCGAGAAGCTCGCCGAGCTCAAGCCGGTCTTCAAACCGGACGGGACGGTCACCGCCGGCAACGCCTGCCCGCTCAACGACGGCGCGGCCGCCGTGCTCGTGATGAGCGCGACCCGCGCGGCCGAGCTCGGCTTCGCACCGCGCGCCCGGATCGTGGCCTCGACGGTGGCCGCCGTCGAGCCCGAGTACATGGGCGTCGGCCCGATCCCCGCGATCCAGGCCCTTCTGGCCAAGACCGGCATGACGATCGACGAGATCGACGTGGTCGAGATCAACGAGGCGTTCGCCGCGCAGATCGTCCCCTGCATGGCCGAGCTCGGGATCCCCGAGGAGAAGCTCAACCCGTTCGGCGGGGCGATCGCCCTCGGCCACCCGTTCGGGATGACCGGCGCGCGCATCATGACCACCCTCCTCAACGACCTCGAGACGACCGGCGGCCGCTACGGCATCGAGTCGATGTGCGTGGCCGGGGGAATGGGCCAGGCGATGCTGGTCGAGCGGCTCTAGAGCGGTCGGGCGAGGACGAGCGCGAAGCGCGCGTCCTCGTCGGTCAGCCAGTCGGCCAGCTCGAGCCCGGCGGCGGCGAGGTCGGCCTCGATCCGGGCGCGGGTGAACTTGGCGCTGATCTCGGTGCGGAGCTCCTCGCCCTCGGCGAACTCGATCTCGAGATCGAGCACCCCGATCGCCACGCGGTGGGACTCGGTCGCCTGCAGTCGCATCTCGATCCACTCGTTGCGGCCGTCGAACAGGGCGACGTGGCGGAAGCGGTCGGGGTCGAAGTCGGCGTCGAGTTCGCGGTTGAGCACGTGCAGGAGGTTCAGGTTGAACTCGGCCGTCACGCCCTGCGAGTCGTCGTAGGCGGCCTGGAGGACGACCGGGTCCTTGAGCAGGTCGATCCCGACCAGCAGGCGGTCGTCGGGCCCGAGCAGGCCGGCCATCGCGCGCAGGAAGCGGCGGCGGCTGCCGGGGGGGAAGTTGCCGACCGTCCCGCCGAGCAGCGCCACGATGCGCGGTCCGACGGCCGGCGGGACGCGGTCGAGGTGACGCTCGAAGTCGCCGATCACGCCGTGCACGCGCAGCCCCGGGTACTCCTCGACGAGTTCCTGGGCACAGTCGCGGACGACCGTCTCGGTCACGTCGAGCGGCACGTAGCGCGCGAGCGTCCCCGCCTGCTCCATCGCGTCGAGCAGGACCCGCGTCTTGGTGGCCATGCCCGACCCGAGCTCGACGAGCTCGACGGCGCCGTTGCCGACGACGATCTTCTCGGCGTCGCGCACGAGGATCGCCCGCTCGGTACGCGTCTGGTAGTACTCGGGCAGTTCGCAGATCCGGTCGAACAGCTCGGCCCCGCGCTCGTCGTAGTTGTGCTTCGGCGGCAGCTCCTTGAACGGCTTGGTCAGGCCGTCGAGGGCGTCGTCGGCGAGCGAGCGCTCCTCGTCGACCCAGCACTCGATCTGGATCGCTGCGCCGACGTCGAGGGTCGGCTCGATCATGCGTCCCTCGCCACGCGGACGCCGGCGAAGATCTGGCGGCGCTGGGGGTGGTCCCAGTTGCGGAAGGTGGCCGAGGCGACCGTGGCGCTGGTGGCGAACGAGCCGCCGCGTAGGACCCGATGCTCGGACCCGAAGAAGACCTCGGAGTACTCGCGGTAGGGGTGGGCCGTGAAGCCCGGGTAGCCGCGGAACTGGCTGGAGGTCCACTCCCAGACGTCGCCGGTCATCCCAAGCACCCCGCACGGCGCGACGTTTTCGGGAAACGCGCCGACCGGGGCGGTGCCGAGGATCCCGGCCTCGAGCAGATTCGCCGGGCCCGGCGGCTCCGTCCGCTTGGCGGCCCCGTCCCAGGTGGCGGCCGCCTCCCATTCGGTCTCGGTGGGCAGGCGCAGGCCCCGCGAGCGGGCGAAGGCGTCGGCCTCGAACCACGAGATGTGGACGACCGGTCGCTGCGGGTCGAGCTCGGCGGCGCCGTCGGTGAGGCGCCACTCGAGCTCCTCGGTCAGCCAGTTGAGCGGCCGCTCGATCCGCCCGGCCTCGCGCCAGGCCCAGCCGGCCACGCTCCACCACTCGCGCCTGGTGTAGCCGCCGTCGCGGACGAAGTTGAGCCAGTCCCCGTTGGTCACCGGGACACGGCCGATGCGGAACGCCTTGAGCCCGGCAGCGTGGCGCGGGCGTTCGTTGTCGTAGCTGAAGCCCTCGTCGCCGGTACCGAGCGGGAAGGCCCCGCCGGCGACGTCGACCATTTCGAGGCCGCTCGACAGACGCGCCGGAGCGGCCGGTTCGTCGCCGCCGGGGCGGCCGATCCGGGCGAGGTTGAGCGTCTGCAGCATCGTCTCGTTGTGCTGGCGCTCGTGGCGCGCGACGAGCTCATGGAGGTAGCCGTCGCCCACCGGCAGGTCGCGGACCCGCCGGCGCACCTCGGCCTGGTACTCCTCCGCCTCGGCCCGGCGCAGGTAGGGCAGGCTGCCGCGGTCGGCGCGCGGCGTCTCGAAGGCGTCGTAGACCTCCATCAGGTCGGGGCGCAGCAGCGGCAGGCCGCCGTGGCGGTGGGCCAGCCAGAGGTCCTCGAAGGCGGCGATGTGGCCGAGGTCCCAGACCAGGGGGCTCATCAGCGGCGAGTGAACCCGCTCGAGGTCGTCCTCGTCGATCCCGGCGATCAGCCGGCGGGTCTGCTCGCGGGCCGCTTCCAGCCTGGTGGTGTCGAGTTGTGTCATGTCCTCTGACCCGCGTTGCCTGAGACTCTATTGCGCACCAGGGCGCCGATCGGATCTGCCGTACCCCGATTGCGCGGATGTTCACACCCGTAAGCGCTCGGCGGCGGTCGTAAGCGCTCGGCGGCGGTCGCGGCGCTCAGGCGAGCAGGCCGGCGGTGGCGCGAAGCGCTTCGTCGTAGATCGGGTCGTGGAGCAGGCCGTGGCGGATCCCCTCGCCGAGGATCCCGCCCTCGCCCCGCGAGGCGCCGAGCAGCGTCCAGGCCCGCTCGCGCCCGCTGGGCGTCCGCCGCACCCCGTGCAGGCCACCCCGCCCCCGGTCGAGGGAGAGCGAGCTGCCGTCGCGCAGCGTCAGCGTCAGCCCGACCAGCCCGGGGACCTCCTGGGGCAGGCTCCGCAGGCGAATGGTGACGCGGCCGCCGTGGCCGCGCACCCAGCCGGCGGCGGTTCCGTCTCCGGGCACCTCGAGCGGCCGCGGCTGCCAGCCCAGCCGCGAGGCCAGCCAGCCGCAGAGGAGCAGCGCCCCGGCCCCCGACGCGTAGTGATGGCGGACCTCGAGCGCCGCGATCTCCCACAGTCGCGGCCGGCGCCACGGCGGATCGAAGCTCGCCGCCACCCGCTCGCGCCATGGCGCCGAGCGGATCCAGGCGAGGTCGACGACGTGCATCTCGGTGAGGAGGTCGGTCGCCCGGCGCAGCGCCCCGCCGACGTCGGGGTCGGTGCTCGAGTCGAGCAGGACGATCTGGGCGAGACGCTCGAGCGCGGCCACGGCGTCCCAGTGCTCGTGCGGCGACCAGACCATGGTCGGAAGGTCGGTGACCACCAGCGGGTCGACGATCGAGTCGAGGTAGGGGACGTGTTGGGGGCCGACGTCGATGATCACCGTCTCCCGCGTCAGGGCGAACGCCCCAGGCTCCGGGCTGGCCGTGGCCGCCACGCTGGCCACCGCGTCGAGCGTCCGGCGGCCGGCGGCGACCTGGCAGACGATCGTCCGCGACGGGTGGTGGCGCCCGACCGCGCGCAGACGGTTGGCGATCTCGCCGCTCCACTCCCGGTCGACGACGCAGATCAGGTTGAGGACCCGGGCCGGGACGTAGAGGTCGCTCTCGGCGTGGCGCTCGATCAGGAGCCGCCGGAGCGCCGCCTCGATCGCCGCCGGCGTCGTGTCCTGCTCGCTCCAGACGGCGTCGGAGACCGCCGGGCTCATCCTTCGCTCAGATCGCTCGCCATCGGTGGCCCTTTCGCAGTATCTGGTCGGCCTCGGCCGGCCCCTGGCTCCCCGCCGCGTACTTGGGCAGCTCGCCGGGGTGGGCGGCCCAGTAGCGGACGATCGGGTCGCAGATCCGCCACTGGGCCTCGACCTCGTCGTTGCGGGTGAAGAGCGTCGCCTCGCCCCGCATGGCGTCGAGGATCAGCCGCTCGTAGGCCTCGGGTGACTGGGAGATGAAGGCGGTCCCGTAGAGGAACTCCATGTTCACGGGCCGGATGCTCATCCGGGTGCCGGGGGTCTTGGCCCCCAGCGAGAGCGAGACGCCCTCGTTGGGCTGCATGGTCAGCACGAGCACGTTCGGCGGGACGTCCTGCCCGCCGAAGGCCATGTGGGGGACCGGCTTGAGTATCACCGCGATCTCCGTCACCCGCCGGGCCATGCGCTTGCCGGTCCGCAGGTAGAAGGGCACCCCGGCCCAGCGCCAGTTGTCGACCTCGAGGCGCAGGCCGGCGAAGGTCTCGGTGCTCGAGTCGGACGGGACGCCGGCCTCCTCGAGGTAGCCGGGGACCTCGACGCCGGCCACGACGCCGCGGCTGTACTGCGCCCGCACCGCGATGTCGTCGATGTCCTCCGGCGTCTTGATCGCGTGGAGGACCTTGACCTTCTCGTCGCGGACCTCGTCGGCCGAGAAGACGACCGGCGGCTCCATGCAGAGCAGCGTCAGCAGCTGGAGCATGTGGTTCTGGACGAGGTCGCGCAGCGCACCGGCGTTGTCGTAGTAGCCGGCCCGCGTGCCGATGCCGATGTCCTCGGCGGCGGTGATCTGCACGTGATCGATGTAGTTGCGGTTCCACAGCGGCTCGAACATGCCGTTGGCGAAGCGGATCGCCAGCATGTTCTGGACGGTCTCCTTGCCCAGGTAATGGTCGATCCGGAAGACCTGGCGCTCCTCGAAGACCTCGAGCACCCGCTGGTTGAGTTCGCGCGCCTCGGCGAGCGACGTGCCGAACGGCTTCTCGATGACGATCCGGACCGGCGCCTCCTCCGAGCGGTTGAGGCCGTGCCGGCCGAGAGCCTCGACGATCACCGGGAAGAAGGCCGGCGCCGTCGACACGTAGAAGCAGCGGGCCATCAGCTCGCCGGCCTCGGCGTCGAGCTCGGCCAGGGCGACCTTCAGCTGCTCGTAGACGGCCGGATCGTCGAACGTCCCCGAGATGTAGCGGACCCCGGCGAGCAGGCCGGCGAGCACCGCCTCGTCCGGTGTCCGGCGCGAGAAGCTGCGGATCGCCTCGGCGGCGCTCTGGCGGTACTCGTCGTCGGCCATCTCGCTCCGCGAGGACCCGACGAGGTTGAAGCGCTCGGGCAGGGCGCCGTCGTGGGCGAGGTTGTAGATCGCCGGGAGCAGCTTGCGTCGGGCGAGGTCGCCGGTCGCCCCGAAGATGATCAGGTTGGTGGGGGCGACGGGGAGCCGCTCGAGGCCGGTGGCGAGCGGGTTGACGTCGGCCGGTTCGGCGTGCGGGTCGCCGGGCTGGGTGCTCATCGCTCGCCTCCCGCGCCGTGGCCGGCTCGGTCGCGCGCGAAGAGCTCGCCCGCGCCTTCCACGAGCAGCCTCCGCGCTCGCTCGACGACGGCGGAGGCGCCCGCGGCCGTCAGGCTCAGCGACGGATCCTCGCCGGCGTCGCCGAGGATGTAGGCGCCCCACTCGATCGCGTCCACGGGGATCAGGTCCGGGTCGATCACCGGTGGCGCCCGGCGCGTCAGGGCGAGCGTCTGGATCGTGTTGACGCGCAGCTCGTCGAGCTTCGTCGCGGTCGTGGCCGGGCTCATACGGGGGCTGCCTCTCCAGTGTCGTGGGTGAGCTCAGAGCGAGCGAGCAGGGCCGCTCCCCGGACGCCCGCGGCCGGGCCGCTGCGGGCGATGCGGGTCTCGGTGCGCGTGCCGACGCCGGGCAGCACGTAGCCCCGGGCGGCCTCGCGCGCCGGGCCGAGGAGCAGCTCGCCGGCGGCCGACACGCCGCCGCCGATCGCCACGACGTCCGGGTCGAAGGTGTTGATCGCATTGGCGATGCCGATCCCCAGACGGCGGCCGATCACCGCGACGACCTCGATTGCCACGGCGTCGCCCGCGTGGGCGGCGGCCACGGCGTCCGGGCCTGAGACGGTCGGGCCGATGCGCCCGAGCGCGGAGTCGGGATGACGGGCGGCGGCGGTGCGCGCGAGCTCGTCGAGCACGTGGCCGGCGGCCAGCGACTCGAGCGAGCCCGGCTTCGGATAGCCGGGTCCGGGCGGGGTGTCGGGGTCGGCGGCGATCAGCGTGTGGCCGAGCTCGCCCGCCGCCCCCGTGGCCCCCCGGTAGACGCGCCCGCCGATCACGATGCCCCCGCCGACGCCGGTGCCGACGGTCAGCATCACCAGGTTGGGGACGTCGAGGTTGCCCTCCTCGTCGTGGGCCTCGGCCAGCGCCGCCAGCGTCGCGTCGTTGTCGACGAACACCGGGACCCCGAGCCGGGCCGAGAGCTCGGCGCGGAGAGGGACGTCCTCGAGCGGGATGTTCACGCTCGAGCGCACCCGTCCGGTGGCGAACTCGATCACCGAGGGGATGCCGACCCCGACCGCCGCGATCGGCCGGTCACCGGCCGCGGCCCGGACCTGACGGACGATCTGGGCGATCAGTTCCTCGGCGCCGTCGCAGTCGGTCGGCGCCAGCCTCGGCTCCTCGCCGAGCGCCGCCGCCGACACCTTCGTCCCCCCGACGTCGACGCCGATCACCAGGCCGCTCATCGAGCGCGACGTGCCGGTCCGCCGTGCGGTCGCCGGGGCGCGGTGGCCGTACCGGCCGGATGGCGGCACGGCTGCGGCCACGGCCGTCTGGTGCGCGACGGGTACACGCCAGGCAAGCTATCAACCACCGGCCTGCGAAACGGTGAAATTCCTCGGTCGGGCAGCCTCGCGGTGCGCCCGATAGGCTGGCCGCCAAACCACCCCGAGGACTTCTGATGAGCATGCAAGAGAGAAACACCAGCCTCAGCGGCATCGGCACCGACCGCAACCTCGCCCTTGAGCTCGTGCGGGTCACCGAGGCGGCCGCGCTGGGCTGCGCGCGCCTGGTCGGGCAGGGCCGCAAGGAGGACGCCGACCAGGCGGCCGTCGACGGCATGCGCCACGCGCTGCGGTCGGTCGCCATGGACGGGGTGGTGGTGATCGGCGAAGGCGAGAAGGACGAGGCGCCGATGCTCTACAACGGCGAGCACATCGGCGACGGCTCGCCGCCGATGGTCGATATCGCCGTCGATCCGCTCGAGGGGACGACGCTCGCCGCCCGCGGGATGCCCAACGCCCTCGCGGTCATCGCGCTCTCCCCCCGGGGCACCATGTTCGATCCCGGACCCGTCTTCTACATGCACAAGATCGCCGGTGCCGCCGCGATCGCCGACCTGCTCGACCTCGACCGTCCGCTCGGGGAGACGCTCGAGCTGATCGCCAAACGCAAGGGCACCGACATCGGCGACGTGATGGTCGTCATGCTCGACCGCCCCCGCCACGACGAATCGGTCAAGGCGGTGCGCGAGGCCGGCGCCCGGGTGCGCTTCATCACCGACGGCGACGTCGCCGGCGCCCTGCTCGCGGTGACCGACGACGCCCCGGTCGACCTGCTCTGGGGCTACGGCGGCACGCCCGAGGGCGTGCTCTCGGCCGCCGCGATCAAGTGCATCGGCGGGGGCATGCTCGGCCGCCTCTGGCCGCGCAGCGACGAAGAACGCCAGGAGGCGATCGACGCCGGCTACGACGTCGATCGCGTACTCACCCACGACGATCTGATCACCGGCAACGACGCGTTCTTCTCGGCCACCGGCGTCACCGACGGCGACGTCCTCCAGGGCGTCCGCTTCCCTGGGTCGGGCTCGGCGACGACCGAGTCGCTCGTCATGCGCTCGCGCTCCGGCACGGTCCGCCGGATCCGCGCCACCCACGACCGTCAGAAGATGGCCGAGCTCCGCGGCGACTGACACCCGCCGCGCCGCCGCTGCGGCGCGGGCCGCTCCGAAATGGTGCGGAAGTCAAACCAGGACCCGCCGACCGTGTGGATCGATCTGGACCCGTCCGCGTAACCGCGCCGTCGCGCCGGTCGGGATACAGTTGCGCGGAATGGGGCTGCCGGGAACGCGCGCGAAACCGCACCGCCCCCACTGACCTGACGACGAACTTCATTAGCAGAGGCAGGCGACACTCCGTGGCCCTCACCACCACCGATACAGAGCAGCTTTCCATCGAGACGATCCGGACGCTGGCCATGGACGCGATCCAGAAGGCCAACTCCGGTCACCCGGGCCTGCCCATGGCCATGGCGCCGGCTGCCTTCGTCCTCTTTCGCAAGATCATGCGCCACGATCCGAGCGATCCGTCCTGGCCCGATCGCGACCGCTTCATCCTCAGCGCCGGCCACGGGTCGATGCTCCTCTACGCGGTCCTCCACCTCACCGGCTACGAGATCCCGATGGACCAGCTGAAGCAGTTCCGCCAGTGGGAGTCGATGACCCCCGGGCATCCGGAGCTCGATCGGATCAACGTCACGCCCGGCGTGGAGATCACCACCGGGCCGCTCGGCCAGGGCTTCGCCAACGGCGTCGGCATGGCCATCGCCGAGAAGTTCCTCCGCGAGCACTACGGCGCCGAGGTGCAGGACCATCGGATCTACTCGATCGTCTCCGACGGCGACCTGATGGAGGGGATCGCCTCCGAGGCGGCGTCGCTGGCCGGCCAGCTCGGCCTCGGGCGGATCGTCTATCTCTACGACGACAACGACATCTCGCTCGACGGGCCGACTTCGCTGAGCTTCGACCGCGAGAACGTCGACCAGCGCTTCGAGGCGTACGGCTGGCACGTCCAGGACGTCCACGACGCCAACGACATCGTCGCCCTCGAGACGGCGATCAAGCACGCCCAGAAGGTCGAGGACAAGCCGTCGCTGATCCGCGTCAAGTCGATCATCGGGTACCCGTCGCCCAACAAGTCGGGCACGAGCAAGGCCCACGGGGCCGCGCTCGGCGACGAGGAGGTCGCCCTGACCAAGGAGGTCATGGGCTGGGATCCCGACAAGACGTTCTTCGTCCCCGACGGGGTCTACGAGGCGTTCAGCATGGTCGAGGAGGGCGCCCGCCTGCACGGCGAGTGGACCGAGCGCTTCGAGCGCTGGCGCGAGGCGGACGCCGCGCGCGCCGAGGAGTGGGACCTCGCCTGGGAGGGGCGGCCCCTCCCCGGACTGGCCGACGCCCTGCCGAAGAACTGGGAGAAGGAGAAGCTCTCGACCCGCGTCGCCGCCGGCAAGGCGATGGCCGCGTTCGAGCCGCTGACCCCGACGATGGTCGGCGGCGCCGCCGACCTGACTGCCTCGACGATGACCGTCTTCCCCGAGTCGGAGCGGTTCACGGCCGAGCACTCGGGGCGCAACGTCTTCTTCGGCGTGCGCGAGCACGGGATGGGCGCCGCGGTCAACGGCATGGCCGGCCACGGGGGGATCGTCCGGCCCTACGGGTCGACGTTCCTCCAGTTCGCCGACTACATGCGCGGGTCGATCCGGCTGTCGGCGCTGATGGGCTTGAAGGTGGCCTGGGTCTTCACCCACGATTCGGTCGCCCTCGGTGAGGACGGGCCGACCCACCAGCCGGTCGAGCACGTGGCCGCCCTGCGGGCGATTCCCGGGCTAGTCGTCCTGCGTCCGGGCGACGCCGCCGAGACGGCCGAGGCCTGGCGGGTCATCCTCGAGGACCTCGAGGGGCCGGCGGCGATGGCGCTCTCGCGCCAGGACCTGCCCGTGCTCGACCGCTCGCCCGGCCACTACGCCTCGGCCGACGGTGTGGCCCGCGGGGCCTACGTCCTGGCCGACGCCGACGGCGCCGAGGCGACGATCATCGCCACCGGCAGCGAGGTCTGGGTCGCCCTGGCCGCGCGCGACGAGCTCGACTTCCCCGTGCGCGTCGTGTCGATGCCCTCCTGGGAGCTCTTCGAGCAGCAGGACGACGACTACCGCGCCGAGGTCCTCCCCGAGGATCTGCCGACACTGGCCGTCGAGGCGGGGATCGCCATGGGCTGGGAGCGCTACGCCGACGACGTCGTCTCGATCGAGCGCTTCGGCGCCTCGGCCCCGGGCGGCGTCCTGCTCGAGAAGTTCGGCTTCACGCCGGCCAACGTCGCCGAGCAGCTGCGTCAGCTGCTCGACGACTGAGGCGCTCGCGGCGGAAGGAATCGCCGCCGGCGGGGTCCCTGGTGGGGAACGACCCATCAACGGAAGGCATCACATGCGCAGAATGCTGTTGGCGTTGGCCGCCGTCGCCCTGGCCGCCGGCGCGCTGGCCGCGCCGTCGCTGAGCGCCGGGAAGTCGGTCACGATCGGCGACGACTACTTCGTCCGCCCCGCCGGCGGCGCGACGGTGAGCGTCAACAGGGGGCAGGCGCTGACCTGGACCTGGAAGGGCATGCACAGGCACAGCGTGACCGTCCTCAGCGGACCGCAGAAGTTCCACTCGAAGACGCAGTCGACGGGCAGCTTCACGCACAAGTTCACCAAGGCCGGGACCTACAAGCTCTACTGCACGGTCCACGGGACCGTCATGTCGATGACGGTGAAGGTCAAGTAGCCCCGCGCCGGGGACGGGACGCCCGCGGGGTCCGGGCGTCCCGTCGCGAGGCTCAGACCCGGGTGAGCGGCTTGATCGGCAGGATCCACCGGCCGAACCCGGCGAACATGACCTCGGCGAACGAGGCATACCAGGCCACCGCCGCCGTCGCCAGTCCGAAGTAGCCGCCCCACTTGACGAGGTCCGGGTGGGGCCCGGTGTTGCCGAAGCCGAGCAGGAAGAACGTCACCGTCAGCAGCAGGAAGACGAGCATCACGCCGACCGAGGTGCGGAACGACGCCACCCACATGTAGGCGGTGAAGATGCCCCAGGCGATCAGGAAGAGACCGATGGCGTCGCCCGCGTCGCCGGCCGGGATGCCCTTGACGTAGAAGGTGACCAGCGCCCAGTACGACAGCCAGAAGGCCCCGTAGGAGCTGAAGGCGACCGCCCCGAACGTGTTGCCCCGCCGGAACTCCCACATCCCGGCCAGCAGCTGGCCGAGGCCGCCGTAGGCGAGGGCGACACCGAGGACGACGGGCTCGCCCCCCTTGCTGATCAGGCCGGCGTTGAACATGCTGAGGACGAACGTGGTCAGCGCGAACGCCGCCAGGCCGAGGGGGCCCGGATTCGCGATCGCGACGGGCGGGGCGGCCGTGGCCGCCGGGAGGGGTGGGGTGGGCCGGGAGACCTGAGTGACTCCTGCGGCTTCCATGGTTCTCCTTTCCCCCGCCCCGACCCTCTCTGTGACCTCTTGCGCGCGGGCCCACGCGGGGATAGACAGGTGTGCGCTGCCCCGTACCCGTTCGGGCGGCCGGCGAAGCCCTTGGTGCGCTACCCGCCGGTGTCGTGTTCGGCCGGTGCCCGGGCGAGGTCGAGGCGGGCGAGCGAGCGGAGGAAGGCGTGGGTGACGACGACGTGGATCCGCGACTGGGTGGCCGAGTAGATACGACGCCCGAAGACGGCGGCGATCGACGGCGCGAAGTCGGCCACGGCGACCTCGACGTGGATCTCGTCGGACTCGGGGAGGCGGCGCACGCCGATCTGGAGGGATCCCCGGCTCGGCCGCCCGCCGCGGGCCAGGAGCAGGCCGCCGCGGATCCGCCAGCGGACGCTGGCGTGCTCGGCGGTGAGGTCGTACTCGGGGGGATCGAAGGAGAGCAGCACGAGCGGCCGGCCGATGAGGACGATCACGCGCTCGGTCGGCGTGTAGCGGACCCCGATCAGGCCGAGGGACATCCGCGGGAGAAAGCGCCAGTAGGTCCGAGCCAGGCGCTCGAGGCCGGTCGGCGACCAGAGGACCCCGAGGGCGGCCGGGGTGATCGGCAGCTCGGCCGCCTGCACCGAGCGGGCGCTCCCGTCCGGGTCGATCAGCGGCCGGCCCTCCGGGTCGACGATCCGCACCTCCTCGGGCACGCCGCCGCGGCGCCGGGCGGCGACCGCCGCGGCGACGAGGACGGCCAGGCCGAGCGTGCGCTTCGCGGTCACAGGCGCTCCACGTCGACCTCGCTGCCGGCCTCGAGCTCGCCCTGGCCGGGGGGGATCAGGGCGAGCCCACCGGCCCCGAGCATCGAGGTCGTCATGTGTGAGCCGGGCGAGCCGCCCGGGGCCGCCTCGAGTCCGAGTCCGTCGACGGTGCGCAGCCCGACCCGTACGACCTCCGTGCGGCCGAGACGGCGGGTGACCGGTGCGGAGAGGCGTGCCCGCTCCCGGCGGGCAGGCTCCGGGGCGCCGGCCAGATCTCTGAGCAGCGGTCGCCCGAGGAGGACGAACGCGACCAGGGCCGAGACCGGGTTCCCGGGGAGCCCGAGCACGAGCGTTCCGCCGCGGTGCCCGAACCAGATCGGTCGTCCCGGGCGGATCGCCACGCCCCAGAAGCACTCCTCGGCGCCGAGGGCGGCGAGGGCGCCCCTGACGTGGTCGTGGGGGCCGACGGAGACGCCGCCGCTCACCACCACGAGGTCGGCTCTGTCGTCGAACGCGCGCCGCAGCTCTCGGCCTATCGCCGCCGCCTCGTCGCCGACCCGCGTGACGGTCGTCACGGCGGCTCCGGTGCTGCGGACGAGGGCGGCGATCACGATCGCGTTCGACTCGTGGATCTGGCCGGGGGCGAGTGCGCCGCCGGGCTCCCGCAGCTCGTCGCCGGTGGCCAGGAGCGCGACCCGTGGCCGCCGGTGGCAGACGAGCTCGCCGTGGCCGCCGCCGATCGCCACCGCCAGCTCGACCGCCCCGATCGAGGTGCCCGGCGCGATCAGGATCTGCCCGGTGCGGATGTCCTCGCCGGCCCGGCGTACGTTGCGGCCGGGGGCCGCCGCCTCGTGGACGGTCACGCTGTCGCCGTCGACGGCGGCCAGCTCGACCGCGACCACCGCGTCGGCTCCGGCCGGGAGGACGCCGCCGGTGGCGATGCGGATCGCCGTCCCCGGGCCGACGGTCTCGCGGCTCGGCGCCCCGGCCCGCGATTCGCCGACCAGCCGCAGGGTCCGTCCGGCCGGCCCGGCGATCACCGCGAAGCCGTCCATCGCGCTGCTGGCCTGCGGCGGCGAGTCGTGACGCGCCCTGAGCTCCTCGGCGAGGACCCGCCCGGCGGCTTCGGCGACCGGGACGGCTTCGGTCGGCAGGGGGGCCGCCCGGTCGAGCACGAGCGCTCGGGCCTGTTCGAGGGGGATCGCCATGGCCCCCATCATCGCCGCCCGGCCCTACGGGCCGGCGTCCGGCTTCTACGAGGCGGGGGGAAGGCCGCTGCGGACGACGAGCGCGCCGATGTGCACGGTCTCGGTGATGCCGAGGGCGGCGGCGGCGGCCGCGGTCAGGTCGTAGGTGGCGCCGTTGGCGTAGGGGCCGCGGTCGACCACCGGCACGCTGATCGTCTGACCGCGGTAGGCGATGTCGACCATCGTCCCGCAGGGGAGGGTCCGGTGAGCGACACCGAGGAGCTGCGGGGTCAATATCTGCCCACAGGCCGTCCGCGCGCCGTAGGAGCCTGGACCGAAGTAGGTGGCGATCACCGAGCGGTAGACCTCGACCGGGGTTGTCGGCGCCGCGGCGAGGTCGCCGGCGGCGGCGCGCCCGGCGGCGAGCGCCCGCAGCATGAACCGTCCGACGGAGCGGGGGCGCCACGGCGCGGCGAAGGCACCGTTGGCGTCCGCCTTGGCGGCGCCGGCGGCGACCCAGCCGTGCTGGGCGTCCGAGACCTGGAGCAGTACTCGCCGGCCCGCCTGGCCGGCCGTCAGCCGGCCGCGCACGACCGTCGCGCCGCCGACGATCGCGCCCCCCGGTGCCTGCAGCGTGTTGGGGCCGGTCGCCGCCGGAGCGATCGGCGACGCGCCGCCGAGGGCCGACGGCGGGAGCGCGGCGTTGCCGGTCGGCGCCGAGGTGCCGCCGTTGGCCGACTGGGCTTGGGCGGTGGCGGGAGCGAGGAGCGTCGCGGCCAGGCAGGCCGCGGCCCATCGTAGGGGGGCGGAAGGGCGCGTCATCGACTTCGGGGGCGGCGGGGACTGCGGAGCGTGGCCTACGGGGTGAGCTGACGGGCTCGCGCATCGCGCTACGGCCCCGATCGGACCGATTCGCCCCCGCGGACCAAGGTCCGCATTGGTTCCCCCGCCCTCCCGGCGCGGACGCAGGGAGGCTCGGCTGACGGCCGCAGTATACGTAACGCGGCGCCCCCGTGGCGGCTTGCTCGCTACCCGCCCGGGAGGCGGCCGATCACCGAGCGCAGGATGTGGCGGCCGATGGCCAGCCCGACGTGGGCCAGCTCACCGGCGCCCTCGGCCACCGAGCCGAGGAGGTCGGCGCGAGTGGGGGGCTCGACGGCGCCGCGGGCGTTGTCTGCCTCGAAGCCCTGGGTGGCGACCGCCTCGGTGCGGCCGGCCGCCGGCGGCTTCGGCTTCGGCTTCGACCGGGGCTTGGCCCGGGGGCGCGGCTTCGTCGGCGGGGGCGTCTCGTCGCCGGCCGGGCGGCCGGCGCGCTTCGGGCTCCGGCGTTGGGGGCGGGTCGTCGGGAGGCCGGCGAGGACGCCGCCGGGTGGAGGATCGTCGGGCTCGCTCACCGGACCATCATCGCGCACGCGAGGTCGCGGCGCCGGCGATTGAAACGCTCGGGCCTCTGGTGCGTATTGATTGGACAGGGCCGGTCGGGCTTGGGGTCCGGTGCGGCTGATTGACTTCAGAAAGTAAAGTGCTTACCATCGAGAATATACGTTTGAGTTGTAGCCTGGGGTCAGTTGCGGCTCTGGCGGCTTCAGGCGAAGCTCAGCGGCCACCTCAGCCGGCTTCATCCGAGGCCCGGCTGCGCGACGGAAACGGAACGAAATGTCAGTAGCGGAACTTCAGGAGCTCGAAGAGGTCAAGGGTCTGATCGCCCGCGGCCAGCAGGTCGGCGTGCTCACCTACGCGGAGATCC
>JBPCNA010000120.1:0-26258 GCA_051001735.1 Solirubrobacteraceae bacterium
TGGGGATTCTCTTCAGGCGGCGACGCGGCACCACGCTCCGCCACCAGCCTCCGGCGGGCTGCCCCCCCGCCCCCCCCGGCGCAGCTCAGGTCAGCGTCGCCGCCAGGCGGTGATGGCGCAGCTCCTCCGGGGGCTGACCGTGCAGTAGCCATGTCCCGTCCGGCGTGCGGCTGACCGCTCCCGCCCGCGCGAGCTCTCCCATCGCCGTCGTCACCGATGGCCGGTGCGCGCCGACCAGGTCGGCCAAGCGCTGGTGGGAGAGCGGGAGGGGCACGGTGATGCCCTCGGGGCGGACGCGCCCCCAACGCTCGGCCAGATGCCATAGCGTCAACAGCAGGCGATCGTCGACGCGCGGGTGGTGGGCGATGGCCATCGCTACCGCCAGCGAGTGGGCGCGCCGCGTGCCGCGGCTGAACAGCTCCACGCCGAGCTCGGGCCATGGCGTCATCCGCGTGACCAGGCTGTGGTCGAGCACAGCTAGCCGCGCCGGCTCGAGCACGCGCCAGGCGACCTCGGCCTGGACGTGGGAGCCCTCGTTGTCCCAGTGCCACGGCCGCATCACGTCGCCCGGACCCAGCAGCTCGACGCAGCGGCGTCCGAGCACGTCGACCTCGCGGCTCAGCAGCCCGTCGATGATCAGGAAGCCCCGGTGATGCTGTTCGGGCTCGATCGCCGCCCCGGCGTCCCAGCCGCCCGGTGAGAGCCGCCGCACCCGGGTCACCGCGGTCCGGCGGGCGCGCTCCCGCTCGCCCTCCGCGACGAGCTCGCCGAGATCGGGGTCCGCATCCACGATGCTGACGACGTCGGCCATCAGCGGTCCTCGATGCCCTTGCGAAGAAGCTCGGCCAGCGCCCGCTCGGTCTTGTCCAGGCCGTCCAGCCCCATCGCGGAGATCACCGCCGGTGTCTTCGTGAACTGGATCTCGTCGTACTGGACGACCTGGATCCGGTTGCCCCACGGGTCCCGGAAGTCGAGGCCGCTTCCCGGGAGGATCTCCACCCCCGCCGCCTCGAGGGCGCGCCGGAGCGCGCCGCGGTCGTCGACGACCAGCCCGAAATGGCGGGCTTCGTCCGGCGGCTGGGTCCGTCCCGCCGACAGCGCGACGAACTGATCGCCGGCGTCGATAAACGCCATCCGCGAGCCGACGCGGCCTCGTAGCTCGAAGTCGAGCACGCGCCCGTAGAACTCGAGCCCCTCGTCGATGTCGCCGACCTCGAGCGCTATGTGGTTGATCCCGACGAGCCTCGCCAGTCCCATCTCCGGCCTCCGTTCGCCCTGCCTGCCCCCAGCCTAGCCGTCCCCCGGCCGAAACCGTGCCGAGTGGTATAACGGCCTGCTCCCGACCAAGGTGAGCGTTCCATGAAGGTCTACGGCCCGGCCCCGGAGACGGGCGTCAGCACGATCCTGCGCTACGGCGACTTCGCCGACCGGGGCGGCGATCCCGCTGCCGCCGCTCTCGCCTGGACCAACTCCGGCTTCGACGACGAGGCCACGATCAAGTGGCTCGACGCCCGCTGCTTCGACCCCGGGGCCGCCCGCGACCTCGCCGACCTCGACATCCTCCCCGGACAGGCCGCCAAACGGACGCGCGACGGCGGCGGCGACTACATCGACACGATCGGCTACAAGGTCGCCAACGGCGACCTGACCGCCCGCCAGGGCGCGGCCCGCGCGATGTCGAGCCGCTGAAGGCTCAGGCGAGGGCCACCGCGCTGACGTGGTTGTCGAGCGGCAGGTCGCCCTCGACGATCGCGAAGACCCGGGCCGTCACCAGCTCGACGGTCCCGCTGAGCGTCGTCGCGAACGCCGTGTCGGCGGCGTCGCGCCCCGTGGCGATGCGCACGAGCGAGCTTCGCGGGGCCAGGCGGGTCGCGTCGTGGACCTCCCACCGCCCGCCGCGGCGCGCCTCCACCACGGCGTGGAAGTCCATCGGCGAGAGGCCCGGCGCGTAGACGGCGGCCAGCCGCGCCGGGATGCCCAGCGCCCGGCAGAGGGCCGCCGTCAGGTGGGCGAAGTCCCGGCAGACGCCGCTGCCGGCCAGCAGCGTGTCGACCGCCGTGTCCAGCGGGCCGCTCGCGCCCGGCTCGTAGCCCAGCCGCTCGAAGACCCAGTCGGCCACCGTCCCGGCCACGTCCGCGCCGGGCTCAAGGCCGGCGAACTCCCCGGCCGCGAACCCGGCGAGCGCGTCGGAGGGGCAGAAGCGGCTCTGGCGCAGGGCGACCACCGAGTCGAGGTCGACCGACTTCTTGCCGCCGGTGACGGCCACCGGCGGCGGCGCCGCGCGGAGGCTCGACTCGTAGGAGATCGACAGTGCGCCCGGATCGGCGCGGACGACGTGCATCCGTCCGCCCGCCAAGCCGGCCACCTCGGTCACCGACGGCGGTGCCCCCGACCCGTCGCTGGTCGCCGTCAGGTGCTCGGTGACGAGCACCCCGGCCGACGTCGCCGGCGCCAGCTGGAGCACGAGCACGACCGCCTCCGACACGAAAAAGCCGAGCTCGGTGGCCACATGGCGGAGTCCCGACGGTGCGGCGGGGGTGGCGGTCAAGGCGCGAGGATCGCGGCGGAGCCGGTGCTCGCCGGGTCGACGCGCGTCATCCGCACGCTCGTCTCGAGCTCGGCCGACCCGCCGCGGAAAACGCCCTTGATCGGCGGCACGTCCGGGTAGTGGCGGCCGTGGCCGATCTTGACGTGCCGCTCGCCGGCCTGGCTGCTGTTGGTCGGGTCGAAGCCCACCCAGAGCGGCGCCCCCTCGGTCGGCAGGAGCGCCTCGAGCCAGGCGTGGGTGTCGACCTCGACCGAGTTCGTCCCACCGTCGGCCGGGGCCGCGAACAGGTAGCCCGATACGTAGCGCGCGGCGATGCCCCGGCGCCGCAGGAGGATCAGCGCGAGATGGACGAAGTCCTGGCAGACGCCGGCCCCCGCCTCGATCAGGTCCTGCACGGTCGATCCCACGTAGGTCACCCCGGAGCGGTACTCGAACTGCTCGGGGATCAGCTCGGTCAGGCGCGCCACCGCATCGCGCGGCGTCCCGGCCTCCATCAGCTCGGCGAGCTCGACCAGCCGCTGGTCGGTCGCCTCGGCGCCCACCCCGAACAGGAACTCGCCCCCCACCTCGCGGTAGCCCGGCGCCTCGAGCTCCTCCCACGGGGCGTCGGGCGGCGCGGGCGGCGACGTGGTCGCCACGCGGGCGCGGGCGTCGATCGTCAGCTTGACGTGGGGTCGGGAGATCCCGAACTCGATCACCTCGGTACCGAAGTAGTCGACGTGGCGCCCCAGGCGTGTCTCCGGGTCGATCAGCAGGTTGAAGTCGTCGCACCGTTGGTTGGCCGTCGTCGCCGGCTGCACCCGCAGGGCGTTGAGGTTGTCGGTGGCCGGCGTCTCGTAGCGGTACTCGGTCAGGTAGCGGATCGCGAAGTTCATCTCCGCAGCCGCTCGTCGCCGGAGGCGGCGCCCCCGAAGTACCGCTCGGCGATGTCGCGGTCGGCCAGCGCGAGCTCGCGGCCGACGATCTCGCACGCCTCGTCCAGCTCGGCGCCGTCGCCGGCGATCCGCCCCCGGAACTCGAGGTCGGCCAGGAGCCGCGACAGGCGCAGGACGGGCTCCGAGGACTGGGGGTTGCCGTCGGCCACGCTCAGCGCATGGCGGGCCGCGTTGACCGAGGCCGCGACCGAATCGGGATAGCTCAAGCGGAACAGGAGGAAGCTCGCCACCGGGGCCGCGTTCGGCGGAGCCGGGACCGCCCGCCGGTAGGCCTGGAACCCGCCGACAGCCTGGAGCAGCGCCAGCGCCTGGCCGTCGCGGGTCGGCGAGGACTCCCCCTCGACGGGCGTGCCCGGTGGCGGGAGGGCCACCCGCAGCATGCGCAGCACCATGTCGGCCGACTCGAAGCGTCCACCGGCGTCGAGGAAGGCGTGCGCCTCGTCGCGCAGCATCGTCCGGGCCGCGACGCCCCAGAAGAGGGCGCAGCGCGCCTTGACGTAGCTGACGAAGGCGTACGGACCGCTCGACACCCGCTGGTCGCCGAGCTCGAGGTGGAACGTGTTGATCGCCTCCCACATCTCGGCGCTGATCACGTCGCGCAGCGCCCGCGCGCCGTTCCGCGCCCGCGTCACGCACGAGGCGACCGAGTTCACGTTCGCGTGGTCGAGGGTGAGCGCCGCGATCGTGACGTCGCGCGAAGCGGCTCCCCCGTTGGGCACGCTCGAGCCCATGATCGCCAGCAGCGAATCCCACGACAGGGTGATCCCGCCCGGATCGTCCGGGCGGCCCTGGAGGTCGGCGTGGAAGACGCCGTCGAGCATCCGCGCCGTGTGCTCGGCGCGGCCGAGATTCCGCCCCAGCCAGAACAGCTCGTGGGCGATCCGCGCGAGCATCAGACCGCCGCGGACTGCTGCTGCTGCTGCTGCTGCGAGCTCCAGGAGTCCAGGCGCAGATCGGGCAGCTGCGGGCCGGCCCGGTCGATGATCCGCGGCGGCGCCGCCTGCTCGTCGATCCCGTCCTCGAGCACCCAGGTGTCCTTCGACCCTCCGCCCTGCGAGGAGTTGACGATCATCGAGCCCTCCTTCAGCGCCACCCGGGTCAAGCCGCCCGGGACGATGTTGATCGTCTCGCCGAAGACGGCGAACGGCCGCAGGTCGACGTGCCGCGACGAGAGGGCGCCGTCTGAGGCGACCACCGGTACCGTCGAGAGGCCGATCACCTCCTGGGCGATCCAGTTCGCCGGATCCCGGCGGATCGTCCGCTCGAGCTCGCGCAGCACCGCCGGCGCGGCGTGCGGCCCGATCACCACGCCCTTGCCCCCGGACTCGCCGGTCGGCTTGAAGACGAGCTCGTCGAGGCGGTCGAGCGCGTGCTCGAGCCGCGTCGGATCGCTCAGCAGGTAGGTCGGCACGTTCTCGAGCAGCGGCTCCTCCTCGAGGTAGAAGCGGATCATGTCGGGCACGTACATGTAGACGGCCTTGTCGTCGGCGACGCCGGTGCCGATGGCGTTGGCGATGGCCACCGTCCCCGCCCGGTAGGCACGGATCAGCCCCGGCACGCCGAGCAGCGAGTCGGGCCGGAACTCGAGCGGGTCGACGAAGGCGTCGTCGAGCCGGCGGTAGATCGCGTCGACCCGGGCCAGGCCGTTGGTCGTGCGGATGTAGCAGACGTCGTCGCGCACCACGAGATCCGACGCCTCGACCAGCTCGACGCCCATCTGGCGGGCTAGGAACGCGTGCTCGAAGTAGGCGCTGTTCATCGGGCCCGGCGTCCACACCACCACCGTCGCCTCGCCCTCGGCCGCCGGCGCCACCGCCCGTAGCGCGGCGAGCAGCAGCCCCGGGTAGTGGTCGACCGGGCGCACCCGGTAGCGCCCGAAGAGCGACGGCACGAGGCGCGTCATGGCGATCCGGTTCTCGATCACGTAGGAGATGCCCGACGGGGTGCGCACGTTGTCCTCGAGCACGAACCACGCCCCGTCGGCGTCGCGGACGAGGTCGCAGCCGGAGACGTGGCAGTACACGCCCCCCGGCGGCCGGATCCCGTGGGCCGCCCGGGCGAAGTGCGAGCGAGACGCGATCAGCGCCCACGGGACGACGCCCGCGTGGACGATCCGCCGCTCGTGGTAGACGTCATCGACGAAGTGGTTGAGCGCCCGGATGCGCTGGGCCAGCCCCCGCTTGATGTGGCGCCACTCGCCGGCCGCGATGATCCGCGGCACGAGGTCGAGCGGGAACGGGCGGTCATGGACGGCGCCGTCGTTGCCGGTGGCGTCGAAGGTGATCCCCTGCTGCATGAAGATCGCGTCGCGCAGCCGCCCGGCCGCCAGCAGCCGCTCCGGGCCCAGCCGCTCGAGCTCTGCCGCCAGCGCCACGGCGTCGACCCGCGGCTCGCCGCCGCCGCCGAATATCTCATCGAAGGACACGGCACCATTCTCCGTCGCTCCGTCGGCTTGCGACAGCGCCCGATGGGCCAAGCCGAAGCGCCTCCGCCTGGCCCGGATGGCAGACCCCGCGGCGACGGCGGAGGCCCCGCGCCGGTAGCGTCCCTACAGATGGTCGATCCGAACGCGAGGCCGGTCTGGTCGAGCACCGACGGCGATCTCCGAAAGCCCCTGGCGCAGCGACCGCCACAGCGCGTCCCTGACCGCTCGGGCCCGGCCAAGGTGCGCCGCGAGACCGCCGGCCGGCGGGGCAAGGCGGTCACGACCGTGGCGAACGTCCCGCTCGACGACGCGGGCCTGCGTGAGCTCGCCGGTGCGCTCAAGAAGCGCTGCGGCGTCGGCGGCTCGGTCAAGGACGGGGTCATCGAGCTCCAGGGCGATCACCGCACCGTCGTCGTCGAGGTCCTCCGCGCCCGCGGCCACGAGGCCGTCCTCGCCGGCGGCTAGTAGTAGTGGTCTGCCGCAAGACCTGCCCGCCCCACGGTCCACCGGATACGCTTGCGGCATGTCAACCAACGAGAAGCCCCAGGTCGACGTCCCGTCCGACCAGCCGCCGTCCTACCAGCTCGAGCTCGACGACATCACCGTCGGCGACGGCGACGAGGCGGTCGCCGGCAAGCTCGTCGAGGTCCACTACGTCGGCGTCTCCTGGTCGACCGGCGAGCAGTTCGACTCCTCCTGGGACCGCGGCAGCGTCTTCCGCTTCCGGCTCGGCAAGGGCGAGGTCATCGCCGGCTGGGATCAGGGCGTGACCGGCATGAAGGTCGGCGGGCGCCGCCGCATAACGATCCCCCCGATGCTCGGCTACGGCAAGCGCGGGGCGGGGTCGGTCATCGGCCCGGACGAGACGCTCGTCTTCGTGGTCGACCTGATGTTCGTCGGCTGAGCCTTCGCACCACCCCGCCCGGCGCCTCCTCCGATCGTCACCGGGCGGCCCAGCCGATCCCGTACGATCTCCTCCACACAGCGATCGAGAGGAGCCGGGCGTGTCCGAGATAGGCATCGTTGGCCTCGGCCGGATGGGGGCGAACATCACGCGACGCCTGATGCGCGCCGGGCACCGCGTCGTCGGATACGACGTCAACCCCGACGCCGTCGCCGCGCTCGCCGCCGAGGGGGCCGGCGCCGCCACCTCGCTCGCCGACCTCGTCGAGCAGCTGACGCCGCCGCGCGCCGTCTGGGTGATGGTCCCGGCCGGCACGATCACCGAGAAGACCGTCGACGCCGTCGCCACCGGGCTCGAGGCGGGCGACGCGATCATCGACGGCGGCAATTCCTACTACCGCGACGACCTCCGCCGCGCCCAGGCGCTCCTCCCCCGCGGCATCGACTACCTCGACGTCGGCACCAGCGGCGGCGTCTTCGGCGCCGACCGCGGCTACTGCCTGATGATCGGCGGCCCCGGCGTCGCCTTCGATCGCCTCGAGCCGATCTTCGCCACCCTCGCCCCCGGGGTCGAGGCCGCCGAGCGGACGCCCGGCCGGGACGGCGAGCCCACCCCGGCCGAGCGGGGCTACCTCCACTGCGGGCCGACCGGCGCCGGCCACTTCGTGAAGATGGTCCACAACGGCATCGAGTACGGGACGATGGCCGCCTACGCCGAGGGGCTCAACATCCTCCGCAACGCCAACGTCGGCAAGACCGAGCGCCAGGCCGACGCCGAGACGGCGCCGCTCGACCATCCCGAGTACTACCAGTACGACATCGACGTCCCCGAGGTCGCCGAGCTCTGGCGGCGGGGGTCGGTGATCGGCTCCTGGCTGCTCGACCTGACCGCCGCCGCCCTGCGCGAGTCGCCCGAGCTCGAGGAGTTCAGCGGCCTCGTCTCGGACTCCGGCGAGGGGCGCTGGACCTCGATCGCCGCGATCGAGGAGGGGGTCCCGGCCGGCGTCCTCACCACCGCCCTGTACGAGCGCTTCAGCTCCCGCGGGCTCGACGACTACGCCGATAAGGTCCTCTCCGCCATGCGCAAGCAGTTCGGCGGGCACGACGAGAAGAAATGACGGGTGCCGCGGCGCCGGTCCCGCAGCTCGACATCCGGCCCGACGCCGAAGCCGCCGCCCGGCGCGGCGCCCAGGCCATCGGGCGGGCCGCCCGGGACGCCGTGGACCGGCAGGGGAGCTTCGCCCTGGCGGTCAGCGGCGGCCGCGCCCCCTGGCGGATGTTCGAGCTCCTCGCCGAGGAGGACGTTCCCTGGGATCGGGTCGACGTCTACCAGGTCGACGAGCGCGTCCTCCCCGCGGGGGACGACGGGCGCAACCTGACCCACCTGATCCGAAGCCTCCCGGCGCCGGCCCGCTCCCGCGTCCACCCGATGGCGGTCACCGACCCCGACCCCGACGCCGCGGCCGACCGCTACGCCGCCGCGCTGCCCGATGCGCTCGACCTCGTCCACCTCGGCCTCGGCCCCGACGGCCACACCGCCTCGCTCGTCCCCGGCGACCCCGTGCTCGAGGTCGCAGATCGGCGTGTCGCCCTGACCGGCGGCGAGTACCAGGGGTCGCGCCGGATGACCCTCACCTACCCCGAGCTCGCCCGCGCCCGCCGGCTCCTCTGGCTGGTCACGGGCGCCGAGAAGGCCGAGCCCCTGCGCTTGCTGCTGGCCCACGATCCATCCATCCCGGCCGGCCGCGTGCAGCCCCGCGAAGCCCTGATCCTGGCCGACGCGGCGGCTGGCGAGTTCGTCGGCGAAAGAGCAACTTGAAGGTGTCCCTCGGGGCTACCATGACTCCTTACCTCAAGCTCGGCCCCGTGGCCGAGACGGCGAAAGGGGTGCCGGCGTGAAGCCGACCCAGATACTCCACGAGCACGGCCAGAGCCTCTGGCTCGACAACATCACCCGGACGATGCTCGACGACGGCACGCTCGAGCGCTACGTCGACGAGCTGTCGATCACCGGGCTGACCTCCAACCCGACGATCTTCGAGCACGCGATCTCCGAGGGGCACGCCTACGACGACCAGCTCGCCGAGCAGAAGGCGGCGGGGGCCACCGCCGAGGACGCCTTCTTCGAGCTGGCGATCGACGATCTCCGCCGCGCCGCCGACCTGTTCGAGCCGATCCACGAACGGACCGACCGGCTCGACGGGTGGGTCTCGCTCGAGGTCTCCCCGCTCCTGGCCGACGACGCCGAGGCGACGATCCGCCAGGCCGCCGAGCTCCACGCCCGCGCCGCCACCAGGAACATCCTGATCAAGATTCCCGGCACCGAGGCCGGCCTCGTCGCGATCGAGGAGACGATCTTCGCCGGGATCCCGGTCAACGTCACGCTGCTGTTCTCCCGCGAGCACTACCTCGCCGCGAGCGAGGCCTATATGCGCGGCGTCCAGCGCCGCATCGAGGCCGGCCTCAACCCGGCCGTCCGCTCGGTCGCCTCGGTCTTCATCAGCCGCTGGGACAAGGCGGTGATCGACCGCACGCCGCTCGAGCTCCACGGCAAGCTGGCGATCGCCATCGCCCAGCGGACCTACGAGGCCTACCGCGAGATGCTCGACTCCGAGCACTGGCAGCGGCTCTGGAACGACGGAGCCCGCCCCCAGCGCCTGCTCTTCGCGAGCACGGGGACCAAGGATCCCGACGCCTCAGACGTCCTCTACGTCGAGTCCCTGGTGGCGCCGTTCACCATCAACACGATGCCCGAGCCCACGCTCCTGGCCTTCGCCGAGCACGGCAAGGTCGGCGACCCGCTCCCGGCCGACGGCGGCGACTGCGAGGAGGTCATCGCGCGCTTCGGCGAGCTCGGGATCGACGTCGAGGAGCTGGCGGCTCAGCTCCAGAAGGACGGCGCCAAGTCGTTCGTCGACTCCTGGACCCAGTTGATGGACACGATCGCCCGCGAGGCCCAGGCCGCCGCGTGACGCCGGACCTCGCGCCGCTCCGGGAGCGCCCGGCCTGGGCGGCGCTGGCGGCCCACCACGCGGAGGTGAAGGACGTCCACCTCCGCGAGCTGTTCGCGGCGGATCCCGACCGCGGCCGGCGTCTGACGGCGGAGGGCGCCGGCCTCTTCCTCGACTACTCGAAGAACCGGGTCACCGCCGAGACGCTGCGCCTGCTCCTCGAGCTCGCCGTCGAGTCCAGGGTCGCCGAGCGCCGAGACGCCATGTTCGCCGGCGAGAAGATCAACGCGACCGAGGGCCGGTCGGTCCTCCACGTCGCCCTGCGCATGCCCGGCGACGCCTCGCTCGTCGTCGACGGGGTCGACGTCCTCGCCCAGGTCCACGAGGTCCTCGACCGGATGAGCGCCTTCGCCGAGCGCGTCCGCTCAGGCGTTTGGAAGGGCCACACGGGGAAGCCGATCCGCAACGTGGTCAACATCGGGATCGGCGACTCGGACCTCGGCCCGGTGATGGTCTACGAGGCGCTCCGCCACTACGCCGAGCGCAGCCTGACCCTCCGCTTCGTCTCGAACGTCGACGCCACCGACTTCGCCGAGGCCACCCGCGATCTCGACCCCGCCGAGACCCTCTTCATCGTCGCCTCGAAGACGTTCACCACGCTCGAGACGATGACCAACGCGGCCAGCGCCCGCGCCTGGCTGCTGGGCGGCCTCGGCGGCGACGAGGCGGCGATCGCCAAGCACTTCGTCGCCGTCTCCACCAACGCGGCGGCGGTCTCGAATTTCGGCATCGACACCGCCAACATGTTCGGCTTCTGGGACTGGGTCGGCGGGCGCTACTCGATGGAGTCGGCGATCGGCCTCTCGACGATGATCGCCATCGGCCCCGACCACTTCCGAGACATGCTCGCCGGTTCCCACGCGATGGACGAGCACTTCCGCGCGACCCCCCTCGAGCGCAACCTCCCCGTCCTCATGGGCCTCCTCGCCGTCTGGTACGGCGACTTCTTCGACGCCCAGACGGTCGCCGTCCTCCCCTACGACCAGTACCTCCACCGCTTCCCCGCCTACCTCCAGCAGCTGACCATGGAGTCCAACGGCAAGTCGGTGACGCTCGACGGCTCGGCCGTCGCCTACGAGACCGGGGCGGTCTTCTGGGGCGAGCCGGGAACCAACGGCCAGCACTCCTTCTACCAGCTGATCCACCAGGGCACGAAGCTCATCCCCTGCGACTTCATCGGCTTCCTCCACTCGCTCAACCCGCTCGGCGACCACCACGACATCCTCGTCTCCAACGTCTTCGCCCAGCCCGAGGCCCTGGCCTTCGGCAAGACGGCCGACCAGGTCCGCGCCGAGGGGACGCCCGAGGCGATCGTCGCCCACAAGGTGTTCGCCGGCAACCGGCCGTCGAACACGATCCTCGCCGACCGCCTCACCCCCGCCGTCCTCGGGGCCCTGGTCGCCCTGTATGAGCACAGCGTGTTCACCCAAGGCCAGATCTGGCAGATCAACAGCTTCGACCAGTGGGGGGTCGAGCTCGGCAAGGTGCTCGCCCGGAACATAATCCCCGAGCTCCAGGCCGCCGAGGAGCCGCCGCTGGCCCACGACAGCTCGACCAACGCGCTGATCCGCCGCTACCGCGCGGCGCGCGCCGCCTCCCCACCCGCGGACGCATGATCGCGGACCCGCCGCCGGTCGAGGCCGTCCTCTTCGACATCGACGGCACCCTGATCACCACCGGCGGCGCCAGCGCCGTCGCCTGGCGGCGGTCGTTCGAGGAGCTCTACGGCCTCGACGCCGACATCAACGCCCACACCCACGCCGGGATGACCGACCCCGCCGTCGGGAGGACGACGTTCGAGGCCGTCCTCGGCCGGCCGCCGACCACCCAGGAGCTGGCAAAGCTGATGGCGCGCCGCCTCCACCACCTGGCGGAGACCGTCGTCTCCTCCGACGGCTACCGCGTCATGCCCGGCGTCGAGCGGCTCCTCGTCGACCTGATCGAGCGGGGGCTCCTGCTCGGGCTGACCACCGGGAACGTCGAGGCCGCCGCCCATATCAAGCTTTCCCGCGGGCGCCTCAACCGCTTCTTCTCCTTCGGCGGATACGGCTCGGACTCCGACGATCGCGTCGAGCTGACGCGCAGGGCGCTCGAGCGGGCCGCCGTCGTCGCCGGGGTGCCCATCCTCCCCGCCGCCTGCCTTGTGGTGGGCGACACGCCGCTCGACGTCGCCGCCGGCCACGGCGCCGGGATCCGCGTGGTCGGCGTGGCCACCGGGAGCTACTCGGTGGACGAGCTCGAAGCGGCCGGGGCCGACTATGCCCTCGCCTCGCTCGAGGCCGGGCTTCCGCTGTGACTCCGCCGGTGGCCGCCAAGGGCGAGGTGCTCCCCGCCGACGTCCTCGTGATCTTCGGGATCACCGGCGATCTCGCCCGGGTGATGACCTTCCGCTCGCTCTACCGGCTCGAGGCGCGCAAGCTCCTCGACCTCCCGATCGTCGGCGTGGCCGTCGACGACTGGTCGGTCGATCGGCTGCGCCGACATGCCCGCGACTCGATCGAGGCGGCCGGCGAGAAGCTCGACGAGAAGACCTTCGCGCGGCTGGCCGCCCGCCTCTCCTACGTCCAGGGCGACTTCGCCGACGCTGCCACCTTCGAGCGGGTCGCCGCGGCGGTCAAGGGCGACCGCACGCCGCTGTTCTACCTCGAGGTCCCGCCGTCGCTGTTCGCCACCGTCGTCAAGGGCCTGGCCGGCGCCGGCCTGACCAAGGGGGCGCGGGTGGCCGTCGAGAAGCCGTTCGGGCACGACCTCGCCTCGGCGCGCGCGCTGGCCCGGGAGCTCCACCGCTACATCGACGAGGACCAGCTCTTCCGGATCGACCACTTCCTCGGCAAGATGGGCCTCGACGAGTTCCTCTACCTCCGCTTCGCCAACGCGATGCTCGAGCCGGTCTGGAACCGCAACTACCTCGCCTCGGTGCAGATCACCATGGCCGAGGCGTTCGGCGTCGAGGGCCGCGGGCGCTTCTACGAGCCGGTGGGCGCGCTCCAGGACGTCGTGGTCAACCACCTGATGATGGTCGTGGCCGCCGTGGCGATGGAGGCGCCGGCCGGGGCAGACGCCGCCACCGCCAAGGACGCCAAGTTCGCCGTCTTCCGCTCGACGGCCGACGCCGATCCGGCCCACCAGGTCCGCGGCCAGTACGAGGGCTACCGGAAGATCGACGGCGTCGCCCCCGACTCGACCACCGAGACCTTCGTCGCCCTGCGCCTGGAGATCGACAACTGGCGCTGGGCGGGTGTCCCGTTCTTCATCCGCGCCGGGAAGAGGCTCCCGGTGACCCAGACGGAGCTGCGCCTGGTGTTCAAGCACCCGCCGCGGCTCGGCTTCATGCCCGGCGGTCGCCGACGACCGGAGCCCGACCAGCTGGTGATCAGGATCGGCCCGAGCACCGGCGTCCAGCTGATCCTCGACGCCCACCGCGCCGATGCGGCCGGGCCCGCGCCGATCGAGCTCGACATGACGTTCGCCGAGGAGGGCGGGGAGGGGCCGACGCCCTACGAGGTGCTCCTCCACGACGCGATCGTCGGCGATGCCACGCGCTTCACCCGCCAGGACTCCGTAGAGGAGACGTGGCGGATCATGGAGCCTCTCTTGGAGCGGCCGCGCCCGGTCGAGCCCTACGCTCCGGCGACGTGGGGTCCGCCCTCGGCCGCCGACCTGGTCCGCGGCCACGGCCGCTGGCACGACCCCTGGGTCTGACTCACGGCTCCGGCGGCGGGCCTTCGCCGGCCATCACCGCGGGGGCGTCGACCGTCGCCGCCGCCACCTCGTAGCCGTCGCGGTCGTTGCGCGTGACGATCGCCCCCGTCCACTCGCGCAGCGGGTGGATCTCCGTGGCCCTGAGCTCGCGGCATATCCGCTTGGTGGCCGACCACACCAACACCGGCACCAGAATTGCCGCGATGCGAAAGAACCACACCTGACTGACGTAGGGGATGCCCACGCTGACCAGGATCCGGTCGGCCGACCCGGCGACGAAGATGATCGCCACCCAGCTGAAGAAGGCCGCGCCCACCGCCGTGCGCCACGGGTTATCGCGCGGACGGTCGAGCAGGTCGTGGCGGGCCCGGTCGCCGGTGATCCGCCGCTCGAGTGCCGGCCAGCTGTAGAGGACGGTGAAGACCACGCCGGGGAAGAGGATCCCGCCGAAGAACGCGTTCGGCACCAGCGTGAAGCCGAACAGGTGGATCTCCCACGGCGGCATCAGCCGCAGCGCGCCGATCAGCCAGCCGAGGTACCAGTCGGGCTGCGCGCCGTTGGTGCCGAGCCACGGCTCGTAGGGGCCGTACTGCCAGACCGGGTTGATCTGGACGAGGCCGCCGAGCAGGAAGAGCACGCCGGCGACGGCGAAGAGGAGCCCGGTGGAGCGCAGCGCGTAGCCCGGCCACATCGGCGTGCCGACGACGTTCTCCTCGCGCCGTCCGGGGCCCGGGAACTGGGAGTGCTTCTGGCGCATGATGATCGCCAGGTGGACGGCGATCAGCGTGGCGAGGAGCGCCGGCAGGAGGAAGACGTGGGCGATGAACAGGCGCGGCTCGAAGGCGGCCGAGCCCGGGAACTGGCCCCCCCAGATCAGGAAGCCGACGTTGGCGCCGACGACCGGGATGGCGAGCGCCACCCCGTAGCCGATGGCCAGGCCCATTCCCGAGAGGAGGTCGTCGGGGAGCGAGTAGCCCGCGAAGCCCTCGAGGATCGCCGAGATCAGAAGCGTCAGGCCGACCACCCAGTTGACGTCGCGGGGCTTGCGGAAGGCCCCGGTGAAGAAGATGCGCAGGAGGTGGACGACGATCGCCGCGACGAAGACGAGCGCCGCCCAGTGGTGGGTCTGGCGCATCAGGAGGCCGGCGGGGACGTCGTAGGAGATCGACACCGTCGACGCGAAGGCCTCGGAGACCTTCTGGCCGACGAGGGGCGCGAACGACCCGTGGTAGACGAGCTCGGACACGCTGTCGCGGAAGAAGAGGGCGAGATAGATGCCGGTCGCGATCAGGACGAGGAACGAGTAGAGGGCGATCTCGCCGAGCAGGAACGACCAGTGGTCGGGGAAGAGGTAGCGGAGCGCCTTGCGCACGAGCGACGACGCCCCCAGTCGCTCGTCGACGAAGCGGATCGCTTCGGCGCCCTCGTCTGAGCGCTTCGCGCGGCGGCTCACGCCGGAGCGTTTCGCGCGGCGGCTCACGCCGTCGGCCCCTCGCGGTCGACGTCCCACCACGACGGGCCGACCGGGCCGGAGAAGCCGCCGCCCGCGACCAGCACGCGGTCGGCCCGCACGGCGAGCGGAAGCTGCGGCAGGGGCCGGCCCGCCGGGCCGAACTGGACCGTCGCCCCCGTGCTCACCTCGAACGTCGAGTAGTGGCACGGGCAGACCAGCGCCGGCGACTGGCGCGAGGTCTGCTGGTCCAGAGGCGACCGGTAGAGGGCGATCGCGCAGCCCGCGTGGGTGCAGATCTTCGAGAAGGCGAGGAGGCCCTCGGGTGCCCACCCGGCGCGGCCCGGCGGGAGCCGGAGCATGGCGGGCGGGACGCGGACGACGACGACCGGCGACCCGAGCAGGCGCATGTCGGCGCCCGCCGGGAACGCGGTCGCGAACGAGCCCTCGATGACGTCCTCGGCGCGGATCGGCGCGCCCGCCTCGTCGACGAGGACGACGCCCCGGTGCCACGGCGTGGTGTCGATGGTGCGGCCGACGTTGGGGCCGAGCGAGACGAGGGGGACGATCGCCGCGGCGCCCAGCCCGACGCCGGCCGCGCCGGCCGCGCCCTTGAGCAGGCCGCGCCGCGAGACGCCGTCGGCCGCCGCGCCCAGCTCGCCCGAGACCTCCTCCTCGGCGCCCCTTCGGCGCTCGGCCAGCACCGGCCGCGGCTCGACCGCCGTCTCTCGGGGGAAGACTCGGCGGGCGGCGAGGATCAGCGCGGCGGCCACGGCCAGGAGGCCGAGGCCGAAGGAGAGCCCCAGCAACTGGGTGTTGCTCCCGTCGAAGGCGTAGATCACGCAGAAGGCCGCGCCGAGGGCACCGGCGGCCAGCAGGGCTGCGGCCACGCCGAGCTCGGCCCGCGGGTCGGCGCCCACCTCGCGGCCGGCGCCGGCCGCGGCTTCCGTCTCCGGTGACGGCTCGGTCCCGTAGGGCGGCTCCGGCGGCTTCCCGTGGCCGTGCCGCAGCCGCCGGAGCACGAGCAGCGCGAGCAGCCAGCGGACGGCGCGCGGCGGGTTCCTCACGTCGTCCGCTCCCCGATCACCCGGGCGACGATGATCAGGCCGCTGAGCGCGAGCAGCCACGCCACCATGCCCTCGGGGATCGGTCCGATGTGCCCGATGCCCCACCCGCCGCGGTCGGCGGGGTTGCGGGTGTAGGCGATGTAGCGGGCCAGCGAGTTCACCGTCTGCGGGGTGATCTCTGTGGCCGAGAAGCGGGGCATCAGGTAGGGCCCGACGCGCACGGCCTCGCCGATCTGGGCCGGCGTCGCCTCCTGGAGCGGCGGCGCCGCGCTGCCGGTGACGATCCCGCCGCGGGCGATGATCTGGTGGCAGCCCGCGCAGTCGAGGGCGAACGCCCGCTCGCCCTGGGAGAGGTTGCCCCTGCTCGGGTCAACTGCGGGTATCGGGGGTCCGCCCAGGCTCGCGACGTAGGCGACGAGGGCGTCGATCTGCGGCCGCGGATAGGCGGGCTTCGAGCGCTCGGGGTAGGCGTGCGGATCCGACAGGGGCATGCGGCCGGTCGACAGGTAGAAGTCGGCGGCCATCGCGCCCACCCCGATCAGGGAAGGGCCCCGGCCGGGAACGCCCCGGGCGTCGTCGCCGTGGCAGAAGGAGCAGCCCTCGACGAACAGGCCGTGCCCCGCCGCGGCGGTCGCCGCCGGGGCTTTGGTGCTCGCCGCGGGTGCCGGGACCTGGCCGCCGGCGGCGATCCCGTCGACGCCGAGACCGCCGAGGATCACCGCGACGACGAGGGCGACGCGGCGGTGACGCCTCGGCTCGCGCCGGCTCACCCGCCCTGCCCCCCGACGAGCTCGACCGCCACCGTCTCCGGCTCGGGCTCCGGCTCGGGCTGGGGCTCGGGCTCGGGTTGGGGCTCGGGTTGGGGCTCGGGTGGCCGGTCGGCGTAGGTCTCGCGGGCCTCCGCCCGCCGCTCCTCGGCCACGATCGAGCGCCAGGCGAGGCTCAGGGTGATCACGCCCATCAGCAGCGTCCCGGCGACCCACATGATCGTCCCGGCGAGACGCTCGTCGCCGAGCGCCGAGATGCCGAGGCGGCGGGCCGGGGCCAGGTAGGCGTGGTAGCGCGCGGCGCCGTCGGTCTCGAGGATCACCCCGACTACGCTCATCAGGGGCATGCCGAGCATCAGGTAGACGACCTGGCCGATCCCGTCGAGCCGGTGCGGCGCCGGTCCCGGCGGTATCAGAACCGCCCAGAAGACGAGCCCGGCGACGAGGTAGAGCATGTGCTCGGTGACGTGGACGAGCGGGTCGGCGAGGGCGAGGCCGAAGAGCGGCGTGAGGTGGGTGGCGAACATGACGCCGCCGATCGCCGCGAGCCCGGTGGCCGGGTGGGCGAGGCGGTGGAGCGCCGGTCGGCGGAGCGCGCTGGCCAGCGCCTGCCGCGGCCCCGGAGCCGCCACGCGGAGTGCCAGCGTGACCGGCGCCCCGGCGAGGAGGAGGGGGGCGGCCACGAGGACGAGCACGAGGTGGCCGATCATGTGGATCGAGAGCAGCTGCCCGGCGTAGCCGTCGAGCCCCGACTGGAGCGCCGCGGCGATCGCGGCCAGCCCCGTGAGGAAGGCGAGGGTCCGCCGCGCCGGCCACCGCCGTCCGCGCCGTCGGTCGTCGCCGGCGACGCGCCGGGCGGCGCCGAGGTAGAGCGCGGCGCTCAGCGCCAGGGCGAGCAGGAGCGGCGGATCGAGCCACCACGTGCCGAGGACGTCGAGCGGCGTCGGCGTCCTCACCGGCCGGACTCCGGTCGGGTGGCGGGCAGGCGCGCCCGGCGCTCGGCGCGGTGCTCGCGGACGAGGCCGCCCCCGGCCAGGACCAGGCCGAGGACGCCGCCGATGATGAGCCAGCTGCCGATCGTCGCGCCGCTGACGATCGCCGCCACCGAGATCGCCGCGAGCGGGGTGGGCATGCTCAGCTCGGGCACCGCGAGGCGGCGGCCGGGCCGGCGGCGCTGCCGGCGGGAGGCGAGCAGAAGGCCGAGCGAGATGCTCCCGCTCACCGTGGCCGCCGCGGCCTGGAGGAGCACCGGGAGGGTCGAGCCGCCGAAGGCGGCCTGGAGGCCGGCGAGGGCGCCGAGGAGGACCGCCCAGAAGCCGAAGGGCGCCGCCGACGGGCGCCAGCCGGCCGTCTCGGCCGGCGGCGGTCGGGTCATGCCGGGGCTCCCTTCGCGGCCGCCGCCTCCCGCAGGTCGAGCAGCGGCGCCGGGGAGCGGACGGGGGGCAGCGCGTCGAAGTTGTGACGCGGCGGCGGCGAGCTCGTCGCCCACTCGAGCGTGTGCCCGCCCCACGGGTCCGGGCCGGCCGCGATCGGGTGGCGTAGCGAACGCACGAGGTTGACCAGGAAGATCAGGACCGAGACGGCGATCAGGGCGGCACCGGCGGTCGAGAGGTCGTTGAGCAGCTGCCAGCCCGACGAGGCCGGATAGGAGTCGACCCGCCGGCGCATGCCCTCCCAGCCGAGGATCAGCATCGGGAAGAAGGTCAGGTTGGCGGCGAGCGCCATGACCCAGAAATGGAGCCGGCCGAGCCGCTCGCCGAGCATCACCCCGGTGACCTTGGGAAACCAGTGGTAGACGCCGGCGAAGAAGCCGAAGAGGCTGCCGGCGAACAGCGTGTAGTGGAAGTGGCCGATGACGAAGTAGGTGGCGTGCTCGGCGTAGTTGACCGGCGGCGAGCCGAGCAGGATTCCCGTCAGCCCGCCGATCAGGAACTGGGCGAGGAAGCCGAGGGCGAAGAGCATCGGCGTGCGCAGGCGGATGCTGCCGCCGGCCAGTGTGGCGATCATGTCGAAGTACTCGATCCCGGCCGGGATGGCGAGGGCGGTCGAGGTGAGCGCGAAGTAGCGGTTGGCGACCTGGCCGGTGGTGAACATGTGGTGCGCCCAGACGCTGGTCGACAGGGCGGTGAAGGCGAGCAGCGAGACGGCGAACGCCCGGTGACCGAAGAAGCGGCGCCCCGAGTGGACCGAGACCACCTCGGCGACCGCCCCGACAAAGGGGAAGAACATCACGTAGACGACGGGATGGCCGTAGAACCAGAAGAGGTTCTGGTAGGCGATCGGGCCGCCGCCGGGGTTGAACACTCCGCCGAACTCGCGCTGCACCCAGAGCAGGCCCATGGCCACGACGAGCACGGGGAAGGCCGCCACCACCATCAGGCAGGTGACCAGCATCGTCCAGGTGAACGGCGCCATCCGGAGCATGGTCATCCCCGGTGCCCGGCGGGCGACGATCGTGGCCAGCACGCAGGCGGCGAGGAGGAGCGTCCCCAGCGTGACCAGCATCACGCCGAAGATCCAGAAGTCCATGCCCACTCCAGGCGTGTGGGGCGTGTCCGAGAGGGGGTCGAAGGCGGTCCAGCCGGCCTTGCCGGGGCCGTTGACCGTCAGGTAGCCCGACCACATGGTCAGGCCGCCGGAGACGTAGAGCCAGAACCCGGCGAGGGCGATCCGCGGTCCGGCGATCTCGGCGGCGCCCACCTGCAGCGGGACGAAGTAGACGCCGAGGGCGACCGCCATCGGCACCATGAAGAGGTAGATCATCGTCGAGCCGTGCATCGTGAAGAGCGCGTCGTAGGCGTCGGTGCCGATCAGGTGGCTGGCCGGCGTCGCCAGCTGAGCGCGCATCAGCAGGGCGAGGATCCCGCCGGCCCCGAAGAAGGCGAAGGCGACGACCGCGGTGCGCTTGGCGATGCGCTTGTGGTCGGTCGCCCCGATCAGGCCGAGAAAGCCGAGCGGCGGCGCCGCGACCGCCTGCGTGCTCATGGTCCGACGGCGTGTCGGCGCTGGGTGACCCAGGCGGCGAAGGCCGCGGGGGCGAGGACGTGGACGGTGAAGCGCATGCGCGTGTGCCCGACCCCGCAGAACTCGTTGCACGAGCCGCTCGTCCGGACGCCCGCCGTCGGGAAGACGAGGTCGAAGCGGTTGACGAAGCGGGGGAACGCCTCGCGCTGGAAGTCCTCGTAGGGGATGTAGAAGGCGTGGACGACGTCGAGGGAGATGAGGGAGAACTCGATCGTCTGCCGGGCCGGCACGTAGAGATCGGTCGGAGCGTCGGCGGTGGGGCCGATCTCGGTGATGCCCTGCGCCGGGTAGTCGAAGCGCCAGCGCCAGTCCGAGGCGGTCGCCGCCACCCGGAGCGCCGGGGTCGCCGCGAGCGCGTCGACGCGGGACTCGCGGCGGAAGGTGACCGTGACGAGCGCGGCGACGATCGCCGCGAGCACCAGCACGTAGGCGAGTTCCGCCCGGGGGGCCTCCGTCCTGCGGGAGACCGAGCGGCCGGGGCGGTGGCGGAAGCGCACGACCACGTAGGCCAGGGCCGCGAGCACCACCACGAGGACGGCGACGGCGATCGGCAGGTAGACCGCGAGCAGGCGGCCGAACTCGTGGCGCGTCTCAGCCAAGGCGTCCCCGGACGGGGTCGATCGGAGCGGGAGGGCCGGGGCCGGACACTGGCTGCCCCGGCTACCCGCGCGCCGCCCCTTCGAACCGGTTAGCTCTGGGCGAGCCCGAGGCGGCGGACGAGGCGCTCGAGCGTGAGGCTGGGGACGATCAGGGTGCCGAGGACGACGGCGTAGACGAGGAAGATCACCTCGTCGCGGGCCGGGAAGGGGCGGCCGCCGGCCAGGAGCGGGATCGACAGCGCCCCGGCCAGCGACAGGGCCCCGCGCATCCCGCTCCAGCCGAGCACGGTCAGCTCGGCGCGCCGGAGGGGCTCGACCCGGTCGGGTAGGACGCGCCCGAGCAGCGAGAGGCCATGGGCGAAGGTGTACATCCAGGCGAAGCGCAGCAGCACCGCCGCGGCCAGCACGGCGACCGCCTCGCCGAGCGGGGTCCACGCGCTCGTGCTCGGCAGTCCGCGGAGGATGAGCAGGAACTGGAGGCCGATCAGAAGGAAGAGGAGCGATTCGAGCAGGTAGGTGACGGCGTCCCAGAATCGCTCGCCGAGCCGGTGGACCTCGGGCGAGCTGATCGCCTCGGCTCGGTGGCCGACGTAGAGCCCGGCGGCGACGGCGGCGAGCACGCCGGAGAAGCCGAGCGCCCGCGCCGCGAGGTAGGACCCGAAGGCGGCGGTGAGGCCGATGACGACCTCGGTGGCGAGGTGGTCGATCCGCCGGCGCAACCCGACGACGAGGCAGCCGGCGATCAGGCCGACCGCCGTGCCGCCGAGCGAGATCAAAGCGAACTCGCCGATCCCGTGGCCGAGCGAGAAGCCGCCGGCCGCGGCGGCCACCGCCACCTGGAAGGCGGCGAGGCCGGTCCCGTCGTTGATCAGCGCTTCGCCCTCGAGGATGGCAACGATCCGCTCGGGGGCCCGCACCCGGCGCACGACGGCGCTGGCCGAGACCGGGTCGGTGGGAGCGACGAGGGCGCCGAGGACGAAGGCGGGGACCCAGGCCAGGCCGGCGACGTAGTGGCCGACGAGGGCGACCGCCGCGATCGTGACGACCACGAGCCCGACGGCCAGGGTGAGGATGTGGGGGACGCCGGCTCGCAGATCGAAGCGCGACGCCCGGAAGGACGCCGCGTAGACGAGGGGCGGGAGGAACCCGAGGAGGACGAGATCGGGATCGAGACGCACGTCCGGCACGCCGGGAAGCCCGCCGATCAGGAGCCCGCCGACCACGAGGACGGTCGGGTGAGGCAGGCCGAGGCGCCGGGCGAGGGCCCCGAGCAGGCCGACGGCGCCAAGCAGCCCGATCACCACTCCGGCGTCAACCACCCCCCCACAATGGCACGGCGCGAGAATGGATCCCTGCCCGGTCGGGCGGGGCCGCCGGGTTTCGGCCGAGCGGGAGCTGGGCAGCCCACACCAGACAACGAGGAGCGGAGAGCGAGTCAGTCGTGATCGGAGTCGACCAGACGTTGGAGTTCGAGAGCACGCCCCAGGCGCCTGCCCTGGCTCGCGACGCGATCGAGACGTTCGCCCGGGCCAACGGGGTCGACGAGGCCCGGCTCGACGTTGCCCGTCTGCTCGGCTCGGAGCTCGTCACCAACGCCTTCCTCGACGATCACCCGCCGCCCGGCGCGCCGATCCGCATGCGCCTGGCGGCCACGGCGGGAACCCTGTGGATGGCCGTCTCCAACGGCGCCAAGGTGGCGCCCCCGGAGGCGACCGCCGGCCTGCGCACCGAGGACGGCTACGGACTCCAGCTGGTCGAGGCAGCCGCCTCCCGGTGGGGCGTCCACAGCAACGGCAAGGCCCACGTCTGGTTCGAGCTCGATCCCGACGAGCTCGCGGCGCAGTTCGCCGACAGTCCGTTCCGGCTGAGCGAGCCGCAGGCGCGGCAGCTCGCCGCGCTGCGGATCGAGCACCAGGACCACGGCATCACGGTGAGCGTCGAGGCCCTGACCAGCTCCCAGCGCCTCGTCGTCGCCCTCCAGGTCGGGCGCCTCCAGCAGCTGATGGCGATCGCGCCGAGCGGCGACACCGAGGAGGACATCTACATCCAGGAGCAGCTCCCCGGCTCGGCCCGACGCCGCTCCTAGCTACCGGGAGGCGGAGGCGCCGCCCGGGGGGGCTTCGCGCGTGCTCGGCGGAGGCTTTCTACCTTTGGTCCGGTTTTCGGACACAATGTAGAAGAGTTCGGGGGCGAACCTTCGGTTTGCGGCCGGTCCGGGTCCGGGCGAGGAGAGCGCGGGGAAGAAGAGGCCGCCCGGCGCCTTGCTCCTACCCGACGAGGGCCGCCGGCGCCGGTCTCACGGATAGAGCGACCGCATCCGCGCCGCCTCGGCGACGCGCTCGATCGCCACCGCCAGGGCCGCCGTGCGCCAGCTGACGTCGAGGCGCTCAGCGCAGTCGATCACCCGGTCGAAGGCGTCGTGCATGAGCGCCCGCATACGGGTGGCCACCTCGTCGGCGCCCCAGAAGAACTTCTGCTGGTCCTGCACCCACTCGAAGTAGCTGACCGTCACGCCACCGGCGTTGGCCAGGATGTCGGGGACGACGGTGATGCCCCGGTCGGCGAGGATCGCGTCGGCCTCCGGGGTGGTCGGCCCGTTGGCCGCCTCGACGACGAGCTCGCAGGAGATCCGCCGCGCCCGCTCGGCGTCGATCTGGCGCTCGAGGGCGGCGGGGACGAGCACGTCGCAGGGCACCTCGAGCACCTCGGTGCGACTGACGTGGACGGCGCCCGGCCAGTCGCGCATGAAGCGCGATCCCTCGAGCGACCAGGCGAGGAGCGTCGGGACGTCGAGCCCGGCCGGATCGGTGATGGCGCCGCTGATGTCGCTCAAGCCGACGATCAGGGCGCCGCGCTCATGGAGCTCGCGGGCGATCACCCCGCCGACGTTGCCGAATCCCTGGACCACGACGCGCGATCCGGCGACCTCGCGGCCGAGCTTCTCGAGCGCCGCCTCGAGGCAGATCACCACGCCGCCGCCGGTCGCCGCCTGGCGGCCGACCGTGCCGCCGAGGACGAGCGGCTTCCCGGTCACGATCTCCGGGACGGCGTAGCCGACCTGCTGGGAGTAGGTGTCCATGAACCAGGCCATCTCACGCTCGCCGGTCCCCATGTCGGGGGCCGGGATGTCGCGGTCGGGACCGATCACCGGGATCAGCTCGGCGGCGTAGCGGCGGGTCACGCGCTCGAGCTCGCCGACGCTCAACCGGTTGGGGTCGCAGCGGACGCCGCCCTTGGCGCCGCTGAAGGGCAGGCCGAGCAGCGCGCATTTGTAGGTCATCAGCATCGCCAGGGCCGCGCATTCGCCGAGCGAGACGCCGGCGGCGTAGCGGATGCCGCCCTTGGTCGGGCCGATGGCCAGCGTGTGCTGGACGCGGTAGCCGGTGAACGAGCGCACGACGCCGGAATCCATGCGGACGGGGAAGTTCACCACCAGCGCCCGCCGCGGCTCGAGCAGCCGGGTGCGGAGCTCCGGCTCGAGCCCGATCGCGTCGGCGGCGGCGTTGAACTGCTCGACGGTGATCGCGTAGAGCGCCGAGTGCCACTCGCCGCCGGGGGCGACGTCGCCGTCACCCACCAGCAGCTCGTCCCAGCCGCCGGACCCGCGGCGCTCCCCCGTCATCGCGCCACTGTATTGAACGCGGGGCGGATAGGCTGAGCTCGATGCGAGCGTCGAGATGCGTCTGGCTCGCGGTGCTCTCGGCAGCCTTCCTGGCCGGGCCGGCCGCCGCCGCCGCGGCGCCCACCGGATACGACGTCGCCTATCCACTCTGCGGGCAGACGCTCCCGACCGGCGCGGCCTTCGCCGTCGTCGGGGTCAACGGAGGCCTCGCCAACAACGTCAACCCCTGTCTCGCGGTCGAGCTCGGCTGGGCGGCCGTGCTGCCCGGCCAAGCCGGCCCGTCGGAGCCTCGGGCCTCCCTCTACGTCAACACCGCCGATCCCGGCCCGCGGGTCGCCGACTGGCCGACGCAGACGTCCGAGGCCACTCCCTTCGGCGCGTGCGACGGGACCTGGAGCCCGGCCTGCGGCTATCTCTACGGCGCGCTGCGCGCCGGCTTCAGCTACCAGCAGGTCGTCGCCGCCAACGGCGGCGTCGACCCGAGCCTCGTGCCGTGGTGGCTCGACATCGAGACGGTCAGCTCGTGGGCGAAGCCGACCGACATACCGGTCTGGGCGGCGGTCAACGTCGCGACCGTCCAGGGCTTCGTCGCCGGGCTGCGGCTCTCGGGCGCGCGCGGGACGATCGGCTTCTACTCGACCGGGACACAGTGGCTGGCGATCACCGGCCTCGACGCGACCTCGACCAAGTTCCCCCGGAGCTCGCCCGACTGGATCGCCGGCGTCGGCTCCCTCGGTGCGGCAAAGGCGCGCTGCCAGGAGTCGTTCTCGGGTGCTCCGGTCGAGCTCGCCCAGTACGCGGCGGGCGGCCTCGACGGCGACTACGTCTGCCCGCCGGCGGCGTCGGCCCGCCTGCGGATCGCCAGCCACACGCTGCGCGGCGCCACCCTGCGCGTCGTCGGGACGATCGAGCCGACCTACCGGGGGCGGGTCACGGTCGAGCTGAGCGCCCGCTACCGCGGCGGCGTCATCCACCGGTCGCGGAGCGCAGTCGCCGTCGGCGGGCGCTGGGCCGTTTCCCTCGCGCTCTCGACCCAGGCCCGGCTGTCGGGCGGCTCGATCGTCGCCCGCAGCCGCGCCGCCGTCGGGTTGCCGGCCGCCGCGGCCGGGCCGCTCAGAGTGCGCCTGTCGTAAGCCCGCGGTTCTTCAGCCGCTCGCCCGCGTGAGCGAGCGGCTGTCGGAACGCCCTAGGCGTTCGCCACCGCCGTGCTCGACGGCAGCGTGGTCACCGGGCCGGGGCCGACGGTCTTGTCGGCGGCGAGCGTCGACGCCTTGGGAAGGGCGCGGACGGTGGCCCAGAACGTCTTGCGCGCGGCGTCGACGGCCGCGTGGTAGGCGACGGCGGCGGCGCGGACCTGCGCGCGGATCTGGGCCAGGAGAGTCTTGGTGGTTGCGCGCGCCGTCTTGCACGCCGCGTGGTTGTGCGCGGCCCGGGCGGCCTTGCAGGTCGCCCGCAGCGTGGTGATCGCGGCGAGAGCCTGCTGGCGCAGGGGGGCGACCGTCGTGTTGTAGGCGTTCTGCGCGTTGGTAAAGCTCGTCTTCAGCGTGGCGCAGGCGGCGGAGAGCTGGGCGGTCGACCCGGCCAGGCGCGGCGGGGTATGGCCGGCGGCCACCTTGGCGCAGAGGGTGGAGGCGATTGGGTAGGTGGCGACGAAGCTGCGGCTGCCGGGGCGGGCCGAGGCGGCGGCGGGCAGGGCCAGGACTGCGCAGGCGCCGAGGGCAAGGGTGAGACGGACACGGTGCATCTGGCGAGGCTCCTCGCGGTCGAAAGAGGGGCCGGCATCGCGCCGGCACGCGTGTCGTAACCCCCGAGGGCGTCCGGAGTCGCGGCGCCGCCAGCGGGTTGTCCTCAGGCGGGACCGGACGCCGCCCCGGGTCGGTGTCTGGGGGCGTGGCGGAGCCACCGGCCCTCCGTGGTCGCCGGCGCGACGTCGAGCGTCAAGCGGCTATCGGCCGTGGCCCAGGGCTGGTTGAGGGCGCCCCTGCCCAGCGGCTGGGCATGGGCTGCGATACGGGATCGACGAGATTTGCAAGAACGTCTGATGTCAAACTCAAACCATCACCCGTAATGATTCGGGACCGGGATTGGGGCTCATGAGCGAGGGCTTCTCTCTCGCCATGACTAACGCGGCTGCTCCCTGACGGGGCGCTCGCGGTGCTTGCATCCCGGCCAGCAGCAGGGCCGGCGCTGGCCTTCCTCGAGCTC